>NZ_JBHSHW010000022.1:0-172389 GCF_042653305.1 Paenibacillus sp. GCM10023252
TTCTTGGGGAATTAACGAGGAGAATCCTCGTTAAACCCTCCTATCGCCTACCGCCAGACCGACTTAACACGGATAATCCGTGCTAAAGTGTCTCCGCTCCTCCAACTAGCTAGCTTCTTGTCACGCTACCCTCTCCTCCTACTTCCATCTGGATGGAGTTAGAGAGGCGATGACTAATCTGGTGCACTTTTGCTCCTTATCTCCCTCGCCGGCATACGCCAAGCACTAATGTGGTGCACTTTTGCTCCTTATTACTCTGGCCGGCATACGCCAAGCGCCAATGTGGTGCACTTTTGCTCCTCAGCACCCCCGCCGGCATACACTTAGTAGCCTGCCTGGCGCTACAGTCCCGCGAAGCGACCTGCCAGGCGCTATAGCGCCAGATTCTGGCGCTGCAGCCACGCCAAGCGACCTGCCAGGCGCATTAGCGCCAGATTCTGGCGCTGCAGCCGCGCCAAGCCGCCTGCCAGGCGCTATAGCGCCAGATTCTGGCGCTGCAGCCACGCCAAGCGCCCACCACGGCGCATTAGCGCCAAATTCTAGCGCTACAGCCACGCCAAGCCGCCTGCCTGGCGCTATAGCGCCAGATTCTGGCGTTGCAGCCGCCGCCAAGCGACCTGCCAGGCGCATTAGCGCGAGATTCTGGCGCTGCAGCCGCGCCAAGCGGCCAGCGGGCCTGACCGGCCCGGCCCCACAGCCAGCCTAAAAAACCTCACGAAACCAAAAGCTGAGGCGCACCAGCCGCTTCACTCCTAGTTCCGTGAGGTTAACCCGCCATGAAGACGCCAGGCGGCTACTTGCTCCGCTTCACATACTCGACTACCCACGCGTCCACAGCAGCGAGGTCATCCTCCGCGCGGGCGATAGCGCCCTCGACCTGAGGGCGGGCTGTGCCGCCGTACACGTTACGCGCATTAACGACCTGCTCCGGCTGGAGCACGGCGTAGATCCGGTCATCGAACAGCTCGGAGAACTGCTTGAACTCGTCCAGCGTGAGATCAAGCAGGTACTTGCCCTGCTGGATGCAGTACAGCACCGTCTTGCCAATGACTTCATGCGCCTGCCGGAACGGCAGTCCCTTGCCAACGAGGAAGTCGGCAATATCCGTCGCATTGGAGAAGTCCTGGTTCACCGCTTGGCGCATCTGCTCCTTGTTCACCTTCATCGTCGCAATCATCGGCGCGAACAGCTGAAGCGCGCCCTGCAGCGTACGAACGGTGTCGAACATGCCTTCCTTGTCTTCCTGCATGTCTTTGTTGTACGCCAGAGGCAGAGACTTCAGCACCGTCAGCAAGCCGACGAGGTTGCCGTAGACACGGCCTGTCTTCCCCCGAACGAGCTCGGGCACGTCCGGATTCTTCTTCTGCGGCATGATGGAGCTGCCGGTGCAGAACGCATCGTCGAGCTCGACGAAGCGGAATTCTGTACTCGACCAGAGGATGAGCTCCTCGCTCAGACGCGACAGATGCATCATAATGATGGATGCATGCGACAGGAACTCCAGGATGAAGTCGCGGTCACTGACGGCGTCGAGGCTATTTTCATAGATGCGGTCGAACCCAAGCTGCGACGCCACGAAGTGGCGGTCGATCGGGAACGTCGTGCCCGCCAGCGCGCCTGCGCCTAGAGGCAGCACGTTCACACGCTTGTAGCTGTCCTGCAGACGCTCGATGTCGCGGCCGAACATGGACACATACGCCATCAGATGATGTGCGAACAGAATCGGCTGAGCCCGTTGGAGATGTGTGTACCCCGGCACAATCGTGTCGATATTAGCCTTCGCCTGCTCGAGAAGTGCACTTTGCAGCTTGCCCAGCATCTCGATGAACTCCACGACGCGCTTCCGCAGCCACAGATGCATGTCGGTCGCAACCTGATCGTTCCGGCTGCGGCCGGTATGCAGCTTGCCGCCGACTGGACCGATATCGTCCATTAAGGCTTTCTCAATGTTCATATGAATATCCTCATCCGCTACCGAGAACTCGATGTCGCCCCGGTTCAGCCGCTGAAGCACACGATGCAGACCATCCTTAATCTTCTCTACGTCATCCGCCGGCAGGATCCCCTGCTTGCCCAGCATCGTGACATGCGCCAAGCTGCCCTGTATGTCTTCCTCCGCTAGTTCCTTGTCGAACAAGATGGAGGCCGTATATTCTTCCACTAACTGGTTCGTCTTCTTCGTGAACCGTCCACCCCATAATTTACTCACAGCACCGTACACTCCC
The DNA here is from genome assembly GCF_042653305.1 of Paenibacillus sp. GCM10023252. Lineage (NCBI taxonomy): Bacteria > Bacillati > Bacillota > Bacilli > Caryophanales > Paenibacillaceae > Paenibacillus > Paenibacillus sp. GCM10023252. Next base: position 2,226 of record NZ_JBHSHW010000022.1, read on the forward strand.
TTATGAAAAAATAGAGAGACTAGTGCTGGGCCACAGCAGTCGCGATCACCATCACCTGTGGACTCCACAATGACTGCGGCCCAGCCTCACACTAGCCCCATCCTATTATTGTTGCTTGCTCTGCTCCACGCCGGACGACACCTTCAGACGAAGCGCGTTCAGACGGATGAAGCCTGTCGCATCCCCTTGATCATACGCCTGTGAAGGATCTGCCTCCATCGTAGCGATATCCGGGTTGTACAGCGACACAGGAGACTTCACGCCCGCTCCAATCACATTGCCCTTGTACAGCTTCAAGCGCACGACGCCTGTCACATTCTTCTGACTCTCAGCAACCAAGGCTTGCAGCGCAAGGCGCTCCGGGGCGAACCAGAAGCCGTTGTAGACAAGCTGGCTGTACTTCGCGATCAGCGAATCCCGCAGATGCATCACTTCGCGGTCCATCGTGAGAGACTCCATCTTGCGGTGCGCGGTGAAAAGAATCGTACCCCCCGGCGTCTCATACACGCCGCGGCTCTTCATCCCGACGAAGCGGTTCTCCACCATGTCGACGCGTCCGATGCCGTGCTTGCCGCCGAGCTCATTCAGCTTCTCCATGACGCCGAGCGGGCTAAGCTTAACGCCGTTAACCGCTACGCAATCGCCGGCGTCGAACGTCAGCTCGACGTACTCCGCCTGATCCGGCGCGCGCTCCGGCGATACGCTGAGCACATACATCTCTTCGTTCTCTTCCGCGGACGGGTCGAACCAAGGATCCTCGAGCATGCCGCTCTCGAAGGAGATGTGCAGCAGGTTGCGGTCCGTCGAGTACGGCTTCGCCGCCGAAGCCGTAACCGGAATGCCATGCTTCTCCGCGTAGGCGATCATCTCCGCGCGGCCCGGGAACTGCTCCCGGAACGCTTCAAGGCGCCAAGGCGCGATGACGGCGATATCCGGCGTCAGCGCAGCCGCCGCGAGCTCGAAGCGCACTTGGTCGTTGCCCTTGCCGGTTGCGCCGTGCGCGATAGCCGTTGCACCTTCGGCGCGGGCAATCTCCACCATGCGCTTCGCGATGAGCGGGCGAGCAATGGACGTGCCGAGCAGGTATTGCCCTTCATACAGCGTTCCCGCCTGGAACATCGGGTAGATGAAGTCCTGAGCGAACTCCTCCCGCAAGTCGTCGATGTACACCTTGGAAGCCCCGGTTGCGAGGGCTTTTGCTTCGAGGCCGTCTAGCTCGTCTTTTTGACCAATGTCCGCTGTGAACGCAATGATCTCCGCATCGTAAGTCTCCTTCAGCCACTTCAGAATGACTGAGGTATCCAAGCCGCCCGAGTAGGCCAGCACAATCTTGTCCTTCGCCATGATTCCTTGCTCCCCCTTACATAATTGCGGCCATGATGGCCTTCTGTGCGTGCAGACGATTCTCTGCTTGATCGAAGATGATGGAATGGTTGCCGTCGATGACGCCCTCGCTCACTTCCTCGCCGCGGTGTGCGGGCAGACAGTGCATGAAGAGGTAGTCCTTCTTCGCGCCCTTCATCAGTTCGTCATTCACCTGGTAGCTGGCAAAAGCAAGCTCGCGCTCCTTCTGCTCCGCCTCGAAGCCCATGCTCGCCCACACATCCGTGTACACAACGTCTGCGTCCGCTACCGCTTCCCGAGGATCGCGGCAGACGTGAATACGGGAGCCTGTGCCTGCAGCCGTCTCCTGCGTCTGGCGAATAACGTCGGCATCCGGCTCATAGCCTTCCGGAGTCGCGACCGACATATGAAGACCGAGCTTCGCCGCGCCCATGAGGAGCGAATGCACCATATTGTTGCCGTCGCCCACGTACGCAATCTTCAGTCCTTCAAGACGGCCCTTGTGCTCCAGAATCGTCTGGTAATCCGCCAGCGCCTGGCAAGGATGCGACAAGTCTGTAAGGCCGTTAATAACCGGAACGGTTGCCCCGCGTGCCAGTTCAATGACGTTGCGATGTGCGAACGTGCGGATCATAATGCCATCGAGGTAACGGGACAGCGTCTGCGCCGTATCCCATACCGTCTCGCCGCGGCCGATCTGCAGATCATTGCGGCTAAGGAACAGCGCCTGCCCGCCAAGCTGATACATGCCCACTTCGAAGGAGACACGGGTACGGGTCGATGATTTCTCGAAAATCATGCCCAGCGTCTTGCCCTTCAGGACGTGGTGCTCCACGCCGGCCTTCTGCTTCTGCTTCAGGTCAATAGCCAGGTCAATTAGGTACCGAATCTCTTGCGGCGTATAATCCTGCAGCATGAGGAAGTCGCGGCCCTTCATCGTCGTTGCCAATTCTTCTTGTACACTATTCGTCATGGGGAGTATTCCCTCCTCTACTTCTCTAATAATGAGGCTATAATGTCGACCGCTTGGTCGATCTCTTCGTTCGTCACGAGCAGGTTCGGCAGCAATCGGATGACATTCGGTCCGGCTGTCAGGACGAGCAGTCCTTGCTCCTGCGCTCCCTTAATGAGGCTTGCGACCGGTGCTGTGCATTCAATACCCACGATCAGGCCAAGTCCGCGAATCTCCTTCACCTGCGGGCTGCCGGCAAGCTTCGCTTGCAGCTGCTGAATCAGGTATGCGCCATGCTCAGCCGCACGCTGCGGCAGCTCATCGCCGACGATCGTCTCGATCGTCGCCTTCACCGCGGCGGTAGCTAGCGGCGTGCCGCCGAATGTCGAGCCATGTGAACCGGCGGTGAATCCTTCGCGCAGCTTCTCCTTCGCCACCATAGCGCCGACCGGGAAGCCGCTGCCAAGTCCCTTAGCCAGGGTGAAGATATCCGGCTCAATGCCGTAATGCTCATAGGCGAACAGCTTGCCTGTACGACCCATCCCGGTCTGGATCTCATCCACGATGAGAAGGATGCCCTGCTCCTCGCATAGCTGCTTCATGTAGGTAAGAAATTCCCGCTGAGCTGGAATAATGCCGCCTTCTGCCTGCACCATCTCCAGCATGATAGCCGCTGTCTTGCCGCTCACAGCCGACTTCAATGCTTCGATATCATTGTACGGAATGTACGTGAACCCTTCCGGCAGCGGCCCGAAGCCCTCCTTCACCTTCTCCTGACCGGTAGCGGTCAATGTAGCCAGCGTCCGTCCGTGAAAAGACTGCTCGAACGTAATAATCTCATACCGTCCGTTCTTCGCAACAAGCTGCTGATAGCGGCGGGCCAGCTTAATGGCCGCCTCGTTTGCTTCCGCTCCGGAGTTGCAGAAGAACACTGCGTCTCCGCAGGAATTCTCAGTAATCAAAGCGGCTGCATCCTCTTGGTTCGGGATGCGGAACAGGTTCGATACATGCCACAGCTCATCCAGCTGCTTCACTAGCGCTTCCTTAATCCGCTGCGGGGCATGACCAAGGTTCGTGACCGCAATGCCGCTCATGAAGTCGAGGTACTTCTTCCCTTGGTCGTCCCACAGGTAGCTGCCCTCGCCCTTCACTAGGGTAAGGGGAAATCTTGCATAGGTAGGCAGGAGCGCCTCTGCGCTTGCGCTTGTGCCAGCCGGCTGGGATCCCGCAGCACCTGCGGCATTCCCTGAACCTGTCCCTGCCACTGTGCTCGCAGCCACTGCTGCAGCGTTCGACTGGACTGCTTCCTCTACCGCCTTCATCTCACTCATCTCACTAACCGCCTCTCTCCCACGGAGTTATAGTTGAACGAACATTCGTCTGTTGCTCTGAGATTGCTCGGAACTCTGAGTCTGCTCTGAGCTTGCTCTGAGCTCAGTCTAACTCTGCAGCCTCATCGCACGATTCTCGTTCCGATTCCGCCTTCTAGCACCGCTCGGCTGAGCACGCCGGGCACTTCACCGCTCACGATGACAACCTCCTGCACTTCGCCTTGTATGCACTGAATGGCTGCCCGAACCTTCGGAATCATGCCGCCATAGATCTCTCCACTGCCAATCATCTCTTCAATCTCTGCTACTGTGACAACCGGCAGCACTACCTTCTCCCCGTCCACCGTACGCATAATGCCCGGAACATCCGTGACGACAATCATCTGCTGCACGCCGAGATGTGAGGCTACTGCGCCAGCTGCCGTATCCGCGTTAATGTTATATCGCTGACCTTGCTCATCTATACCAACCGGTGCGATAACCGGAATATATCCCATCGCCATGATGCCCTCAATGATGGCGGCATTCACATCTGTTACATCGCCTACGAAGCCGATCTCTGCCGTGCCCACCACCGGCTGCGCCAGGATGAGCTTGCCGTCCACACCAGACAGGCCAAGCGCCTTCGCGCCGCTGGTCTGAATCCTCCGGACGATCTCCTTGTTGATCTTGCCGGCCAGCACCATCTCGACGACATCCAGCACTTCGTCTGTCGTGACGCGAAGCCCGTTCACGAAGCCCGACTCGATGCCCAGCTTCGCGAGCGTCTCCGAGATGGCGGGACCTCCGCCATGCACGATAACCGGCTTCACGCCGGACTCCTGCAGCTGGCGCAGATCGTCGAAGAACGCTGCAGGCAGTGCAGCCAGCGTGCTGCCGCCGCACTTCATCACGAATCGCTGCTGCTCATTATGACTCATCGCTCGTATGCTCCCCTCTGCTCCTAAGTCCGGTAAGCTGCATTAATTCGTACGTAGTCATACGTCAGATCGCAGCCCCAAGCCGTCGCTTCACCCTTGCCCATATGCAGGTCAACGGCAATGACAACCGTGTCGCCCTTCAAGTACTCGAGCGCCGCGTCCTCATCGAAGGCGACGGGACGTGACTGCTCCAGCGTCACTATATCCCCTAGACGAATATCTACCGTCTCCGGGTGAACCGGCACACCTGCGCGGCCGACCGCCGCAATGATGCGACCCCAGTTCGCGTCAGCGCCGAATACGGCGGACTTCACGAGCGAAGAGCCGATGACCGTCTTCGCAATCGCCTGTGCGTCCGCGTCCGTGTTCGCTCCTCGCACCTGTACCTCGACGAGCTTACTAGCGCCTTCGCCGTCGCGGGCAATCGCCTTCGCCAGCACTTCGCACACATAGCGCAGCGCTTCAGCGAATGCTGCCCAGCCGTTATGCTGCGGCGTCAGCGTGGCGTTCCCTGCGAGTCCGCTCGCCATCGCGACGAGCATGTCGTTCGTGCTTGTATCGCCATCCACTGTAATCATGTTGAAGGTTAAGTCCGTTGAGGATCTCAGCAGCCCATGCAGCTGAGCCGGTTCAATGGCCGCATCCGTCGTCACGAAGCCGAGCATTGTGGCCATATTCGGATGGATCATGCCTGATCCCTTGGCCGCTCCAGCGACGTGAACCGTCTTGCCGTCAATCTCGACGGCAACACAGACGCTCTTCTGCACGAGGTCCGTCGTCAGGATCGCTTGATTGAAGCCGTTCGCTCCATCTATGGAGGCTGCCAGCTGGGCTGGCAAGCTGTCGATGCCGCTGCGTACGCGGTCCATCTTCAGCAGCTCGCCGATGACGCCGGTGGACGCGACGGCGACTTCATGCTCGGCGACGCCGACCGCTTCCGCGAAGCGGGCACGCATCTCATACGCATCGGCTTCGCCTTGCTTGCCGGTGCATGCATTAGCGTTGCCGCTGTTCACCAGCACGGCGCGCAGGGTGCCGCCGTGCGCGATGCTCTCGCGCGTCACTTGCAGCGGCGCCGCTTGGAACACATTCGTCGTATACACGCCGGCCGCAGCCGCGGATACGTCGCACACGATCGCGCCGAGATCGTGGCTCGTTGTTTTTTTAAGGCCGCAGTGCAGACCGCCGGCCTTGAACCCCTTCGGTGTCGTGATCGAGCCTTCCGGCACGACGGTATAGGGTTGAGATATGCTTGCTGCTGATAGCTCCTGTCCCATGCTGGTTTTGTCTCCTTTTATGAGGTGAATAAAGCGTAAGTATATATGGAATTAGTCCTGTTCCGTTCAGAGCTTAAGGATAAGCAGGTACGAACTGCAGCCCCAGCGTCTCATCCCAGCCCATCATGAGGTTGAGATTCTGAATCGCCTGGCCCGCTGCGCCCTTCACCAGATTATCAATGACCGACACGATCGTGACACGCCCAGTGCGAGGGTCTACATGGAAGCCAATATCGCAATAGTTGGAGCCCCACACTTCCTTCGTTGCCGGATAGCTACCCTCAGGGCGAATACGGACGAAGCGGCGTCCTTCGTAATAGTTCCTATACAGCTGGATGAAGTCCGCCGTGCTGTGCTCACCCGTAACCTTCGCATACATCGTCGATAGAATACCGCGTGTCATCGGGACGAGATGCGTCGTGAACGTCGCCGTCACCTGCTCGCCTGCTGCATCCGTCAGCACCTTCTCAATCTCCGGCGTATGCTGATGCTGGTTGACCTTGTAGGCCTTGAAGTTCTCATTCAGCTCCGAGTAATGCGTACCCAGGCTTGCGCCGCGTCCCGCTCCGGAGATACCAGACTTCGCATCAATAATGATGGAGTTCGGGTCAATCCAGCCTTCCTTCACTGCCGGTACTAGACCGAGCAGAGTCGCCGTTGGATAACAGCCCGGGTTCGAGATCAGCTCGGCTCCAAGCACCTTGTCCCCATACACTTCGGATAGTCCGAACACCGCTTGGTCCAGATACTCTTGCTCCGGAGACTGCTTGCGATACCACTGTTCGTAATCTGCGGCCGTTAATCTGTAATCGCCCGACAGATCAATAACCTTCAGCCCTGCGGCGAGCAGCTGCGGCGCTAGCTTGGCCGCCACACCCGCGGGCGTTGCTGTGAATACCACGTCTGCCTTCGCCTTAATCGCGAGCGGATCTATATCATCTAGCAATTCCGTTCGAATCTCATAGAGATGCGGGAAGCCTTCAGCAATCGGTGCTCCTGCGCTTGAAGATGAGATAACCGACGTCACTTCCGCTTGCGGATGGGAAGAGAGCAGCCTGATGAGCTCCACCCCGCCATATCCTGTTGAACCGATAATCGCCACTCTTACCTTGGTCTTGCTGCTCATGCTGATCTCTCCCATCAACCCGTTCGTTATATGCATGAATCATGCATCACTGTGAATTATTATACATTGGCATGCATAGGAATACAATGAAAAAATGACAGTTAAATCGTCGCTCCTTCTCGAGCGTCAATCTAACTGTCATTATGAAGGACTCCTGGTTAGCAGCCACAGACCCGTGCCCGTGTCAGTGCCCGCGTGAGCTGTCCATTAATGCTCCAGCTTGAACCCTTGGCCCAGCACCTCAGCCGTGTTGCTAATAATAACGAATGCCCCTGGATCTACCGCCTTCACCAGCTGCTTCAGCTTAGGCACCTCGTTCTGCCCTACGACGACCATCATGACCGTCCTGCCCGCCCCCGTATAGCCGCCATGCCCATCCAGCCTTGTGAGGCCGCGGTCGAGATCATGCAGAATAACCTGCGCCAGTGCCTCCGTCTCTTCACTAATAATGAAGGCCACCTTCGACAGCTGCAGCCCGCTCTGTACCAGATCGATCGTCTTGCTCGTCACATAGAGCCCAATGAGCGCATAGAGCGCAATCTCCGGTGAGATGATGATGCCCGCCGCGATAATGACACAGCCATCGAAGCACACGACGGCAAGTCCCAACGGGATGCCCGTATAGCGATGCAGGATTTGCGCAGCGAGATCAAGCCCACCCGTCGACCCCCTCCCTCGGAAAACAAGCCCCAACCCCAGACCGACCCCAATCCCGCCATAAATCGCACCTAACAGCGGATTTTCGGTAGGAGCCGGCCAGTGGGCGGTAAGCAGGACGAAGAGCGGGAGCACGGCGGTTCCTAGCGCTGTTTTCATCGCGAATCGCTTGCCCAGCAGCCATAGTCCCACCAGGAAGAGAGGGATGTTGATGACCCACTGTGTCACCGCAGGTGTAATGGAGAGCGTTCGCTGCACGAGGATGGAGATGCCCGATACCCCGCCAGAGGCTATTCCGTTCGGGACGAGGAACAGATTGAAGCTCACAGCTACAATGAAGGAGCCGATGATCAGCTGCACAATGTTCCACACCGCCTCCATGCGCGGACTGGCAGCCTTGGCAGCACGCCTTCGCGGACGCTCGCTCCCCCTCTGCCTAAGCTGCGGCTGGGCTACGCCCCCGGACTGACCGCCCCTCTGATCCTTCGGTTGCGCTGGCTCCCCTCTATCAGGTCCCCCTCGGTTTTCGTTCGTCATACTGTTTCTCATGGTGCCTGCGACCCTCTTCCTGCTGATGCATTCTAATAATTAGGACTTCGTATCTTATGTATACCTTCTCTAGGATGCCAACTTCCCCTGTATAAAAAACCCATCGAAACACAGTTGTTTTTCGCTACCCAGTCACACTATCCCCTTCAGTCAGGCAGGTGCCTTTCCGCTACCCAGTCACACTATCCCCTTCAGTCAGGCAGATGCCTTTCCGCCACCCAGTTACACTATCCCCTTCGGTCAGGCAGATGCCTTTCCGCTACCCAGTCACACTATCCCCTTCGGTCAGGCAGGTGCCTTTCCGTTACCCAGTACCATTATCCCCTTCAGTCAGGCAGGCATTGTACAGACCATTTGACCTTTACCAGCAGTCGATTAAATTAGATGTACTTGCGCACTGTTTAGTCTAATCCTAGCTGTCGAGGCCATTAAGCATTTTATACACCTGAGCGAGTGGGATAGTGTAACTGGGTTACTGAGCACCCTTCATACCACTGAACCAGAGGGATAGTGAGACTGGATACCGCACACCCATCATGACCCTGATCGAGCGGGATAGTGAGACTGGGTACCGCAACACCCATCATGACCCTGAGCGAGCGGGATAGTGGGGCTGGGTAACGCAATACCCATCATAACCCTGAGCGAGTGGGATAGTGAGACTGGGTACCGCAACACCCTTCATGACCCTGAGCGAGTGGGATAGTGAGACTGGGTAACGCAATACCCATCATAACCCTGAGCGAGTGGGATAGTGGGGCTGGGTAACGCAATACCCATCATAACCCTGAGCGAGTGGGATAGTGGGGGTGGGTAACCGCACACCCTTCATACACCTGAGCGAGAGGGATAGTGGGACTGGGTGCGTGAATTGTCGAGCCAGGCATATGCGCATACCCGCTGCCAGATGCCCGCTGCAGGCGGTCTGCCACTGCACTGCGGTGCAAGGTCAAAAAGGTCCGGCAGCATGCGAACATGTGCCGGACCTTCCACTCACTCATCTGCAGACAACTGAACTACATCCAACTAACTGCTCTATTCCGTTGTCGTCTTGATCTGGCTGCGCAAGTATCCATCGATGAACGCGTCGAGGTCGCCGTCCATGACGGCTCCTACGTTGCCGGTCTCGACCGCCGTACGATGATCCTTAACCATGCTGTAGGGGTGGAACACGTAAGAGCGAATCTGGCTGCCCCACGCAATGTCGGACTGTTCACCGCGAATCTCCGCGAGATGGCGCTGCTGCTCCTCAATCTTGCGCTCATAGAGCTTGGACCGAAGCATCTGCATGGCGCGCTCCCGGTTCTGAATCTGCGAGCGCTGCGTCTGGCAGGAGACCACGATGCCCGAAGGCACATGGGTAATCCGGATCGCCGACTCCGTCTTATTAATATGCTGACCGCCGGCGCCACTGGCGCGGTACGTGTCGACCTTAAGGTCTTCGCTGCGGATGTCGATCTCGATATTGTCGTCGATCTCCGGCATGACGTCGCAGGAGGCGAAGGACGTATGACGGCGCCCGGAAGCATCGAACGGCGAGATCCGAACGAGCCGGTGAACGCCTTTCTCCGCCTTCAGATAGCCGTAAGCATTGTGACCCTTGATGGAGATCGTCACGCTCTTGATGCCGGCTTCGTCTCCGTCCAGGTAGTCGAGCACCTCGACTTTGAAGCCGTGCTTTTCCGCCCAGCGGGTATACATTCGGTACAGCATCTGACCCCAATCCTGAGACTCGGTGCCGCCAGCACCTGGATGAAGCTCCAAGATTGCATTCAATCGGTCATATGGCTGGTTCAGCAGCAGGGTAAGCTCGAAGTCGGCAATTCGCTTCACAAGACCAGCAGTCCCCGAAGTTAACTCAGTCTCCAGCGCTTCATCGCTCTCTTCCTCTACCATCTCCAGCATCGTCTGCAGATCCTCATGGTCGGTGACGAACTTCTCGTAGAGATCCACGACAGACTTCACGGCATTAAGCTCCGCAATCGTGCTCTGAGCCCGGTCATTATCATCCCAGAAGTCCGGCGCCGTCATCTTCTCCTCGAAGTTGGCGATCATCTCCCGCTTCAGATCTAAGTCAAAGAGACCCCCTGAGTTCTTGGAGCCGCTTCGCCATCTCACGCAGGTCTTGCTTCACTGATACGTCTAACATAGCTGTGCTTCACCTCAATCTGTAAGATTACATAGTCCCTATATATCGCCAGATACGCCGCCCCACGAGGGACGGCGCAGCCGGTCATTATACCTTATATTATGATACCTTGTGTAAAAAGTCACACAGCGGCATCATTCATTCCTCTCGCTTAACCATGTTAATGACTCAGCTGGTTAACGAGCTTACTTGCCGTGGCACTGCTTGTACTTCTTGCCGCTGCCGCATGGGCATTCGTCATTGCGGCCCACTTGGTTGCTGTCACGCTTCACCGGACGCTTCTCTGCCGGCTCGCTGCTGCCGCCGCTCGTGCTCGTCTGGCCCTTGGCAATCTCTTGACGCTCGAGGTTGCTCTCGACATGGGCCTTCATGATGTACTTCGCGACTTCCTCTTGGATATGCTCAATCATCTCCTTGAACATCTCGAAGCCTTCGAACTGGTACTCACGAAGCGGATCAGTACCGCCGTAAGCGCGAAGGTGAATCCCTTGACGAAGCTGATCCATCGCGTCGATGTGGTCCATCCACTTGCTGTCTACCGCACGCAGCACGACGACCTTCTCGAACTCGCGCATCGTCTCTTCGCCAAGCTGCTCTTCGCGCTCGTCGTAGAGCTTCGTCACGAGATTGAAGATGTACTCGACGATCTCTTCCTTCTCCTTGCCCCAGATCTGCTCCTTGGTCAGCATACCCTCCTGCAGAAGGTTGCCTCCAGCATAATCTACGATGGCCTGCAGATCCCAATCTTCCGGCACATCGTCCGATGAGCAATGTGCATCCACAATGCGCTCAACGACCGGCTTAATCATCTCCATGACATCCTGACGGATATTCTCCGACCCCAGCACCTCGCGGCGCTGCTTGTAGATGACTTCACGCTGTTGGTTCATGACATCATCGTATTGCAGGACAACCTTACGAATATCGAAGTTGTTGCCCTCTACCCGCTTCTGAGCGGATTCAATGGCACGCGTAATCATGCGGCTCTCGATCGGCTGGTCTTCGTCGAGTCCGAGACGATCCATCATGCCCATAATATTCTCGGAACCGAAGCGGCGCATTAATTCATCCTCTAGAGAGAGGTAGAATTGGGAAGAGCCTGGATCTCCTTGACGTCCTGCACGACCACGCAGCTGATTATCAATCCGGCGGCTCTCATGACGCTCCGTACCGATGATATGCAGACCGCCGATGTCATGGACGTTGTCTCCTAGCAGGATGTCCGTACCACGGCCAGCCATGTTCGTTGCAATAGTAACCGAGCCGGCTTGTCCCGCGCGGGAGATAATCTCTGCCTCTTCGGCGTGGAACTTGGCGTTCAAGACTTTGTGCGGGACTCCGCGCTTTTTCAACATGTCAGATAGACGCTCGGAATTCTCAATGGAGATGGTACCGACCAGCACGGGTTGATTCTTCTTGTGCCGCTCGAGGATCTCCTCCACGACTGCCTTGAACTTGCCGTTCACCGTCTTGTAGACGACGTCCTGCGAGTCTTGACGAATCATAGACCGGTTCGTAGGCACCTGGATAACTTCCAGACCGTAGATCCGCTTGAATTCCTCTTCCTCCGTCTTCGCCGTACCGGTCATGCCGGCCAGCTTGCGGTACATCCGGAAGTAGTTCTGGAACGTAATCGTCGCGAGCGTCATGCTCTCGTTCTGAACCTTGAGCTGCTCCTTCGCTTCGATCGCTTGATGCAGCCCGTCGCTGTAGCGGCGGCCGGACATGAGACGACCCGTGAATTCATCGACGATGACGACTTCATCTTCCTGTACGACGTAGTCGACGTCACGCTTCATAATGACATGCGCCTTCAGCGCTTGGTTAATATGATGGTTGAGCAGCACGTTCGCGTGGTCGAAGAGATTCTCAATGGCGAATGCCTTCTCGGCCTTCTCCACACCGCTCTCAGTCAGCGTCACGCTGCGCAGCTTCACATCTATGATATAGTCCTCTTCGTCCTGCAGACGGGAGATGAAGCGGTCAGCCGCATAATAGAGCTCTGTAGACTTCGCAGCCTGTCCAGAAATAATAAGCGGAGTACGCGCCTCATCGACGAGAATGGAATCCACTTCATCGATAATCGCGAAGTAGAGCGGACGCTGAACCATCTGCTCCTTGTAGAGCACCATGTTGTCCCGCAGGTAGTCGAAGCCGAACTCATTGTTCGTTCCGTAAGTAATATCAGATGCATAGGCCGCTTGCTTCTCTTCATGAGTAAGGCCGTGCAGATTACAGCCTACAGTTAGGCCTAGGAAGTTGTACAGCTGAGCCATCAGCTGGCTATCCCGTGAAGCCAGGTAATCATTGACTGTGATGACATGGACGCCCTTGCCTAGCAGAGCATTCAAGTAGACTGGAAGTGTCGCGACGAGCGTCTTCCCTTCCCCGGTTCTCATCTCGGCAATCTTGCCCTCATGCAGCACCATACCGCCGAGCAGCTGAACATCGAAGTGACGCATGCCAAGCGAGCGCTTGGATGCTTCTCTTACGGTTGCGAAGGCTTCCGGCAGAATATCGTCGGCTGTCTCACCCTTCTCAATCCTTGCCTTGAATTCCTCAGTCTTCGCCTTCAATTGTTCATCGGATAGAGCCGTATACGTAGGCTCCATGCCATTAATCTCTTCGACCGTGCGCATGAGGCGCTTGACCTCGCGCTCGTTCGCATCACCGAATATCTTTTTCACTAGTCCGAGCATGGTCTTCCCCTTTCGACAATACGCCTGTTTGCCTTAAATTGTAACAGTTTGTAGACACCGCCGCAACGCGACTGAGGGCTTTTCCAACATTATATAGTTCAGTAGTGAAGAGTTCGTTCCTGTACGTACAGGAAAGAGCCCTCTCCCCTCGCGGGGGGAAGGCTCTCCGTCAGCTTAGCTTGGCCTGTCAGCCCTGTTCAATCAGCCCATACTTCCCATCATCCCGCTTGTAGACGACGCTAATCTCCTTGCTGTCTACGTTAGAGAAGACGAAGAACGAATGGCCGACCATATTCATCTGCAGGATCGCTTCTTCTATGTCCATAGGCTTGATGGCATGCCGCTTCGTGCGGACAACCTCCAGCTCATCTTCTTCATCCAGTACTCGTACCGCCGACCCTTCCTCCTTGAAAAGAGTGCGGATCCCGCCGTCATAGCGGAACTTCCGGTTCACCTTCGTCTTATGCTTGCGAATCTGTCTCTCTAGCTTCTCTACTACATTGTCAATGGATGCGTACATGTCGGGGCTCTTGTCCTCGGCTCTCAGCATGACGCCTCGGAGCGGGATGGTCACCTCGACGCTGTGGTTTCCCTTGGTCACGGCTAGTGTAACGGTTGTTTCGGAGGTAATCGGTGCATCAAAATACTTTTCTAGGCGGCTCAGTTTTTTTTCAGCGTAGTCTTTGAGTGCATCAGTTAGTGGAATGTGTTGACCTCGAATGTTGTATTTCATGTAACACTCCTCCTTTACATAGCCTTATTATAGCACAGGAGACGGGCTGTCTCAAACTGTTTTCTATTAATTTAGAATTTTCTGAATATGGGTAATAGAGGGGTTAGGGGGCTGTGTTCAGTGAGTGGATGCAGTGCTGCAGGGACTCTCGCCAGGGCGGGAGTAGGGTGAAGCCGTTCGTACGGATCGCCGTGTGGTCCAGCATGGAGTAGGCCGGGCGCGGCGCGGGTCTAGGGAACTCGTCTGTGCTGCAGGGCAGCACCTGCGTGCGGGTGTTGCCTGCATAGTGGAAAATCGCCTGCGCAAACTCATACCAGGAGCAGGTCCCTTGGTTCGAGGCATGATAGATTCCATAATAGTCCGTCTGGACAAGCTCCAGCAGGAATCGGGCCAGATCGAACGTATATGTTGGCGAGCCAAGCTGATCGCTCACGACCTTGAGTTCGTCGCGCAGCTCGCCAAGCTGCAGCATCGTCTGGACGAAGTTTCTCCCATAGCGGCCGTATACCCAAGAGGTGCGCACGATGAAGTAACGGTCATGAAGCGTCTGGACGAGTTGCTCTCCCGCAAGCTTGGACTTCCCATAGACTGTCCGAGGATTGGGGCGGTCTGCTTCGTTATAGGGCACGGCGGACGTCCCGTCGAAAACGTAGTCGGTGCTGATGTATGCCAGCTTGGCATGGTGCTCTCTCGCGGCCAGCGCAAGGTTGCGCGTGCCGGCAGCATTGATGCGGTAGGCCGCGTCAGGCTCAGCCTCGGCCTGATCCACCGCCGTGTACGCGGCGCAGTGGATCACCGCTTGCGGCTGGTGCAGGGCCAGCGCTTCGCGGCACTGCTGCAGATCCGTGATGTCGAGCTGGCTGCGCGACAGCCCGATGATGTGGAGCCCCGAGGCGCCGGCTGCTCCAGCGCCGCGGTTCCCATGCGGCGCCTTCCCTCGCTCGCCTGCTGCCGCCTGCTCGCCCATGGCGCAGAGCTCCAGCCCCAGCTGTCCCCCCGCTCCCGTCACCAAGATCTTCGTCGTAGCTGGCTCACTCCCCATGCTGCCCCTCCTGACTGGTGACTTGTCGTCACGCGGGCTTTTTCCTAACCTATGCCCATTGCGTGCATTCACACACTCCTGTCATTCGCCATACTTCCAGCCGAGTACAGCATCTCTTCTCATGGCTATGCCGCTTGCGCAAGGATTATGTTAAGCAACACAGAAAAAAGCCCCGGGAAGCCCCGGAGCTTATGTGTAGTGTGAGTATGGTCAATAGAACCATCTATACGTTGGCTAGACTAGCCGGATGATTACAGTTTGACTACGTTAGCTGCTTGTGGACCGCGAGCGCCTTCAACGATATCGAATTCGACCGATTGGCCTTCTTCGAGAGTCTTGAAGCCTTCTGTCTGGATTGCTGAGAAGTGAACGAATACGTCTCCGCCTTGTTCAGTCTCGATAAATCCGTAACCTTTCTCTGCGTTGAACCATTTCACTTTACCTTGCATACATACAACATTCCCTTCATCATCAAATGCTGTGACGCCTTACGGAGCCCACAAATCGACTATACCACCGTCTCCGTAAATTTGTCAATCGCAAAAATGAAAGCGAATTCAACGATTGAATATCCACTTGAGAAAATGTAATATCATTTCGATTACAGCAGCTATAAAAAACAAAATAAACACGCAATAAGTGATAAGAGCTAATTCTTCCATACTTATTATCCTGAATGGCACATTTAGAATAAATGCCACCAAAGTAATATTAGATAGAGTCCTATATACTATTGCTTCTAGTGAAACTTTTCTATCTATCTTTCTGAAAAATATTAAAACTTCAAAGAAAGGATGTATCCAAAACTCAATCAAAAACTTTCTGTTCGACCAAAAGCTAAATATAAATGTCAGAGCTATTATTTGTAATGTTGTAAGCTGAATTTCATCTAACAATTGGCATCAATCCTTTTCGAGTCCGCGAGCGCTTTGAGCTTCAAGTAGCCTATAAATTGACATCGTCCACTATTCATAAATATCCTTATCATTATCTTCCCATGGAGCTCCATTTTTACTTATCCCCTAAAGTGTTTACAAGCAATAAACAAACAACAAAAATTAGAAAGCTGTACAATAGTAGTTTTCTACTCATTAGCTTCTCCTTTAACTTCATATTGATAACTTTAACAAAATGCTTTTTATACAAATAAGTTAAAACAGATGTAATAAACGTGATGTAAATTAGTTCCCACAACAAAATTTGCTTATTCAAGTACATATATAAGGCGAATATTTGGAAAAGAACAAATACGAAATATACTATTCTATAAATAATGGTCATCCTCCTCTATTATATACCACCACGTTACTGGCTAAGCTCCATACCGCAACAACATCAACGATCTCACAACAATAAATATCGTTATAATCGAGGCGATGAACAATACATATACGAAAGATATTTTCATAGAAATAGCAAATTTACTTAGCATTCTACAGATGAGGAATATGGCAATTACAACAATGAAGTAATACGTAACATCTAACCAAGCGAACAATTTGGACTCATTTAATATCATATTGTAAGAAGTAAATAGATTATTTCCATGAGTAATCCATTTCACTAAAAAAGGAACACATAATAGAAGCAAACATACCCATGACCTAAATAAAAAAACTCCTCTTGTAGCTGACGGTATCGATCTCAATACGATTAAACTCAGCAATAGAATGATAGAGGAGAGGATGGCCGTAATACCGATTACTATTAAAACCTTCAACATCGGAAAGCCAACAGACATCCAGTCTCTGGACTCCACATCAAGGTAATGAATCGTACTTATGAACCAAATTATAAAAAAGGCATAAATCTCATTATTCTTACTCGTTGCAATCATCTTATCCCCCATAATCTATCCTCATCTGTCTTGCCCTAACTTTCTATCAACCTTCTCATAAGGCTGAGGCACTTCTATCTTCGTCCACCAATAATCCGGGCCGTAATAGATTGTTTTAGACCAGTAATCAGAAGTTTCATGATAAATAATGCTGTCATCACCGATCTCTTCGAGATGGCCCCAGAAGGAATTAACTCGATCTATTGCCTCCTCCTTGGAGATATTGAAGTTAAGGACAAGCTTTCTCACAACTCGATTACAGAAACGTCTCGATACCTTCGTTGTTCTAAAGAGAAAATGACTAATTACCCTCACCTCTACCCCCAACATCATAGTCTTAAAGAAGCCATCCCCTGAATGGATATTCAGCCTCCATAGGGGCTATGACACCCCAGGCAAAGCACAGCACACTCCAACCTAGAATAACCATGTACGTTCGTCTTCTAATAATCACGAACGCAAATGAAAATAAAAATAAGAGGAGAGATCCGATTAAATAAATATTAGCCTGCATCGTATACCCTTCCATTAGACCCATTGCAAAAAACAAACCATAGGTCGCGGAGCAGACACCGACAATCTGCAGCAGTATTTTCCGGTAGGCTCGAACAGTAAGTGAAGCATTATAGTAGAGGAACAGCCCTGTTAAGGACCAGACTATCGTGGTGAATACCATACAGAATACAGCCATGACGATGATGGCAAAGATTGCATCTTCTTGAATGGGGTTCTTTGTATTGTTTTCATCAACGGTGAGTGTGTTGGTCTGACTGGCTTCCCTGTCATCTGATTCTACGGAAAGCTTCGCTTCATTAACCCATACTTGCATATCCTCATCGGTAACGTTAGGGTCACGGGATAAGTCCTTGAAAGGTTCCACATCCTTGCCTAGCACAACGTCCGATGCAATCGACCCAGGCAGATGCTTGTGAACATAATCAGAAGCCTCACGGTTCGTCAGCGTCTTCTTTCTCAGGCTCTCCAGATAGATAGGATGCACCTTGTCAAAAACCTCAATCTCACTGTCCTCCTGCTTCTGAACAACAACGGACTTTATTAAGATGGCCTTTTTCGGCTCATCCCACTCGATACTTCTGATAATATTCCTACTAATGAGATTGCTGTCTTCAGCCCGGACAAATCCAAGCATGTTCATACTTAGAGCTAATAATATGACTATCGCCAAAACGCTTCGCTTCAAGCTTAATCCCCCTATGTATCTACCGTTGGGTAACAAATGACTTCCTTCTGTAATAAATCCAACATACACCTGCAATTAAGACAACTATACCAACCAACTTATTAGTCCCAACCACAACAAGACAAACTACCAACAGGCCTATTGCCCATAGCAGATAAGTTAGCTTCTGCTTGCGGTATAAGATTGCTATTCCCGTACTTAAAAACAGCGCAACGGCAACATACACCGGTAATAAGTTTCCCGAGACCACGAGTGTCGTAAAATAAAACCATCCTGCGCTTACTAGCAGCCACAAGCAGCCGACCACCTTGTTCCTGTAAAATGAGGTTAGTCCATACAGGGCTACCGTAACACAAAAAAAGATGAACAATTCAAGAATCATGAACATTAGGAACTCCTCTCCCTCCTATAGAAATACTGAATGATCACAACCGGGATGCTGAGGCCGATCACTTCGATCAGGTTAAACAGCATGAACGACTGGTACCAATAAAGTTCCTCCGCATAGTTAACATCGGCTGGTTCCACCCGATAATTAAAAGCAAACAGGTGCCCAGCGAGCAGGGCTAGTACGCTCAGACAGGTGACCGTTATAAACCACAAGGCCCCCGCCGAAGACGAGAGCCTAGCATTCATTGCAACTACAGCTACCGGAAGCAGCAAAAGCTTACTTAAGCTTATAATCATTCCCGTCAGCGGTCCTGCTGCGTCTGCTATTAGGGTAAGTAAGATATGAGTGATGATTACGATTAGACAATTAAAAAACAATATTGTTGCCGCTCTCCGCATCGTTACTCCCATTCCTGCATGATGAGTTGTCTTACTCACGTCAAGAAGAAGCTTGCAACCTAACCTCAACTTGGTCCGTCTCAAAATCATCAATCTGACTCATTATTATCGGATGTGAATTCCATAAACATTATAATTAGAGAAGGAAAGTCCGATATTGATAATACTATACCAATGTCGAATTCACGTGGAGGCATAATGGAGACATTAATATCATTATGTATGATTGTAAAAGATGAACAAGAAGTTCTCGGTAGATGCTTAGAGAGCGTTAAAGATCTTGTAGATGAGATTATTATTGTTGATACTGGATCATCTGATCAAACAATAGAGATTGCTCTTACTTACACATCTAAGGTATACACATTTAAATGGATAGATGACTTCGCAGCAGCTAGAAATGAATCCATTAAGTACGCCACAGGAAAATGGATATTAATTCTTGATGCTGACGAATTTATTCTAAAGGAAGACCATGATGATCTGAGAATTTTTTTGTTGCAACAAACTAATACACACCCAACACTATATTCAGTAAGGGTAATTAACTACTTAGGAGCTGGTCAAGATACATCGCAAATTATGGACTCTTCGGCAGCGCGGATATTTCCCAATTATAAGGGATTATATTATGAAGGATCCCTGCACGAACAGCTAACTGCCGGAACAGTACCTGTCCGATATTTAAGTTATCCACTATCGGTTCATCATGATGGATACATCGAGACAACTGTTATAAAGAAGCAAAAAACGGAAAGAAACTTATCTATATTAGAAAAAAACAAACAGCAGTTAATGATGAATGAAGCATACTATAACTTTATTCTCGGAAATGAATACAAGAAAATGGATAGCTCTATTGCCATGGCCATTAATATGTATAGTAGATCCTTGAGTATGACGAAAGATACCGATAGCTGGTATCATCATTTACTCATCTCATACATCACATTGGAAATGAAAGTGGAAAACTACGAAGCTGCTTATCAATTGCTTTTAGATGCTATTCAGCTAAACCCTAATATTTCTGAATATTACTGTATGCTAGGTATTCTTTATAATCAATTTTCATTATGGAATCAAGCCTGTTCATCGTTTGAGAATGCCATTAGAATTGCAAATGAAGCAAACAATAGTAAAGTGCCTCATTGGAAAGTTTACTCAATGTACGGCACTGTAGTTCCTAATCAGATGCTTGGATATGTTGCATTAGCTAGGAATGATCGTAAGTTAGCAATTGAGAAATGGATTAACGTTCTGAAATTGCAACCCAAGAACTTTACTCTATTAAGTAAAATGTTCGAACAACTTATACATAATTACACTACACTTGAGGTAATCCATTTATTCAATCTCCTATACAAAAATGCCGGTATTATTGAATACAATATTCTTTTTAACCTCTCACTCAAAACAGGTCATAAAGAGTTAGCCGACTATTATGGGAATATATTAATTAACTTGCGTTATGTGTTTAACAATCAGGAAATGATTATGTATCACTTACTCTTCAAAAGAACTCATGACATGAACAGGTTTGAGATATCAACGCTCTCTCCTGAAGTCGGCTTTGTCGCTGCATTAGTATATAATGAGCAACAGTACCTTGAGCAAATAAGTCATGATATAGAAGGTACAATGGAACTTTGGACCTATGTTCATCATTCAAATCAATATTCATCTAACAGTTTATCAGAACAAACTGCAAATATATTACTTCCAAAGGTTCTAGTTCTATTACTTACATGGAATTATGAAGATCTGTATTACAACCTATTGCAATCTGTGGCAGATCAAAGAACTGTAAATAAACTAGCTCACTTGCTGCACACTAGAGGGTACAGCCAACTATCTATGCCATTATATTCTATGCTCATTGATAACGGTGTGGTTGATTTGGATGGAATAAAAAACGTTGGAGTGTGGCAACTTCAACAGAATGAAGTGGAGCTTGGTCTTATCCTTATTGATGAGTATATCTCATCAGTAAGTTCCTATGATGCATTGGGTGCCGTTCGTCATTATTGCAGTGATGACCAATATCAAATCCTTCATACCAAGTTTCTGGCTCTTTACCCTGAAGCATCTAACTATACATTCCTCAAATAAAATGGAAGACCAGCCGAAGCGGCTGGTCTCTTTAACTTAATTATACGTATATACAACTCCGTTACTCTGTTGATTATCCGGATTAACGACTGTTACGATTACAGGTCCAGCTAGTCCAGCTGGCACTTTAATTCTTATTCTAGTATCACTTACATAGTAGAAGTTTAACCCTTCGATAGATCCAAAGTATACTTTTGCCCCTCTTTGGATATTGCTCCCATTAATATACATTGTGTTTCCACCTGCTGCTGCACCGCTAGTAACACTCAACGATGTGATTACAGGTGCTGGGGCTAGAGGAGGTGCCTCGTATACAAAATTGAACGACGCTGATTGTCCATTCGTGTGTGTAACAACAATTGGGACAGACCCAGTTGCAACACTGGCAGGTGTTACAATTTTCAATCTCACATCACTTATAAAGTTAACTGGAACACTTACACCATTGACGGTAACTGTCATTCCGCTAACAAAGTTCGTTCCATTAATGTACACAGTTGTCCCGCCAGCGATTGGACCCGAACCTACAGAGAGTGAAGTAATTGTAGGCACTACACCTGTATATTCATATGCTTCAGCTAGAGTACTTGACTGTCCATTAGGATTCGTCCAAGTTACGTCTACCTTTCCAATAGATAGATTAGCAGGAACGGTAACTCTTGCACGCTCAGAACTAATTACTGTAATACCCGTCGCATTGGAAGCGCCAAACTTAACAGTTGCTCCACTTCTAAGATTAATGCCATCAATATAAATCTGCTCTCCGCCTGAAGTTGTACCTGTAGTTACAGATAGACTTAATATCGTAACTGGTTCGGGCACAGGCTCAGTGTATTCATAAGCACTTGGTAATGTTGCTGACTGATTTACATTCGTAACTGTAACATCAACAGTACCAACTGTTGCTGCAGGAGTCTTTGCTCTTAGTCTTGTACTGCTGATATAAGTTACTGACTGCGCTTCTAGATTACCAAAGAACACTTGAGTCGAAGATGAGAACATTGAACCGTCAATATAGACATTCTCTCCACCAGTTGTCAGACCCTTGCTTGGAGAAACACTAGTAATTGTTGGAGTAGGGTAAACAGGTTCGGTATAAGTAAAAGCATCTTCAAGAACATATGAATTGTTATCTAAATCTAGTACGGTAACATCAACAACTCCTGGAATTGATGCAGTTGGTATGATTACTCTTAAGCGACTATCTGAGATATAAGTGGTGCTTGCCTCGAAATCTCCAATTTTAACTTTCATACCTGACTTGAAGTTTGAACCATTAATGTATGAGTTACTACCCCCTGTAGTTAATCCTGTATTGGGGGAAATATTAGTGATTACTGGGTCCGTTTTAGGTGGGGCTTCATAAGTATATCCACCAGTTATTGTTGTACTCGTTCCATCTGGATTGTTGATTGTCACGTCAACTGCTCCTGCTGCTTCCCCAATCGGTGCAAACACCCTTACGTATGTTGAGTCTGGTTGAAAATTCTTCTGTGCAACTTTATCACCGATTTTTACTTGGACTCCATTCATCATGTAACTACCTTGTATTAGTACATAATTACCGCCAGATAATGGACCAGAATTAGGCGAAATAGATGTTACAATTGGATCAGCCTTGTATTGAAACGCAGATGTTGCTTTCTGATTATCTGGGTTCGTTACCGTTACATTCACAGTACCTTGTTCACCAGCTGGTGTAGTTACTGTGAGTTGTGATGAACTATTATACTGTACATTCTGAGCTGTGTTTGCTCCAAACTTAACTACAGCACCATTAACAAAATTTTCTCCATTAATAACAACCGTTTCTCCGCCTGCTGGATGACCTTCTGCCTCAACTATTGATGTTATCTCTGGTTTAGGCAGCTTAACAGTTAGATTTACATTTGGAGTAACTCTTGTACGAACTGCCCCAGCATAGTCTTTATATACTATGTTTGAACCAGCGTTTGTAACTGCTAGTGAACCTGTTTTGGTCTTATCAACAGGCCTAATTTTATAAGTAAACGTTAATGTTTGATCCTTTAATTCATTGAAAGTCCACGTTAGGATGTTGCCGTTCACTTCAGGTTTTGGAATATTATTAAGGTATGAATCAGGAACTATCTCAAAATCTGGTGCAACTATGTCTGTAACAGTAACATCATATGCACTAGCTAATCCAATTTCTCTAACAATTGCCGAATATATCTCGCTTAATCCTGTGGAACCTAATACAAAGTGATGATGATTTGCAGTCGTCGCCATTTCTTTTAGCAAAATGTTCGGACCACTAGTCGCAGGATCCTCAGTTGGTCTAAGAAGTGCAATTGTGTAGAACACAATACCCGCTTCTTTAGCTTCTAACGCTTTAGATTTAGCATATTCATAAGGATTACCTTGTGGCTGTGTTGCATCACCATCAGTTAAAAGCAGAATAACTGGATGAGCTTCAGGACGGTGATCTTGTAAGAGTTGTATCGCAGTACCAATTGCATCTCCTGTTGCAGTCGATCCATTAGAAGAAATTCCATCAATATAGTTCTTTATATCATCTTTACTTGTTGAGAGAGGAAATGAGCCTATTTGATTAGAGGATGAGAAATCAACAATACCAACTCGGTGTTTTGTTAAATCCATCAAATCAATAAAGCCTTTTGCTGCATTCTTAGCATTGGTCATTTTGTCCTCGCCAGCATTTGGCTCGTAAGTAGGAGCCATACTTCCTGACTTATCTATGACCAGAATAACATCATTCGGAACAACAACACTAACTGGCGGGGTTCCTTGAATTTGCAGCTTAACCTCTGCTTCTTCTTCTGTTGTAATTGTACTTGGATTAACCTGTTTGACAATAGATACATAATTCGCTGATGCCTCTGCCGATGGAGCAGTTATCGTGCCTCCTAATGCCAACAAAAATGTAAACATCAATAAAAGTAAAGGTTTTACCTTCTTCATCACATAACCTCCTAGAGTGTTATAAAAATAAAAACAATAGCAGATTGCTATTGTTTAAAAAACAAATGGGCAACCTGGCAATCTTATTCTCATATAAGAATTAAGACCCATAGCTTTGCGTCACTGCATCTCTACAGTTTTGCCAATATGTATTTTTTACCAACTATTATAGTAGTATTATACTACTAGTCTCCCAACATATCAATCCAATAAAGTATAAAAGTACTACTTTTACACAAAAATAGGACAAGATTTTGTCCTATCTTTGTCTATCTATAAAGTATCCTTCGACTTGCGGTATGTCTGATAGGTACATTGATCTAGCTTTCTTTACTTTGCTGGCTTGATTAATGTGTTGTCGAAGTATTGTTAATTCTGATTGGATTGCTTTGTTAGCTTCATTCTCAAGCTGGAGACATTCTCTTATTATGATATAGTCATCATCAGACCAACTAATATCAGATTGTAATGACAATTGATTCTGAAGATTCAAATGTTCTAACTGAAGTTTTAATAACTTTTCTGCTGAGTCTTCATTTTTCATATCCATAGAAATTATCTCTTCTGATATTTTCACCATTGAGACTAGTATATTACTTCTTTCCTCTGCCCCCATGCCCATCAACTAGACACCTTTAAGCTTTTGAGGGCATCGGCCCAGGTATCGCGAAGATCCGACACTAGACTGATGCACTCTTCAGCTGCTTTAATATCCAAATTGATATTTGCTAGAGATAATTTATGTTGAATGAACTCGTACAATTTGTATAAATCCTGCGATAGATCATATTGCATGTCTAATGTAGCTTGTAGCTCATCAACAATATTTAGTGCTTTAATAAAATTGGTATGCTTGCCTTGAATGTCATTCTTTTGAATGCAAGATATTCCATACTTAATGAATCTTAAGCAGCCATTCATTAGAATTAATGTTAACTCACCAGGCGATGCAGTTTGAATCTGACTGTTCATATAACTGCTTTGCGCTTGAAGCATCACGGCACCTCTTATCTTTTCTCGTCAATAATGGCCCCAACGGTTAACTCTTGCAGCTTTTCAACTATCTCAATGAATTTTTCAGATGGAATTTCTCTAATAATTTCTTGTGTATCTTTGTTAAGCACCTGAACAATAAGATGCCCAGAATCATGCAGCTTATAATTAAAAACATGAGGCGTTCCAGCTACAGCAAGATTTGCTTTATCGATTGCCTGAAGCAATGCGCTCTCAGATACAGACAATATTTCAAACTTACTCTTTTCCTTAATTACGTCATATTCTCCTGCTACTCTAACGATAGGGATTGCAGTATCTCTAGCAGTTGCTGACTGACTTTGAGGCAGTACGGGTTGAATGCTCATTGCGTAGCCCCCTCTTTATCCTAATTGTTGCGATAACCATGACATTGTCGCGTTACTGTTTGCTATTGCTGTCTCCATTGCAGAGAATCTTTTATAATAACTGTCCTCTTTTTTCGACAACATTGAATCCATAGCTTTAATTTTGAACTCCAACTGACTAACTCTTCTACCTATTTCTGCTGTTGAGTCACTATTAGATGCTCCAACTCTTCCAGCCTTATCAATTAATCCACCAATAAGACTATCTACACGATTATACATGCTGACCATGATACCTTCTTGACTTTCGAACCCGGGATTGTTTGTCAGTAACTTATTAACAGACTCTGGATCTGCAGCGATAGCTTCTCTGAGTTTTGCTTCATCCACTTTTATTTTCCCAGCATCCTGTGGAAACCCTCTCATGTATGGTACAGTAGATATTCCGATTGCTGACAGTGTATTGAACTCTTCAGGAAGACCATCCACAGTTTTACTAAACAGCTCTCTGAGTGAGCTTTTCACATTTTTTAACACAATAGAATTTCCCAATAGACCTTTCTTCACTTCAGCATCCCACAACGCAATATCAGAGTCTTTCATTTCTTGCTTTTCCTCACTAGATAGCGGAAGATATCCTCTTGATTTATCTTCAGACAGACGTTTATTTACTAAGTCAATCATGTCATTGTATGCGGTTATAAACCCTTTGACTTTATCAACTATAGTATCAGGATCTGCAGCAAGGGTAATCGTTATATCTGTACCAGTTGCTTGATTGAGTTTAAAGCCTATCCCATCTTTGTTAAACGAATTTGATGCTTCACTATAGGCTACCCCGTTATAAGTGAATTGTGCATCAAGACCCGTATCCACGTTACCAATCAAGGAATCAGATGGCAATGATCCTGATGCATTCGTAATGACTTGGAGGAAATTACCATTTCCTGTAGCTTCTAAATTCACTTCAGATGACAGTCCTGTTAGTCTGCTCTTAAATTGAAATTGATCTGTATTCACATTGTAGCTCATTGTAACACCTGCTGAAGAACTGTTTACCTTGTTCATAATTGACTGCAAGGTATCATCACCTGTGAAACTAATGGTTACGCCATTGATTTTAAAGTCATTTTGAACTGGATCAATTTGTAACGCTTTATTAAACTTATTATTCGAGCTCAAGTCACTGAGTTTTGTATTCATATTTAATCTGTACATCTGATTCTCATTAAAGCCGAGGGCTGTTAAGGCACCATTGCTATCATTAACAACAACTTGCGGCATATACCCTGACTTTTCAACCGGGTCCAACTTTATGCTGCCTGCATCTGTTGATACTGTTATTTTATTTGATCCAAATGCATTATTTATTCCATTCTGCAAAGCACCAGCTAGTTCGTTTGCATCGTTATAGACACCTGGTGCCAATGTGACCATTTTGGCCATATTATCTAAGGTTACAACGAGCTTGTCATTATCACCTGCAATAACCTCTACGGGGGATGATACTACGCTGCCTTTTAATCCTAACCTCGTTATATCTTCAGTACCATTTACAACGGCCGCTTCCGCTAATTGGGTTACATTAATTGTTTTTGTACCTGTACCCGTTATTGACGATGCATTAACTAATACCTCGGTACTTGATGAACTAGCTTTTAATCCAGTCATGTTAGAGCTATACCGAATTGTATTTAGAGACTCTCGAAGAGCAGACATCTTTGTGTTGATCTCTCTGTATAATTCCGACTCATAACTAAGTAGCGTTTGCTTTTGTATTAACTTCTGTTGTGGCATTCTTTCGACTTTCATGAGATCTCCAATAATTTTATCTATATCCAACCCGGACGACATACCCGTAAGTCTCATTACCATAGCGGTAACCAACTCCTTTTTTTATATTCCTACATAATATATCGTTATATTTTTCTATTATTATTAGTCTTTTTTCAAAGTTTACTGAGTCTCTCTATAGAAGGTTTGAAGTGATATTGTGCAGCATAGGAGTAATAGCTAGCAGCATCTGACATTTGATTTAATAGTTCATAATATACCCCCAGATTATGTGCTGCACGGAAGGTCCCCGTACCAACTACTGTAGTATATTTATCCGTATCTCCTATAGATAAGGCTAATTTATAATACCTATCCATTTGTTGAAAGTTACCTACTTCCATAGATAATACCCCTAGTACGAATGGTAAGTCAGGAAACCTTGGATACTGATCTATAAATGGAGAAATCAATTCAATTGCTTCATTTGCAAATCCAAGCTCTTTAAGCGTATAAGCTAACTGAACAAGCATGACTGGAAAATAATAATGTCCAAATTGCCCAAGCTCCATACTAGCTATATATGCTTTATAAGCATCGCTATAGTTTTTGTTAGAGTAATGGAGCTTACCTAATTGATACAGCATATAACCATTATTCTTATCATTCTCCAGAATCTTTAGGTAAAGCTGACTATACCGGTTATATTTATCTTTCTTTTTATATTCCTCTGCAGTGTATCCATAATGGTAAATAAGTATATTGGTATCTACTTCTTGTCCTGCAATATTGTCAATAGATTCTAGTTGCTCATGAACAACACCTACATATCTGTATCCATTCTGGGAAGGGAAAATTCTAGATGTACGGTGTCTAGTAGATTCATTGTCATTTACATTTTCAATGATTACACTCCCGACCCTCTGTTCACATATTTGTAAGTAATCTTCTACTTGCTGCTCAATATCTGTACATAATTCTTCATCCGCATCGAGAACAAGAATATAGTCACCTGTGGCATGTTGTAATGATAGATTTCTTGCTGCTGAGAAATCATCAGTCCATGTATGATGAATAACTGTAGCGCCTTTGTTCTTCGCTATGTCAATCGAGCGATCTGTGGAGCCCGTATCTATAACAATGGTTTCATATGTAGTCGGGATGCTAGATAACGAACGCGGCAAATGTTCTTCTTCATTTTTGACAATCATACACACACTGATTTTCATATGGTGGTAGCCTCCAGGAATGAAAAAGAAGCCCACAATAGGAGTGGGCCTCTAATTAATTAAAAATTAACGAAGCAGTTGCAGAACGCCTTGAGGAGCTTGATTAGCCTGTGCAAGCATTGCAGTTGATGCTTGTTGTAGAATGTTGAATTTCGTGTACTTCATCATTTCAGCAGCCATATCTGTGTCACGAATACGTGATTCAGCAGCTTGCAGGTTCTCTGCATTCACACCAACGTTATTGTATACATGCTCCAATTGATTCTGAGCAGCACCTAGTGCAGAACGATGAGTATTAATTGTCTCAATAGCTGTGTCAACAAGTGCTAGTTCAGCAACAGCATCAGCAGCAGTAGATACACCATTAACAGCAAGTGTAGCAGCATCGATATCAATTCCTGAGAAATCGATAGCTACTGCATCGTTAGTTGTTGGTCCTGTTTGAATTGTAACAGTACCGCCAGAACCATCAAGCAATGTAACTCCGTTGAATTGGAAGTTGTCAGAGATATCAGTAATAGCAGTCATAAGATTTTGATATTCTGCATCCATAGCTGCACGATCTGTATCATTATACGTACCATTGGAAGACTGAACCGCAAGTTCTTTCATACGAGTCAGCATGTCAGATACTTCATTCATTGCACCTTCAGCAGCTTGTACCATTGAAATACCATCTTGTGCATTACGCATACCTTGGTTTAAGGATTTAATTTGGGAGCGCATTTTTTCAGAGATCGATAGACCAGCTGCATCATCAGCAGCGCGATTGATTCTGTACCCGGATGACAATTTTTCCGAAGACTTACCGGATTGAATGTTGTTGAATACCAGGTTACGGTGTGAATTCATTGCATTAAGATTGTGATTAATAATCATTGATGTGTTCCTCCTTGAAATAGTAGGTTTCCACTTCCTTGTGGAGTAGGCTTTCGCCTTACTTAAATATTATCGGAGGTTTTGTTGTAGATGTTTATAGCAGCTACGAAAATAGATTCTATTTTATTGGTTTTTCTCAGTACTTTTGAACCAGTCCTTTAGTTTCACCATCTCATCCTTTGACATAATCGAATTCCGATTAGTTGAACGCACATCATCTACAACTTCTTTACGAAGAATGTTGTATTCCTTTGGTGCAGAGATTCCAATTTTCACTTGCTCTCCCTCAACGGCCGTTATAACAATCTCTATATCTCCGTTTATAATGATGGATTGGCCCTTTTTCCGACTAAGTACAAGCATTTATCTTCCTCCATTTTTGCTGGGAAATAATGGAGCATTTACAACGTACTCTTGCCCGCTTGGAATGAATTGTCTCCCAATCGAGCTACTAATATTGACTACTAGTGGAGCAAGTAAGTTAACTGTGGATTTCTCGAATGGCTGATGGATAGTAAGTATATTTAGGATCAACACCTCTTCATATGTTTGCACCTGAAGTGTTTCCTGTAATTCAACAGAGAGCTTTATCTCATATTGTGGATAGAAGTGAAAAGGCGAGATTACGACAAACTCAACAGTTGGGTCATCTACACTTTTAAGAATAAAGTAAGGACTATCCTCTGAATCCGAAAGACTTTGCAAGATAAATTCACTTAAATGTTCAAAGCCTATAATACTCCGTCCGACATTTATGCTTATGCTTTGAAACGGATTACTCAAAATTTTCAACCTCCTAGTAATAAAACAACAATGCTATAGCATCAGCTATAGCATTGTCATTTATATAAATCATAATTCGTCACTTCAATGGAAATAGAATTCTGCTGTCTTAAATAAATATCCAGATTACCTCTCTGAGCTGTAATCTCAGGTTTACGTGGATTATATTGAATATCTACTTGGGAAGGTTCAATCTCTGTAGTGATTGAACCTGGCTGGAAGTTAAGCTTAACATTGTTGAAGCCAGGAGCTGCAATCTGATATTTCACAGTACTAGGTGTATTCATGTTAGCTCTAGCCAGGTCAGCAAATGCCGATCTTGAGTTTGTAATATCAGCCATACGCTTCCCTTGATCAACCTTGTGAGCCAATAACTGAAGATATACAGAATCCATCTGACTGTAGATGGCTGAGCTCCACTCTAGATTCGGCCCTTTCCCTAGAGCATGCCAAGCTTGTGAGGAGTCCACTTCAAGCTTAGATGGCTCCGATGAGAAATTCATTGCTGCACTTGGCTGCTTAATAGATTGCTCCCCTCGGGGGGAGACGATCTCTTGTCTTGCTCTCTCTGCATGAATACCAATTGCTGCAAAGGTCTGTCTAATAGACAATCGTGAGTCGTTCACTAGGCTATCACCTCAAATCCGTTATCTTAAATAGTCAATGAGGGAGGGTTGAATAATTTTCGCACCTGTTGACAGTGATGCCTGGTAAACAGACTGCTCTTGGTTAAAGTTCATTATGGTCTCAGCCATATCAGCATCTTCTGTCTGTGACTGAAGACCTGTTAAGTTTACATTGAGATCTTCTAGCCTTGTCCCAATTAATTCGACACGATTTGTACGTGCACCAACCTCAGAACGAATATTAATGACTTTCTCAAACCTACTTTGCAGTAATGCACTAGCATTGGCTAATCCTGGCTTATCATTGGATGTTAATGCATTTTCAATATCCTTTAATACCTTGAATAAATTATCACTGTCACCAGATGCACCAAACACTTCATTGCCAGTTACGTTAACGGGTATGTTAATTCCTGCTGAAAAAATTACTGAGAATTTTTGAGTATCCGTATCTTGAGTCTGAGCATTTAGAGTATCGTAAGGCTTAATATCAGTAAATTGTCCATTAAATATAAACTTGCCATTCAACGTTTCGTTACCAGCCATAACAGCTTGCTCATAGATCTGTCCCACTTCAATCGCAATAGCATTAAGTGCGGACTGTGGATTCGTATCGTTGAGACCTTGTACAGTAAGTTCCTGAACCTTCTGCACCATATCATTCACTTGCCCAATAATTGAATCAGTGAAATTAAGCTGAGACTTCGCCTGTGCAATGTTCTTGTCAAACTGCTCATTCATCGACAGCTCGCTGCGGTAGCGGAGGGAATAGGTGATGCCGGCTGGGTCGTCGGATGGCTTGTTGAGCTTGCGGCCGGTAGAGAGCGTGTTCTGCTGATGGTCCATGCGGACCATATTGTGATTGATGTTGCGCATGAGCTGGCTGTGCATCATGCCTGGGGTTACGCGGAGTGCCATGGCTTAAGTTCCTCCTTCATATACAATGCTGAATATTGGCCGTAGTGACTAATGATATATGTCAGCTATAATGTCCGATTATTAACGCCCTACAATA
The DNA here is from genome assembly GCF_042653305.1 of Paenibacillus sp. GCM10023252. Classification (NCBI taxonomy): domain Bacteria; kingdom Bacillati; phylum Bacillota; class Bacilli; order Caryophanales; family Paenibacillaceae; genus Paenibacillus; species Paenibacillus sp. GCM10023252. The sequence goes on from NZ_JBHSHW010000022.1 coordinate 33,529, forward strand.
CCCATGCCATTAATAACCTTGTCGAGGGTCTCGTCGACGGTGGTCATGAAGCGGGCAGCGGCGGAGTAGGCATGCTGGAACTTGATGAGCTCGGACATCTCCTCGTCGAGCGAGACGCCGCTGACGGACTGGCGGCTGGACTCGACCTGGGTCACGATGTCCTGCTGGTTCATATATTGGCGGGTCGCTTCCTGCGCCTGCACGCCAAGCTGGCCGAGCATCGATTGATAGAATGAATCGATCGTGCCGTTAGCAATGCCGTTGCCGCTGGCCGTTGGGCTGAACTTGAAGGACGTGTCCTTCAGGCCCGCCATGAGGTTCGCAAGTACGTTATTCCCCTTAACGGTCTGGTTAACGCCGCCAATGACGTCCGTCCGCATGGAAGTTGCAATCTGCATCGGATCGTCAACGATTGCTTGAGCGAGCTTGATGCTCTGTGCGGTCATGGCCGTGCCAACCCCATTAACCGATTCGAAAATATTCCCCGCCTGAACAGGAGGATTCGTGAACAAGTATCCGAGCTTGTGCAAGCCGTTAATCCCCTTAACGGTGACCGTCTGGTCAGCTGCCAGAGCGACTCCATTGTAAGTGGATCCCTTCGGAATCGTAACCGTAATATCGCCATTCACCAGCGTATCCGCAAGGGCATCTACTTGGCTCTGGTAATCGCCCACATACTTGTCCCGAGAAGTAATGAGACCGGCAATCTCGCCGCCGACTAGACGGCCTGCTGCATACTCCGTCTCCATCTGAGCGGATGTAGCAGGTGTTGCCTCAGCTCCCGTTACGACAGCGAGCGCACCAACAGAGATGTTGTACCCTTGCGGTGTGTTAACGACACTCACATTGGCAATCTTGGAGAGCTGATCAACCAAGTAATCCCGTTGGTCACGAAGGTCATTCGGGTTGTCGCCATAGTCCTCGAGACGCTTAATCTCATAGTTGAGAGAAGCGATGGAGGAGGAGATCGAGTTCACTTGCGACACCTTGACATCTATATTCGTCGTCAGATCGTTCTCGAGATCGGACAAGTGTTTGCTTGTTTCGTTGAAGGCGTCGACTAGCGCCAGAGCGTTTTCTCTGACGATTTTACGACCAGTGATGTTCTCTGGATCCTTGCTTAAGTCCGTCCAGGACTTCCAGAAGTTATCCATCACGGTGCGAAGACCGGAATCCGAGGGCTCGTTGAAAACCGTCTCAAGCTTAGCCAGCGTGTCCGCTTGGATATTCCAATCGCCAAGCATTCGGTTCGCGTTGCGGAACTGATCGTCGAGGAACTGCTCGCGAATCCGCGTAATGGAGACGAACTCGACCCCTGTGCCCAGCTGGCCGGGTGTGTTCGAGCGCATGTAGCCTGGTGCTTCGATCGGCCGTGAGGCAACCATATTAACCCGCTGGCGGGAATATCCCGGTGTGTTCGCATTGGCAATGTTGTGCCCGATCGTATTAATGTTCGCCTGCTGTGTGAACAAGCTCCGCTTGGCGGTCTCTATGGCATGGAATGTCGATCTCATTCTCTTGTGTCGCTCCCTTACGCTCGCGTATTGTACAGCCCTGACTTATTCTTCGGGTCGCCAGTCGGACTGGCGGGATGCTTGTAGGTGTAGCTCTCGTCTTCCGGATTCAGATACAGGTCGATCGTGAAGGCGATGAAGTCGAGCGACTGCTGAAGCAGCGTCTGATTCAGGTCATTAACCTGCTTCAGCTGTACGATAGCTCGCTCCAGTCTCTCATGCACGCGCTGCAGCTCCGTACGCTCCTCCGGGTCGTGTATAACGCCCATCAGATTCCGGTAGGTCACGTTGAATCGATTCTTCACGCCCTTGTCCATCATCAGCTTGCGGCTGACGAGGCTGCGCTCCTGATCCATCTCGGTAATCTCTCGGCTCAGCTTCGACTCGATGCGCATGAGGCGCATGAGTTCGTCCAGCTCCTTAGACAGAATTGCTTGCTTCTTAGCAAGGCCAGTCTGGATCAGCTGCTCGTGGACTTCGGCCAGCTGGTCAATCGCCTTCACAACTTGGGACACCATATTGTCTCACCTGCATCTTATCTTAGAAGTGTAGTGCCTTATTGCTTCAAGTAAGGAAGCAGCTTCTCGGCAATCTTGCCTGCTTCCACATGGTACGTTCCGGTCTGTACTTGCTGCTTCAGGTCACTTACCTTCTCCGCTCGGCCGGCCGAATGTGCCTGCTGCGTCGATTGAAGCTCCTTCGCTTCGGGTGAGATCTTGACCTGGTCAATCTGCTTCTTATGGTTAGCTGCCTGGGCGCGCTGTTCGCTCTGCTTCTGGTATGAATGAATTGCCCCTATGCGTCCGCTCTCATTAATCTTCATAGTGGAGACCTCTTTTCCTAGCCTATAATTAAAAACCGATAATCACTAATGATAGTATTATCGGCGGTTGATTTGTATTTTGTTAATAGGGATGGACTAAATGAGAAAATGCTAATGTCTTCCCTTAATCCGGAAGGCTGCTTGGGTCGAGGTCGGCTTGTCTTCCTCCTGACGCATCGTCAGCTTGCTTACATCCTTCATGAGCTTCGTTCGGCAGCCTTCGCACATGTGGTTGTCACGAATGAGCGTCCCGCACAGCTCGCACGGATATGCCATGTTAGGTGCGTTAATGAGGGAGATGCGTCCTTCCCGAATGAACTTCGTAATCTGCTTGGTCGACACTTCCGTCGCTTCCGCCAGTTCGTAGATCGTCGCTCCGCGATTCTCCTTCAGATAGTCTGAGCAGCGCTCATATTCCTTATCTATGTCCCGAATACAGGTTGGACAGACCTCACGAAAGTTCTTGGCAAACAGCTTGCCGCAACGAGGACAATTATCCAGATTCATCCCTTGCCGCCCCCTCTTCCTCTTCGATCAACTTGTTATGTATGCTCTATTCTATCGAAATCTGTCAATATTTGCACTAGGAAGTTTAGGAGGAGCATGGCCGAGGTGATTGGAGTGGGTTGAGGAAGGCAATGGGTCAGCGCGCCCACGTTAGGCTGTATACTTCAAGCTTGACCAAGCCCGCTGCTTGATGCAGCGCTTCGGCGCAGGCGTTCACCGTGCTGCCTGTCGTGTAGATGTCGTCTATGAGGAGGATGCGGAGCTGAGATAGGTTCGGCTCAGATGGCTGGGACGACGGTGAAGAGAGCCACTGCTCCAGATCAATCTGTCTAGCCTTGAAAAGCCCCCTCATATCCCGGATCCGCTCGGACCGTGACTTAAAGCTCTGCTTCTCGGTATGGCGGCTTCGCTCCAGCAGGTTCATTAAGGGCACACCGCTAGCTGTGGATAGGCGGGCAGCCAGCCTCTCCGCTTGGTTGAACCCTCTCTCCTCTTCCCGATACGGGCTGACTGGCACATAGGTAATCGCGTGAAAAGGGCTTGGCGCTGGCGATCTCAGTAGCGGATTCATGGATCGGCCTAGCTTGTTGGGCTGCTCTGGGCTGTGCGGCCTGGGGGCAATGGAGTGACTATGACTGGCCGACAGGTCAGCGTCGGTTAGGCGGGATTGACGCAGCTGCCCGAGCAGCTGGACATGCTGCGTGAGCTCTCTTAGAGCGGGCAGCATCATGGCGGCCAGCAGCGGCTCTAGGTCTTCGTTGCCTCGATATTTGTAGAGGGCTAGGAGGTTTTTCATCGTGGGGTTGTAGAATACGGAGCTCCTGTTGCAGGTGATATAGGCGTGCTTCCGCCTGGTGCAATCGCTGCACACGATGCCGCGGCCGCACACCTTGCACATAATATGGCGAATCCACGGAATTCCGGCTTGGCAGCTGGGGCAGAGCTGGGTTAGGTTGATGGCTGCGTGCTGGGCATGATGCGATGAAGGACGGCTTCCCATGGGGAACGGCTTGTGGCAGAAGAGGCAGTCCACGGCCGAGGGCTGCAGCAGTTGAACCGTATGACGCGCAGATTCGGTTGTTCGGCGGATGAGTGATGTGAGCCAGCTTATGTTCATTGGGCGTTCCTCCTTGGGTTGGGTGAGGGTGGGGATGAGATGGAGCGAGAGATTAGATCATGAGAATAGGGCAGTGAATAGGGCAGAGATTAGAGCTGATTAGAGCAGAGATTAGAGCAGAGATTAGAGCTTGAGATTAGGGCAAGAGATTAGGGCAAGAGATAACCGCTTCGTGCGGCTAGGCGGTTCATGGAACGAATATGACGCACGGCAGATATCTGATGCTTCGTTCGTTCTCGGCTGCAGAAGTAGACGCGACCATAGGGATCGTCAGCGGACCTTCCGGCACGGCCTGCCATCTGAACAAGGGACGCCTCGTCGAAGAGCTTGCCTCCTGCGTCCAGAATATAGACGTCACTCTTCGGGATCGTAACGCCGCGCTCGAGTATCGTCGTTGTGACGAGCACACGGGTCTCTCTATTCCTGAAGCGCTGGACCTTGGCAGCGCGGTCCGGGTCCGTTGATGAGGTCGAGGCGACCTCTGGGAGCCGGAGAGCTTCACGCAGCAGCGCGGCCATGAGCTCGACTTGAGCGATACGCTGGACGAAGACGAAGAGCTGTGCACCGCGCGCGACGGATTGCTGCATCGCTTGAATGAGCTGGCGAGGGATGCGACGCTTGAGGAGCATCTGGGCAACTGACGGCGCGGCGAGCAGCTTCGGGACCGGAAGCGGACGGCGGTGGAACCGCACGGGCACTCGGGCATGGGGCAGCGCGCCGCGCCGGGCTTCACGCTGCATATCCGCGGGAGGAGTTGCGGACAGCAGCAGGGTTACCGCCTCCGGCGCGGTGGCACGCTGGGCGGTGTAGTGCAAGATTGGATCGCCGTGGTAAGGGAAGGCGTCCAATTCATCAATGATGACGAGGTCGAATGCATGACGGAATCGCATGAGTTGATGGGTTGTGGCCAGTGTAATCTGGCCCGTCTCCCAGCGCTGCTTGCTCCCGCCGTATAGCGTGACGACGCTTGCCGAAGGGAAGGACCTCCTCAGCCGCGGGTCGAGCTCCAGCACGACATCTCGGCGGGGAGTGGCGAGCAGGGCCCTGCCTCCTCGAAGCAGGATGGACTCGATGAGCGGGAAGATCATCTCTGTCTTGCCCGCTCCGGTCACTGCCCATAGAAGGAAGCGGCAGGACGGCATAGTTCGCTGTCGTAATCCACATGCTGACCCCGCGGTCGGGAACAGCGAGGCGAGGCGCTGTTGTTCCTTGCGCAATAATCCGGTTGCGTGTACAGGTACACTGATACTACGGCGAGCGAATTGCAGCTCTTCTATGTATTGGAGCGCGGCCCCGGCTGCAGCCGTCTGGGCAGGGCTGAGGCCCCACTGCGCGAGGCGCTGCTCGCGCGGATGAAGGGCGGCCGCCTGCGCAGCGCGGCCGCTTAGCTGCGAAGGCATGCCGAGCACGAGCAGCTCGCATTCGCGGCTGCGGCCCATAGTGAGGCATGCCGAGCAGTAGGCGCACAGCCGCCCGCACGCCGCGCATGGCGTGCGGCGCAGGTGCGCCTCCCCGCTGCCGCATCGCTGGCAGCGGAGCCCCGGCCGCCGCGGCGCGCGCAGCAGCGCAAGCGCCGCGAGGCCCGGGCGCCCTCGCACGGGGGCAACTGCCCCGGCGAGGCGCAGCCCCCCAAGCCGTGCCGCGAGCTGCAGCGCGGCACGGATGCTCGCGGGCGCGGCAGCATCGCCCGCCGCGCCTGCGAGCAGGGCGTGCGCTTCACTGCGAAGCAGCGCACGCCCCTGGAGGGCAGCAACCGCGCGCTTCGTCTGCGCAGCCAGCCCCTTGCCCTCGGCGCGCTTCGCCTGCACAGCAGCATCCCCCTCCTCCTCCCCTTCACTCACATGAGGATGACAATCTGGAAGCAGTCTCAACACCTCATAATCCCTGTCTAGCTTCTTTGTATTACCCTTCACCCCCTTCTCATTGCTATTAATATTTCTATCTCTATCTCTATCTCTATTTCTAATCCCACTCCCAATCCACCCCAACCCAATCCCAAACCCCCTGCTCATGCTCAAGTTCCCACTCTTGTCTCTACTCCTACTCCTACTCTTGCTCATGCTTCTGCTCCCGTTCCCGCTCCTATCTGCCGCCTCTCTCTCAACTTGCTCCATACAGCGGTCTACCAGCAATTGCACCTCCTGTTCATCCCCATCTCCCGAGCCAGCAAGCTTCGTCCTTTCCTTACTTGCACCAAGCTTGAACAGCTTCCACCCCAGCATACTTCTACCTGCTTCCTCCCACAGCTCCTTCACACGAATTGCATCCCCGAGAGGGAGAGGCTTGACCCACAACAGCATTACCGATGCTTGCCCAATTCCACTCGCTGCCTCTGCGCCTACTTCAGCATATTTTTTCATGACAACGTCACGATAGCCAGCATCCAACCAGAATAACCTGTCAACCCCATACTCTATTGTAAAATGAACCTGCCAAAGCCCATTTACTTCTACGGCATACACATTAGCCTTCACGGGCATCCCTCCTAATTCTCTTTTGCTCACTATCCCCTTCGTTCAGGAGCAACCTCCCCCTCTTCACCTGACCGAAGGGGATAGTGTACCCAAGCACCACAACCCCCCTCCCCCCTGACCGAAGGGGATAGTGTCCTAAGGACGCAAAAAAACACACCCAGAGCGCCTTCCTCAGGCGCCCAACGGGTGTGCTTCACTCCGAACTTTTATTTATTCTCTTTTATTTGTTCTCAATTATTTGTTTTCTTTTAATTGTTCTCTCTTCATCACTCATTACAGAACTCTCAACGCTCTATCAGCCTTCAGTATAGCTCAAAAAGGCATCTTCGACAAATCATTGGGGTTGCGAAGGTCTACGAGTACCGCATGGTCCGCATTCGACACAATCCCCTCGGCCTGAAGCATCCACATGAGGTGATCCGGCTCCTCAAGGAGATGCCCGAATGCCTGCTCTCCGCTGGGGTCTCCGCGATGCTTTGCCTTCCTAACGGTAATACCGGTTCCCAATCTAGCCAGCTTTTCTGCAATATCCAGCGTCTCGTCAGATGCCCCATGGTCAATTAAGGTCAGCTTCACATCGGTCCCGGTACTCTTCGAGAATACATAGAACGATCGCATATACCATTCAATCTTCTTCTGTTCATTACCTGCAACGAGTACATAATGCTTGCTTGGCCGAAGCCTTCTGCTCAGCAGCCAATAAGCCAGATGCACCGACATTGCAGCTGCAACGTAACAGCATATGATCAACAATAAGAGTTCAACCATGGCGGCCACCTCCTCTTTTATGTGACAATATATGCTCTGCTCCGCCCAAGGGTTCTTAGGCAAGGACGGACAAGGCTCACCGCCTTACCACCATCCGTCACACAGAAGTAAGCTTGCTGCCTCTCATCCAGCTCCTGACCAAGATCAGCATCCGCTTCCCCCTCACCGCAGAGTCTTCCACCAGCTCAAGCAGCTGTTCCAGCTTCCCAGACGACCTCTCATACCCCTCTACGAAAAAGCGCCGGATGATAGCATAGCTGCCTTAACCGGGTTAACCCTTCAAGAATCTTCATCCGGCTCTTCACTATTATGTCTCACCGATTGCATAAGCAAAGCCCCTTGCTGCGCTGCAGCAAGGGGCTTCCAGGTTATATGTATTCAAGAGATCATTGGTCTACAACGTCACCCAGCCGCACTTAATGGATGTAATCACCGCTTGGGTACGATCGTCCACTTCCATCTTCTGAAGGATGGAGCTCACGTGGTTCTTCACGGTCTTCTCACTAATGAAGAGGAATTCGCCAATCATCTTGTTGCTCTTGCCCTCTGCCATTAATCGAAGCACCTCGGCTTCGCGGCGAGTGAGCGGATTGTCTTCGCCTGCAATGAACTTCACGCCTGTCTCCTGAGCAGCAGCTGCTCCGGATACGACGCCCATCTCATCGAGATAAGTCATTCGGCGCAATTGATTAATGAGCTTGCCTGTTACCTTAGGGTGAATATAAGCATGGCCGTTCGCTACTGAACGTATGGCATTAATAAGAGCTTCCGCCTCCATGTCCTTCAGGAGGTAACCCGTCGCGCCCTTGCGAAGGGTCTCGAACACATAACTCTCATCGTCGTGAATGGATAGAATAATAACCTTTACTTCCGGGAAGATCGTCTTCAGCCTCTCTGTGCTGACCACGCCGTTCTCAATCGGCATATTAATGTCCATGAGCACGACTTCCGGCTGTGTATGATTGCAGAATTCCAGCACTTGAATGCCGTTGCCGCATTCTCCAATTACTTCAAGATCCTCTTCCATATTCAGAATCCGCTTTAACCCTTCTCGGAAAAGCTGATGATCGTCGGCAAGTAAAATTTTTATCGTTCCCTTACCGCCAGCTGCCTTCTGGTCCATCGTCATCTTACTCCTTTCTATGCTCTGCGGTGATGGGGATATGGAACGTAACCTTGGTTCCCTTACCCAATTCAGATAAAATGTCCAGCCTCCCTTCGAGAAGTTCGACACGCTCGCGCATACCAACTAGTCCGAAGTGGGAGCTATGATCCGCCCTCGCTTCTACGAGCTCGCTCTGGAAGCCTATGCCGTTGTCTTGAATGGAGATCTTCACCATCTGTGATTGATAGATAATCTCGAGCGATACGTAGCTTGCGCTGGAATGCTTCATTGCGTTGGTGAAGGCTTCCTGCACCAATCGGTATATGCCGGCTTCCATAGCGGAAGGCATTCGCATCTCTTTTCCTACCATTTCAAAAACTGTGCGGATTCGAGTTTTTTCTTCAAAATCCTGCACATATTTACGTAAGGTAGGCACAAGTCCTAGGTCATCCAGCGCCATTGGGCGCAAATTGAACATAATTTTGCGAATTTCCTCGAGTCCTGAACGGACTTGGCCTTTTAAATCTATTAATTCGTCCTGCACCATCTGGAATTCCTGCTTTATGAGCATTCTTTCCGCAATTTCCGTCCTAAGCACTATATTGGCCATGGACTGGGCCGGACCGTCGTGAATCTCCCGAGCGATGCGCTTACGCTCCTCCTCTTGGGCCAATATAATCTTAAGACCTATAAGCTGACGATTCTTCGCTGACTCTAGTATTCTAGTCACTTGGTTGAGATCGCCAGACAGATAATCAAGCACGACATTAATCTGCGAACCGATCGTCTCGGCCCGCTCGATTGAATTCTCCACATTCTTAACCCGCTTCTGAAGATCATCGCGGCGGGCCTTCAGATAGGATTCCTTCTCTCGGTAGACCATCAGATCAAGCTGCAGCTGTGTAGCCTTCTCATAAGCAGACTTGATATCATCTTCCTTATACTTGACGAAGTCACGGCTAACCTCGGTCAAGCGGATACGCGCGCGCCGATAATCCAGCTCAAGCTTATCCACCTTCTCAATGGTTGAGACGGTCTCTTGGAGCACTTGGGTAAGCTCCAGCTCAAGGGATTCATATTCGGTGCGCGCGTTCTCACATATTTCATAAATTTGATATTTGCTGTCTTCCATCACCTGAATGGCATTCTTAATCACTCGGTTAATGTCTACGATTCGATGGTCCAAGAGCAATCGGCAACCTTTCTAAGCGAGCGTTAACCAGGCATAAGCGGGCATAGCCGTCATCACAGGTTATATTTTCTATCATACCATAGATTAGCCGAAGACTTCCTTAAACCTTCTTAATCATTCCATATTATTGAATTGTAATTTTTTTAGTCTTTTCCTCATAGGAGACCTCTAGTCCGAATTGCTCAGAGATAAGTCTAATAGGGACCAAAGTACGACCTCCACGTATCATCGGAGCCACATCTGAAGTCCTCCTAACCCCATTCACTACGATGTCCTTGCGTCCAATAACAAGCTCCAGCAGCTTGCTTCCGCGCAGCACGCTCACCCGGTAAGCCTTGCCGTCCCACATGACCTTAGAACCCATGCTGTCTGCTACGAAGCGGATGGGTACGTACGTTGTACCCTTCTCCAGGATTGGCGCGGTCTCGAGTGCTAACGCCTTGCCATTCACCGTCGCGGTCTTGCTTCCTATGTTCATCGTGACGACAGCACGTGCCGGCTCTGTCACGCTTGGCGGATTCTCCTGTGTAATGTTATCTATCGCAACCGCTCCGGTCAGGGCCCGTTCATCCCAGCCCTCTTCAATCGTTACGATGTAGATCTTCTTCAGCTTCACCGGGTACTTCATGGCATAGGAGGACAGGTCAACCTTCACTTGCTTCTTCCCGCTCCAATCTACTTGCTTCGCAATCGTAACGAGATGAGCCTTCCCATCCGCATCCGTCATCTCCGCACGCAGCCAGTTCAAGCTGTTGTCTCCATAGACATCCATCGACAAGGACTTAGGAGACCCAGATAGAGGTACACCAGATGTCCCGTTGAAAATGGCATAAGCAGCCTTCGTCCCCGTACCCGCCTTGAAGTCATAAGAGATCTGCAGCGCCTTGGAACCTCCGCTGCCTTCCAGATCGGTGACTAGGCTAACGCTGCCCTTCGTCGTAGCTGGTGTTGCCTGAGAAGTAATGCCGTAGGCAGGCTTCTCGAATGTCTCCACCGACCTTAGGGTGCCGCCAGTCGTGAGAGGGACCATCGTGCCGTAACCGTCGTAACGCGCTATGGCGTAGCCATTCTTCGCTCCTGCATCCACCGAGTCAATCGTAATGCTGCTGCCTGTATTCGTGGCCTTGAAGCCTACATACTCCCACGTGAGTGAGCTTCCGGACAGCTTGTAGCTGCTGCCGTTCTTCAGCTTCACGGTTACCGCCGTGGAGAGCGTTGCTCCCTTCGCAAGTATAGCTGAGCCAGCGTCAATGGTCATTGCGGCTATCTGGTCTTGACCAACCACTTCGACCGCTTGCTTCGTTGTCGTCCCGCCGTATTGCACCGTAATGTTCGCCTTGCCTGGCTTGCGGCCCGTGAACACATTGCCATTCATCGTACCGACAGCTGTGTTGTCTACGCCCCACTTCACTTGAGCACCAGTTGCCGCAATAGGGTTATAGTATGTATCGTAGCCCTTGGCTGTATAAGACGCTGTCCCACCGATGAAGACGAGCCGGCTCCCGCTTACCTTCACGCCCTTCAGCTGTCCTTGTGGAGCGGAGCTGAATACGCCGATCGCGTTCGCTACACTGCGCATAGACGACCCGTATTCCGTCGGGTGAGCTAACGTAAGCCCCGTCTCAGCTAATGGCCGTTCAATCATAGTCGTAGATCCGCCGCCGTCGAGGTTAATCCCTTGGTAGACGCCAAGCTGAACCATAACCTTCTGAAGCTCCTTCAGCGTCATTCCTGTGCTATCTCCGTAATCCTCTGTCGTGATGAGGTACACCTTCGTTCCATCCTGCGAGTATCCTACGGATGAACGTGAACGATAGGAATTGCCGCTAACCCCATTAATATCCCGTGAGAAATAAGACGGCTGCCCCTTGTCTACCAATATCGTATGGCCGCCGACCATCATATCATAGGAAGCCGGGTCAATCTTATTGCCGCTAGTCTGAGAGATTAAGGAATAAGCAGCAGTGATCACTTGCCCTGCCTTCATGTTGTCCCGAACGAACTTAGCGGCCTTGCCGTGCGACCGCAGGATATATCCGTCGGCCGGAGGCTTGTCCGGGAGCGGCTTGCCGTCGGATATCTTCTCCACGACATTGTTCCTTACGAGCACCTCTGTCGGTGTCGTAGACGAGCCCCTCGGCCGCTCGGCTCCCGCCCAAGCACTATTGTAGATGTACATGGCATCTACATGACTATACGCTGTATCCGGAGTGGACTCCGGGTTGTAGGCAGATTGATTAATACCCGCTAGCGGGTAGGTCAGACCGGCGTCCGTCGTAATCTTGCCATCGAAGTTGTAACGGTCGATTGTAGGCTTGCGGTCCTTCGTAATGCCGAAGGCGAACATTCCCCTCAACTGCATCGGCGAGGAGATCATGGCACCTTTCGAGATCTGGGAGCCCATAGGCGAGCCTTCTGAGCCCATGATGAACACATCGGCGTTAATGGCGCCCACCGCACCATTCTCCTTAGCCATGTTCATCACTGTGTTGACAGAGCCGACCGTATTATTCTTCCCGCTCATCACATCGAGCTTCACATACGGGTTCGTTAGATCAATCTCTATCACGTGAACGTCTGCCCTTGCAGGTCTGCTGTTCCTTGTCGTTGTCCATAGGTAGTCAATCCGCTTGGCTCCAGCAGCAATATTCTCCTGCGTCACTAACTTCAGTGCCGACGCTGCAGCAGTTGCAGTCAGTGGCGTCACCGCATTAGCGGCCTCTGCGTTGCTGGAACCGCCAGCAGTCCCTGTTGTTCCTGTTGTTCCTGCTCCGCCAGCTGCTGGTGACACTTCATCTGTGCCATCAGCTGCACCAGTTGTGCCCTCAGACGTTGCTTCCGTATCCGATGCCTCAGCGCTGCTGTCCGTTATCTGCCCGTAACCGTCTGCTTGTTGTTCCGACGCACTGGAAGCTGCTGCTGACGCAGCATTTGTCAATAGCCAGCTGCCAGCCTTCGTCAGATTAGCCGGTGCCACGACCGACATAGACTGGATCATGATGGATCCTCCTATTACCGCTACCAGCACTTTTCTAGTTAGACCTGAGCTTCCGGCAGTTTTCTGACTATCATTATCCTTATGTAAACGTACATCTCTCATCGTAAGCGCAACTCTCCCATCCGTAATCTAATAGATATAGACTACCTAACCTTGTCAAAAGTTACGGTCGATAGATTATTACTATTGAATTCCTAATAGTGATAGAGTATGTTGTTAGCTATGGGGCTTCCAGCCCCTTAGGACACTATCCCCTTCGCTCAGTTCAGTACCTGGGGGCCGTCTTTCTTGTCCCTTTATGACACTATCCCCTTCCGTCAGGGAGGAGAGGCAGGGGGTGTTCCCCCTCCTTGCCCCACTATCCCCGTTAATCAGGAGCCGGAGACTAACCTCTGAGCGAAGGGGATAGTGTAGCAAAGGAAAATAGAACATACCTATTTTCATAAAAAAGACCGCCCTCTCACTCCTTCACTACAGAAGGAAGCGGGAGGGCGGCAGCACCGTCATCCAACAAGCTAGGCTCAACATGATATCTCCAATAGAACGCGAGTTATTGTAGGCTTCCTCTTCTTCTAACACTCTTTTTCACGGCCCACTTATCCCATCTTAATAACTTTTCTTCTATTACTCCACCGTGCCAATACTCTACGCGGAATTGCTCTGCTTCCTTTTTTGCCGGTCCAGTGAAGTCTGAGGTTGTAATCAGCAGAGTCAGCATGCAATTATGATTTCGCTTTGCAGCGACTAGCTCACGAACCGTTTGCACGGGAACCAGGTTGTGATTAGCGTAGCATTTAGCCTGAACGGCCGTTCGCTCTCCGCGTTTGTCCACAATGACTAAGTCCACCCCGCCATCATTCCCTCCAATTCCGACTTCATGAACGATATATCCCTGGTCCCGGAAATACAATGCAAGCAATCTCTCGAACTCTACCCCATTTAGATCATCTAACGGACTGGCAAGAATCCTTTCATCGGGTCTAACCGTTTTACTAGCTCGATGCCCCACTTGCTTACTAAGGTTGCTGCTTTTTTGGGCTGCAGTTTTTTGTGTCCGCTTCTTTTTCCTTCTTCGCTTCTTCTGTGGCTGCAATAGTCCAGCAAGTACCCCGAGTGCAATAATTGCAACCATGTATATAGTGATTCCGCTCATCATGTGCCTCCCCGTATAAAAGAAAGCCATACTCCGACTCATCTTTTTCAAGATGAACAATCGGAGTACAGCTCGAATTAATAACTAAACCTGCTTGTTATAGTGAAATAAAATCAACGTAGTCGAGCATACGCTTGATCATGACCACTGCTTCAGCGCGAGTAGCGTTCGTAGCTGGGCTGAAGGTCGTCGTAGTCTTGCCATTAATAATGCCGGCATAGACGGCCTTCGCTACATCCGTCTGAGCCCATGAGCTGATTCGGCTGCTATCCTTGAACTTGCCAAGGTAGGCGCCCGTAGAGGACAACTGCACATTCACCCCGGCAGCATTCGCTGCACGAACCATCATGGCCGCCATCTCTTGGCGGGTAATCGTGTTGTTCGGCTTGAAGGTGCCGTCAGGGTTGCCCTGCACGATGCCAGCCTTGGAGGCTGCTCCAATATAAGCGGCAAGTGTCGTTGCCGTATTCACGTCAGCGAACTTGGATGCTGCGCTCTTGTCACCCGTCAGTCCCAAGCCTCTGGCGATGAAGACGGCGAACTCGGCACGAGTGACGGCCTTATCCGGTGCGAACAGTCCGCCGGAGCGACCCTCCACGATGTACTTGTTCGACAGCGCTGCAATATCCGCCCTCGCCCAATGCTTGGAGATGTCGGTATAGGTCACTGCGCCACGCACAAGTGCATAGGCGCTGTTGCCCTTGCGCTTGAAGGTGACTACCGACTTACCGCCAGACGTCGTAACGGTAGTCGGTACGTAGGACAATACGCCCGTCTGTGGGTCAACCCAGACAACTGCTGTCTGACCGGGTGTAACCGGCGAGGTCGTCTCGAAGCTCCTCGTCACATAACTCTTGAATTCCTTGATCGGCTGCTTCGCACCGCTATAGGCGACCGATGCCTCGAAGTTCGTTGGTCCGGCGATAACCTGGGCCTTCGCTCTCGTAATGGCAGTCGTGAGACCACTAGTTAAGGAAGTTGCTCCCTGCTCAATCTCAATGAACAGGTTGCCGAGACCTGCGCTTGCCCCTAATAAGCGACCAAGCTCCTCGAAGTCTAGTGTAGACAGAGGCACTTCATAAGTTGCTCCCTGATATTGAACAGCGAAGGAAGACTGACTGCCATAACGATATTCCTGCAGTAATGTACTAAGCGGCAAAGCTACAATAGCAGCCTTTTCCGTGCTTGGCACTTTGAATACTGCGCGAAGCTTGGTCTGACCGGCTGTACGAGCCGCTTGGTAGGCGGTGGTCAGCTTTTCACCCGAGATGAGGTATTGATTGGCTGTGAATCCCGCTGGGGACGATGCTGTTGATAAGCTGGCCGCCGACGTCTTGAGTCCGATACCGCCGCCATCTGCCGCCTCATAGTCTCCGGATAACGAATCGAGCCAAGTCGTCTGATTGGCTGCACTCAGGTCAGAGAAGCTGTCAATGACCTTATTGCTCACCGTTCGCAGGCCAAGTCCGGTATTCGTGTAGGATACCGTTACCGTCTCCCCGATACTTGCCGGCGTTGCTAGGGTAAGCTTAGCTGCTGCCCCTGCAACCTCTACTCTAGAGATGGAGTAAGGAACTCCCTTAACCTTCACGATGAATTGGTAGATCGTTGGCACGAATGCCCCGTTCAGCGTCTCATTGAAGGTAATCGTCACCGTTGCTCCCTTAGCGACAGCCCCTTGAACACCTGCTGTTCCCGATGAAGAACCCGCAGGAACTGAGGTGAAGGCTGCTGCTTGGTTACCTGCGAGGTCGCGCGTATTCACACTTCCTGTCATATAACTGACCAAGACACTCTGGCCTGCTGTAAGGGAGGAAGTGAGCGTCAATATCACTTGATTATTGACTACCTCTACATAACTAACCGCCCTCACTATGTTCCCTGCAAGCACCGTGAATTGATTGGCAAGCGGTACATAGCTGCTGTTCAGCCCTTCACTGTAAGTTAGCGTTACCTTCGTTCCACTGGCTGCGATGGTCTGCAGGACAGGAGCTGCTGCATCAAGTCCATTCGTAACATAGAAGGAGCTGAAGCCGGCAACCGCATTCCCTGCCAGATCTCTGATGGGATAGGAGCTTGGGGTATACCCTACACTTACCGTCTGACCCGAAGCGACGGTTCCGTTCATGGTCAACATGAGAGTTGAGCCTACTCCGTAGATACCTAGGACGCTGTAATACGTTCCGCCCACATACACATAGAACTGCGAATTGGCAGCACTGTTCACGGCAGCAAGCTCTTCATTGAATACAAGGGTGACCAGACTTCCATTAGCTGATCCGCTTAACGGTACTGGCAAGGTGCTGTCCGGCGCATTCGTTACATCTCTAGAGGAGAAGCTGGCCGCCTGATTGCCTGATAAGTCCTTGATTCCCCCTGATGTGCTCTTCGTATAGGCTAGCTTAACAGCTTGTCCATACACGACTCCGCTCTGCAGCGTCAAGCTGACCGTCTGTCCGCTGACTGCAACAGCCGTAACCGCCCTTGCCAAGTTATTAACTGTCACATAGAAGCTCGCGGCCGATGGAATCGAGACGGAATCGAGCGCCTCATTGTAAGTCAACACGATGCGTGTGCTGTTCGTAAGCTCAACCTTACTCACTTGCGGAATAGCGGTATCCGAACCTATCGTACGGAACGACCATCTATACTCATTCAGTATGCCGACGAAGTCATTGCCCGCTAGATCTTCAATGGCTCCGCTGCCAATCTCCACATAATAGGCAGTATTCGCCTCTAGCTGCGCTGACGGGGTGATAATCAGCTTCGTACTATCATTCGGGTCAAGGGAGAGAACAGCGCTAACAGCTCCTGCTGTGGTTCCGTTCTTCCTGATGAAGGCCTCCCCAACACTGTTCACAATCGATATCGGTTCGTTGAAGGTAGCCGTCAACGTAGATCCGGTTCCCATATTAATAGCCCCATTATCCGGGGACAAGGCCGCTATTATTGGTGCAGCTGCATCCTGCGAAGCACGGAAGGTCCATCCATAGGAGCTGGATATCCCTGCATAGTTATTGCCGACAAGATCGCGGAAGGCTTGGCTGCTAACCGTTACATAATAGGTCGTGTTGTTGGCGAAGGACGCAGCAGGATTAATAATAATCTTGTTGCTGCCTGCTCCGGTAACCTTGGAAGAGGTAACAGGAATCGTCTCGAGGACACCTCCTGTCGAAGCGTTACGAATGACGATATCCCCTGTTCCCGCATAGACAGACTCACTGAATGTCATCTCCAGATTAGCGGACAACACATTCACATTCGCATTGTTGAGTGGGCTAAGCAGGGATACTGTTGGAGCAATCGTGTCTAAGCCAGTTGTCGTCGAGAAGTTCCATAGAGTAGCATCCGTTATTCCTTGATAAGAGATGAATCCGGTAGCCGCATCCTTCAGTACACCTGGATCAGCTAGCACATAGTAGCCGGTATTCGCTTGGAAGCTGCTATGAGGAATAGTTAACGTGTGGCCAGAGATCGTTAGAGAGCTATCTGTAATATTGAATTGCTGAAATAGACTATTATCTGAGATTCGCTTAATCATGATGCTTCCAGTGCCCTTGCTAATAGGAATAGGATTGTTGCTAGGATCCTTAATAGACAATACTAGCGGTGCTGTTGGAGAGACGCTTAATGCGTTGTCCTCAGGCATCATCGTCGTTAACATAGCTGGGTCTGCTGTACGGAAGCTCCAGCTTGTCCCGCTAATTCCTGTATAGCTGTTGCCTGCACCATCTATGAACACTCCGCTAGGTATGGTTACATCATAGGTAGTTGCAGGACTTAATGGGGTACTAGGGATGATCGTAATGGTGCTGCTTCCGCTTCCTTGCACGCTTGTTGAATTCACATCTAATACTTGCGCATCTCCGCTTCGCTTCTGTACCGTAATATATCCGCTGGTGGCATACACATTCTCGCTGAAGGTAAGCGACAGATTCGATGCTGCCGGCACAGTATTGGAAGGTGGTGAGATCGCAGGATTGTACACGCTAACGGTGGGCGCGGTATTATCTGAGGCAACGACAGTGAACTTCCAGAGTGAAGCATTATTCAACCCCTGATAGTTGATACTGGTTGACTTGCTGATGAAGGCGCCCGAATCCACGAGAACATAATAGGATGTCCCTTCCACCAGATTCGATGACAGATTGACACGAACTACATTCTCCGAGGGCTGAATCGCCACATAGGAGCTGGAGCTAACCTCGTAGGCAGCAACCTCCGTGTTATCATTGACTTTCCGGACTCGAATACTGCCTGTACCCTTCCTGACCGGTTCGTCGAAGGTAAGAATAAGATCGGTATTCCTCGGCACACTTGCCCCATTCGGATACATGCCATTAAGGACAGGACCGCTGGACCCAGCAGCCTTCGCTTCTTGAGGCCCAAGTGCTAATCCAGTTAACAAGAGCTGTGCGATCATGGACACGACTACCAATATGCTGAGCGATTTCTGATTACGTAACACAATATTCACTCCCTAAGAAGACACTAGTACCTTTTTTGTCGGCATCTGGAGGTAAAAAGTTTAGACAACACAAAGAAGCCAGCGAATGATCGCTGGCTTCATCTATGATTGTGTATTAAGCTAGAGCGTCTGCCTTCAGCTTGTCAGCCTTGTCTACGCGCTCCCAAGGAAGATCGATGTCCGTACGGCCGAAGTGACCGTAAGCCGCTGTCTGGCTGTAGATCGGACGACGCAGGTCAAGCATCTTAATAATGCCTGCAGGACGAAGATCGAAGTTGTTGCGAATCACTTCAACCAGCTTATCATCCGCTACCGTTCCTGTTCCATAAGTGTCCACGTTAATGGATACCGGTGTAGCTACTCCAATGGCATAAGCCAGTTGGATCTCGCACTTCTCAGCCAAGCCTGCTGCTACGATGTTCTTAGCTACATAGCGGGCAGCGTAAGCAGCTGAACGGTCAACCTTCGTAGGATCCTTGCCGGAGAACGCACCGCCGCCATGACGAGCGTAGCCGCCGTAGGTATCGACGATGATCTTACGACCAGTAAGACCAGCATCCCCTTGAGGGCCACCAATTACGAAGCGGCCAGTCGGGTTGATGTAATACTTGGTTGCATCATCCAGCCATTCAGCAGGAATAACCGGCTTAATGACATGCTCCATAATGTCGGACTGGATCTGCTCCAGCGTCATCTCTTCCGCATGTTGGGTCGATACGACAACCGCATCTACACGCTTCGGCTTACCTTCAATGTACTCGATCGTGACTTGCGTCTTGCCGTCCGGACGTAGGTACTCCAGAGTACCATTCTTACGAACTTCAGACAGACGACGAGCTACACGGTGAGACAGTGCGATTGGAAGCGGCATGAGCTCAGGTGTCTCGTTCGAAGCGAATCCGAACATGAGACCTTGGTCACCTGCTCCAATGTCTTCATTCTCCTGGCGAATATCCTTACCGTCACGAGTCTCAATCGCTGCATTCACGCCTTGAGCGATATCTGCGGACTGTTCGTTCAGGGAAGTAAGTACGGCACATGTGCTGGAGTCGAAGCCATACTTCGCGCGAGTATAACCAATATCCTTAATCGTGCGGCGCACGATGGACGGAATATCAACATAATCCGCTGTTGTGCTAATCTCGCCGATGACGAGCACAAGGCCCGTAGCTACGGACACTTCACAAGCTACACGTGCATATGGATCAACTTCAAGGAAAGCATCCAGGACCGCATCCGAGATTTGGTCACAGATCTTATCTGGATGGCCTTCGGTAACGGATTCCGATGTAAATAAATGACGACCTTTAACCGACATCTGTATTCAACCTCCTACAACCTCTAGTATGGAATAAGAGCAGACTTTCTACACAAAAAATGAACCTTTTCCCTAAGGAAAAGGTTGTTAGACAACTCTTCTAACTCAGTATAATACAGAAAATGTCGCTTGGTGTCAATGAACGGAGTCGTAACACCTGACATTTACAAAACCTTAATATCCGCCTAGTACCTTCTCCGCCTGCTGAATGAGCCGCTTCGTAATCTCGCCGCCAACAGAACCCGCTTGCCGGGTGGAGATCTCATCCCAATGAACTCTGCCAGCTCCAGCGCTTCCGCCAATGGATCCCAGATCACCAGCGAATTCGGTATCCATACCGCTAAGGTTAGCAGCTGGCGTGTATAGGCCGAATTCCGCAGCAATCTCATATTTCATTTGCTTCAACGCGTCCTTAGACGCTGGAACGACAACTTTATTCGTACGATTAGTGCGACTCATAATAACGACACCTCCTGATGATTTTAGGAACTTGTCGTTATTTTGCTACGAAGCAGGGATTCTGAAGCGTATAACCTTTTGCTAACGCGGGTAAAATTAACTAACCTTACTTAATCTCATACTCACCACGCACGATTAAAGTGATACCAGCAGCTCCAGTTGGGTCCGGCATTACTCCTCGTCCGTCTCGAGGGAACCAGATTAAGTGGTTATTCGGTACTGTCGTACCTAACTTCAGATCCTTGCCCCCGGTTACATCTGCAATACCGTTCGTATCTGAGCTGTAGGCTACAGCCTTGCCCACTCGGACGATGACTTCTCCGCCTGCCTTCACCATGAGCTTCTCTCCGCTCAGCAGCTCTACTACATCTAAGGCTAGGGCATCGGTGCCTGTGCCCGTTCCGCCGCCTGGTGCAGGAGTTGGAGCAGTACCTCCGCCCAGCTTCGCTATCGCCTCGTCCACGTAGCTCTTCGTTACGACTGGGTCATCCACGGAGCCTGGAGTCAGCTCTACTCCATCACCTTCCACTATAGAAGGCCATAACGTACCTACCCATATTCCAGCCCCCATGACTGCTGCAGCAGCTGCGAGCCTCATCGTCTTGTTCCTCATCGCGGTGTTCCCCTCTTTCACTAGTCATTGCCTAAATGTTTCCTGTTACTAGGATACTAGATTTGGAGGGGATGATCTAGCATTTGTTTACTCCACATAGAACCATCTTAATTGTTTTGTAGCAACTAATACTTTAGCCCCTTGGAATACATCATAGATATTCATGACATAATTCTCATAGTTCTGTACCTTAGTCTGAATCGCTGAATCTTCGAAATCTATCGTTAAGGATTGATCTACCGCTTCATTCAGAACTGGTGTGTTTGTATCATTAGCTTTTAAGGCGAATGTTTTTGAGTAAGTGGTCTTGTTCGTTCCTTGATCCACGAACTCTATCTGTAGTTGATGATCTCCAGCTACATAATCATATTTCTCGTCTCGCAAGTAATCATAGTTAAGATTGATTCTTAGACCACTAACATTGAAGTCTCCCGTAACATTTAGATACGCCTGAACTCGCTTAAAGCTCAAGATATTTCCTGCTATTGGAATGTTCAATAACTCTTTTAGAGCAGCTGATGATTCAAGATTTTTGTACTTATAGGCTACAGGTTTAACAATCACCTTCTGTTCTGGAGTCTGTGGCGAACCCTCAGTCGGTGGATTAGGACCTGCAGTTCCTGAAGTAACGGATTGACCAATAATAAGCTTGAAGTCTTTTCTGTCAAAATACTTGGACACCTTCGACCATGCTGTAATTAGCACTTTCCCATTAGGCATAATTTTCTCTTTTATGTCCGTGAACTGTAATGGAACCGTTATGCTCTTGGAATCTTCCAAGTATCCGCCTAAGCTTGCCAGCAATGCTGCTCTAGCTTCTTTGTTGGTCACTTCATATTCACTGTAGAAGTAAGTAGTTTTACCTGTTACGTAGAAGTTAGATTTAATTACTGATATTTCAGCTCTTTTCCCAAGGCTATTAATGTGATATGGCTGTGTGAGATTTCTAGACGAGATGCTATTTACAGACTGTCCCGCGTATTGATATAGCTTCTTTGCAGGATCCGTTGTTGCTGCGGGCTGATCTGTGACTACGAATGAGATTGTTTTAATGTCTGTTGTATAAGGAACAGGTGCATACACAGCTAGATTGTAGTTCGCGTTCGGCTCAATATTTACGGAGTTGTCTAACAGGACCTTTTGATGTTCCGAATCTAGTCTGACTCCATTAATAATAAAATAGCCACTTAATTTAGGAGCCTTTTTGGATTCTTTGCTTATGTTAAGCACGCTAAGATCAGCGACTATCACATCATTATCTTCCATTGGCAGTCTCTCAATGCTATTCAGCTTGATGTTATAACTGGTGCTATATATAAATGAATTGCTAGAATTACCACTATTGCTTGTTTGCTTCATCTGGTAAGTACCAATCACGTATCCTTTGTCTTTTTCCGTTACCCCAGCTCTAACAATTAGTTTGGCTGTATCAAGTTTTATTGCTTCTGGTATCTGGCCAGTCAGTGAAATTGATTTCTTGAGTTTAGGAAGAAGGGTAGTGCCAGATTGTTCTTTATTATACGCAAGAGGATAGCTTACCCCACTTGAAGTTATCAATGTAAAGTTGAATTCTGGCATCGCTATTGATGAACCGCCAGTATTCTCAAGAGTATAGTCAAGCTCAACATTTTGGCTTTCTTCATTATCACTTAATGTAGCAAGACCAATATTCGTATTAACAGATTCACCGTTCATATAGATGGCTCTTTTGACTCCATGAACTACCGCTGCTGAAGGTGTGATTAGTGGCATAGCAAATACACCTGCCGGAACCTCCGACTTAACCGTAGCCTCGTTCGTTACAGCCGCAATTAATGAGAACGGCTTTCCTGCCATAGACAATGGGAATGTAGCACTTATGGTGACTACCTTTTTCTCTTTTGGTTGGACTACAACACCGCTAAGAGAGGTATTATTCACATTATATACAGCTAGAGTATCGGCCTGACCGTAGAACTTCATATTTGTGAGGTCTACACTTTTGAGACCAGCATTTTCTAGAAGAATGTTCATCGTAACATAGAGGTTGTTATTGTCTTTGTTTACCGTGTACTGCTTAAGAGAGCCTTTAATATTTGTGTTGTTGTAGAGGAAGGTTTTTGCTTGATAGGCGGTTACTTTATCTGTTGATCCAGAAGGGTAAGAGATCGTACCAAGCTTACGCTCATAATTGGAAGCATTGAAGTCCCACTTAATAATATCGAAGGTAAGATCTGATAACTTTGCAGCGTTATCTACCACTGCATAATAAGTCATATTCTGAGTAGTCTTTGGTGAGATTCGTCCTTTTGTTTTATCCGCTTCAATAACGGTAGAGGTATATTTCTTGCCTGACTTAGACTTAAGTCTAACAAAATAGTCTCTCATGTTAATTTCCGTTGATCCATTATTCGTTATAGTTATGGTGTAGGCAAACACTTTACCTGCATCTTGCATGAGCATATTTCCATCTCTAACGGTTAAAGTTGCTGAGCTACTAAGCTTAATTACTTGATTAGCAATTGATGTAGCCGCATGAGTTACATTAGAGTGCTGCATTGGGAAGCTCTGCAGACCTCCTTGAGCCAACAATGCACAGGTAGCCAATGTCGCAACACTTACCCTCATCCAGTTCTGTTTCACATTCATTCCTCCTGTGACTTGTTACTATATAGACGCAGGTTGAGGTGGAATAGTTTCTATGTGAATTAATTAAAATAAAAAAGACAGAAGCTTATGCTTCTGTCCTCTTTATTTACATAATTAGTTTGTAGCTGTTGTTGTTGCAGTTACTCCGTTAGCTGTTACATAAGTGATAATTACTTCACCATTCTTAGTACCAGCAGTAAGGGCACCAGTAGTAAGGTTCACAGCTACTACAGATGCATCTTCACTGTAGAAATATCCAACTGGAGCAGCAACAGCAACTCCGTATTGATCTTTTACAGTTACAGAAGCAGTGTTACCTACTGTGTAAGAAGAAGCACCAAATTCAACTGTTTTTGCTACAGGCGCAGCATCAGCTGCAGTTGCTTTTGCAGTTGCTACAACTTTACCATTTTTCCAAGCAGATACTGTAACTTCGCCAGCTTTGATAGCAGCAATTTTAGCACCATCAGCAAGGACAATTGTTGCATCAGAAGTAGTAACAAAGTCAAGGAAATCATCTTGTACAATTGCCACTTTAGTACCGTTAGCAAGTTTACCAGTTAGAGATACAGTTTTTACATAAGAAGTTACTTTAGGAGCAACAAACCCATTTGAATCTTTACCATAAAGTGTACCAATGTCGTTGATTTCAAACGATTTAACGTCAGAAGTAGCAACATTAGAAACATTGAATGTGTAATCCGAGCCAGTAACACCGTTCAGTGATACTTTAATTGTAGCAGTCCCTGTAGTTGTTCCACCAATCAATTTACCAGCAGTAGCATCACTTACGATTAAATCATTGCTGGATTCTACAGTGTAAGAGTTAGCAGCTACATTCTTTGAACGACCATAGTTATCAACATACTTGATATTCCCGACATTAAAACCAACTTCAGCATTTTTTGTAAAGGTAGTTAGAACGTTTTCGATACCAACAATTTTAACAGGTGTAGCAGTAGCTTTAACGTCAATTTGAACTTGGCTAGCAAGCGCTCCATCGATGTAAGCAAACAATGTTGTAACACCTGAACCAGTGAATTTGACAACCAGTTCACCTTTGTTATTAAGTGCTTTAGTAAATGTTACAGCACCATTGGATGATACAAGATTGATTTGGGAAAGAACAAGATCTGTTCCTGCAATTGCAGCACCATAAGTATCAGCAGCTACGAATGGGATTTTAACATCCTCACCAGCAGCAACTAGTACGCCTGGATGGCTCATTTGGAAGGTTTTAACTTTAGCTGCTGCTTCAACTTTAACAGTTGTGAAGCCAGATTGGCCATTTACATTGTTAATAGCTGTAATTGTAACTGTACCAGAAGCAGCTAATGTTTTGAAAGTAAGAACACCCTTGCTATCTACTGCAAATGTATCAATTGCAGACGGATTGCTAACGATGAACGTAATCCCACCAATCGTAACCGAACCATTTGTTAGGTTAGTTGCTGGTGTTTCTGGAAGCAGAATCTTTTGTCCATTTTGATCAGCTAGGTTGTATGGAAGTACCAGTCCTGATTCGTTAATGGAAATACGTGACTTCCCTTCAAGTGGTTGAACTGCGCTCAGTTGAACAACAGTAGCAGCACTACCAGAAACGACTTTAAATGTTTTCGAAACAGTGGTGCCAGTCGAAGCATGAGTTGCTGTTACGATAATGTTATCGTTCAGGTCAGTACCAGATGCGTCAATAACGTTTCCTGCAGGTGTAATTGAAGCACCTTTGGTAGCATTATATACGGACAAGTTCAGTGCAACATTGCTAATTTCTTCATTAAATTGGTTAAAAGCTTTAACCTTAAGATCTTGGTTAGCAGCTTTTGATACTGCTACAGCAGCGATGTCTAGTTTAGATACTTTTTCATCAGCTACAGTAACTGCTACTGGCTCATAGCCTTTTACTGTTACTGTGTATTCAGCTGCTGGAAGGAATGCAGCTTCAAGTACTACTGATTTGTTGTCAGCTGCGTAAGTAGCAGTAGTTTTGTAATCAACAGAGCTGTATTTCAGTGCGAAAGTAAGATCTTTTTTCGCTTCAGCAGAAACTTCTTTGTTGAAAGTTACTGTGATTTTTTTAGCGCCTGTTTGTTTAACGGAAGTAACTTTCAGCTCGTCAGCAGCTTCAATTGCTTGAACCGCTTCGTAAGCTGCAACTACTAGAAGACCGCGAAGTGCTTCGATTGTGTAGTCGTCTTGCTCTTCAAGAAGACCAGCAGACACAGCAGATGCTACATACTCAGCAGCCCATGCATCAACGTCACCTTCTACTTCTTCACCAGCTGGAACTTCGATGTTCCAAGCTTCCAGAACTTCTACAGCGATTTTAGCCAGTTGTTGGATGGTTACATCCGCGCCTGGATCGAATTTAGCGCCGCCTTTACCTTCTAGTACGCCAACTTCAGTAGCGTAGTTGATGTAGTCTTTAGCCCAGCCGTAGCCAGTCAAGTCTTTGTAGCCTGCATCTTCTACTTCAGTACCTTCTTCGTAGCCAGTAAGTAGAGCAACGATTTTAGCTGCTTGTGCACGGTTCATTGCTTTGTCAAGGTTAGCATTGCCGTTCTCGTCACCCTCGAAGATACCTGCTGCAACTAGTGCTTTGTACTGATCTTCTACGGATGGTTTTGCTGGAACTTCAGCTGCGAATGCCGCAGATGACATAACTGAGAATGCAACCGTAGCTGCTGTTAGAATGGATAATCCTTTTTTCATAACCTTTTTTTCTCCTCCTCTAAGTACCTTTGTTTCTTGAGAGTTTTGTGAAAATAATGAATTGCTCGATTCCCTCATTGTCGATTCACCCCCTCTCCAGAGTTGAGCGTAAATTAAGTATAAATGATGTCTGTCGCCATGTTTAACCCGGTATGTAATAACATGTCGCAGAAACTCGTAAACTAGGGTAGAAAAATATGGTAGAGATGCTATACCACTATACATTATACAATGGGCTCTCTCTATCGTAAAGGGAAAGTTGAGAATTAGTCCCAACTTACTAACCTTATACTTAAAATGAGGGCAAACTTGTGTCGCTTTGTGACAGTGACATCTATATAAACGCACTGCTTTCGGAAAAGTTGCGTTAGATTAGGAAAAACTTTTGAAAATTTAATAATCCTTGTCCTGCTTATGTATAATTCTTAATCTAAGCCGCTCTTACATTGCTAGTATAGCTTGTTCCTTAGATTTACGTCGATGCGTAAGTTTTTCCATGGATAATCTTGCACCTTGAGACAAGCCCTATAAGACAGCTAAGAGGAAGAGCCGGTGGATCGATCGTCCCCCGGCTCTTGTTCTCTATTAGATAAGCTTCAGCTTCCTCATGACTCTCTCAGCAATAATGGCTGCATCTGCTCGCTTCAAGTTGGACTTCGGATCGAAGCGGAAGGACTTCTTCGCTGTACCCGTCGTTGTATTCGGCAAGCCTTCAATATACTTCGCCTTGTTAACCGCTATGACGGAAGCTAAGGCATACACATCAATGATATTCGCATCTGTGAACAGCTTCTGCAACGTAGCGCGATCCTTCGTCTGGTTCTCAGCACCGTTCTTCACCAGGTTAGCTGCACGTGCAATCATGACTGCTCCTTCTTCACGCGTGAGCGGTTCGTTAGGTAGGAATACTCTTGGTCCCTTACCACGTACAATCCCCTTGCGTACTGCGGTCTCGATATAACGATAATCCCAGAATGGACTTAGGCCAATTAGCGGGATAACGTCGTCGAACGTCATATTATTCGGATCATATTCCAGCGGAATCTGGAATGCCTTCACCAGCAATTGAGCGAATTCACCACGTGTAATGTTGTCATATACACCGAATTCATTGTTGCCCTTCGGGTTCATAACTCCGCGAGCATACATCAGCTCAATGGAGTTACGAGCATACTCATGACCTACAATATCATTGTAGCTGTAACGCAGCGTGCTGACGACATAGTAGCCGAAGCCGTCCAGCGGTGCAGTTACAGTCTTCTGTCCAGTGTTGACTATTCCACCCACATTGGACCATTGCCCAGCATAGTAGCGCCATACACTGAGGAGCTTGGCGTTAACATCGCGAATAGCTGGATCGTACTTGATCGTAATCTTGCCTTGGTTAGATGGCTCTAGCCACTTGCTTAGAGCTCTGCTGTGGAACTCGTTGCCGGGTGCATAAGGCTGCTGTCCTTCTACGAAGTTGTAGCCCGTCTGCATCGTTCCTTGAACTGCGCCTGGGTCAATCCAGAACAGGTTGGACGCGAAGCCGAAGTGAGTTGTAGGGCGGAGTACAGAAGCTCCGAACTCACTGTAGCCTATGTTCTTAAAAGTTCCATCAAGTGCCTGAGGCTTTGGCTGCTGATTATCATATTCACCTACTGCATTGTATACCTTGACCGTTCTTCCATCTGTGCGGTCTGCAATACCGAATAGAATTTGTTGAGAATCAAATAAATCTATTGTATCTACATCTTGGCCCGGGAACTCATTAGCAGGTCGCAGGAATGTGTTCTTAGGGAAGGTTAGAGCAAGCTCACCTTTAAATGCTGAGACTTTACCTGCAGTGACCGATGCCTTGTATTGTGCACCAATTGAGTTATCTGCCGCATAATTAACAGAGAACTCCCCGTTAAGACTCTCTTCTCCGCGGTAGACAGTAAATTTAACTTTATTCACGCCAGCTTTTAAGTTCTTCAACTCATAGCGGAAGATATAATCATCAGGTCGTTCTAAGACCATCTCTGCCTTACCAATGACAACACGATCCGCACCCTGAGCCTTAATACTAACCGGCAGGAAATTTTGATTAATTACTTTTTGTTGAGGGAGCTTAGGTGAGAGCAACTCATAAGGAACGAATTCTCTTGTAATGGTTATCGTTTGGCTCACATTTTCTGAGCCAATCTGTGCAGATATAGTAATGCTTTTTGCTCCCGATGTTGGCATTGCTAAGTTGAATAAACGCAGTTCATAAGACTTCTCTACCACATCTTCATTCTCAAGATACAACTTGAAATCGTCAGCCCCAGGAATACTCATCTTGCCGTCATTAGGTGCTCCTACGGCAACACTGGCTGTAGCATAATCTTGACCATCAACCTTAACCACAAGATTCAAGGCATTCCTCACATTGAAGAGAATATCTACATATTCTTCAGTAGTTGTATAGTTGTTCAGAGAGACATACTTGAACTTCTGGTCTATATCGGTAAAGTACCTTTCATTATTCCCATCGTACTTAGGATGTACCTTATATGGAACAGGCTTAACCTGCGCAATTATAGGTTGCCTTGAAGAGAACTGGTATATAGTAATTCTAGTTGATACGGCAACACCATTCGCATTACCTGAGATGATAAGCTCGTTCGGACCATATACTAAGTCACCTGGGAGATCCTCATCGAATGATCCATCGGAATTGAAGGTATCAAGCTTCGTAGTGACACCATTGAGCATGATTGTAAGTGAATCCTTGTCAGCCTGAGAATTAAGATTAAAGTTAATTAACTTACCTGCAACCTTCTTGAAGGGAGTTCCATCATAGAAAATGTCTCCATCATAGGTGTTAGTAATCTGTATGGCTGATATGGGAGAATACCTTATCACTCTAGTAACTGTATCTGTATTACTGCCTTGAGTGACACTGAATGATAACTCCACCTCCCCTTGAGGCATCGCATCAATACGATACACATGTTGTGTGCCGTTCTTCAATAATGTTGCTTCAAATGATCCAGCAGGCGCGGCTACACCGTTAACCTTAGCTGTGATGCTTGAAGTACCTGTCGTGAAATTCGCTGCATCAATTGCCAGGTATAACGGCAGTTGACTAACTGTGTTGTTATTCGAAAAAGTAGTACTTGATGTGTAGCTGACATCCGATCCAGATGTAATCACTCCGTAGACTTGCCTAATGTCACGGATGTAGGCTCCGCTAGCATTACGAACGGTGAACTCGAGCGGGAAGTTAGCACTCGTTCCATAAGAATCCGATCTTATCCATAGTGTATAGTTACCATTCTTAAGTGCGTCAACATTAATATCCGTTACGAATGAGAATTCATGCCATCCTGAATTCACGACCAATGCTCCGCTTGTTGCTGGAATTGCTGATTGAACAGACACACCATCTCTGAACAGTTCTAGAGTAAAATCAGGGGCTGTTGGGACGGTAGTAGTTGGAATTGCAAATACCACCTTACCGCTAATTGCAGCATCGAATGGCGCCACCGTAGGCTTCCCATCTAGAATGGTGGTCGGTGTAGCAACCGTGGATACATTGATTGCAGTTGGTGTGCTGCCAAAGTAAGTCAATTGTCTAATCAAGGTATAGCTCTTATTCCCATTGCGGGATACAATCTCAAGCCTATTAAGTCCCGGACGCAAGTTAAGGTCAGACATAACAAACGTTCCCGCACCACCATTGAACATAACACGGCCGTTGATGACTACTTCCGTGGCATTGTTCGCCTTAACCAGAATAGATGGGTTAGCCGTCGTCACGATCTCGGACTTGCCATCTACTAGTGGTACGCCGCTTGCAAGCTTAACTTCCGTAATAACAGGCACGTTGCCGAAGGAGACATAGCAAGCCCCCTCAACGATGTTGCCGTTCACGCTCGTACCGAGTACGGTGATCTTGTTGAGACCTTCATACAATTGAACACCAGCGAATAAGAACGTATTGCCGTTGATTAATGGATTGTTAGAGCCGTTCGAGGATTCAACGACCGCTCCATTAACAAGGCGTTCGATTCGGAATGTGATTGAGTTAGGAGACACATCACTGAAGGAACCGCCCAAGTTAACCGTGTTGTTGTTAACAATCGTCGGGTTGTTCACCTCTGGACTGAAATCGGTAAATGTGAAGTAGGAGCCTGCCGCCTTGACCGGGGCGATTGGAGCAATGGTTACGAGTAGTGCGAGAGCAACCAATAAGCTCAAGGTTTGTTTCCACAATCTTGTCACACTGTTTTCCTCCTCATGAAAAGTTACGTAGTTTTTTTATCGGAATAGGCCGGAGGAAACTTTAGGTGAATTGGAAATTCAACAAAAAGAGCAGCGCCCTGTGTGTGGGGCGCTGCTCTTTATTTTCACATAAAAATAATATAATTACTTCGTACGTGAACCCGCATCCACCTTCGCGCGGACACGCAGGCGGGCCAGGAAGTTGATGAGCGGACGGCGGGACTTGTCTACGATGCCGATGAGCTCCGCGCCAATCTGCAGGCAGAACATGAGCAGACAGATGACGAGGAAGGTCACCCAGTTAGCAGCGCTGGACTGGACCACAGTGGCTTGCATGATTGCGAAGCCTCCGAAGATGGCGGCAACGCCCCAGATGATGAGGACGGTGCGGCGATGACTGAAGCCCAGCTCCTGAAGACAGTGGTGAAGATGGCCCTTATCCGGTGCGAAGATCGGCTTCTTGTTCACCCAGCGGCGAACGATGGCGAAGAATGTATCCGACAGCGGTACACCAATAATAAGCAGCGGTGTAACGAAGGAGACGATCGTCACCTGCTTGAACCCAATCATGGACAGCGTCGCCAGGCTGAATCCTAGGAATAGCGAGCCTGAGTCGCCCATGAAGATCTTGGCCGGATGGAAGTTGAAGACGAGGAAGCCTATGATTCCACCTAGCAGAAGCGAGCTAAGCAAGATGATCGGCACATTGCCCATAATGCAGGCCATCACGAGGATGGTACCAATCGCAATACCGGATACCCCTGCAGCGAGCCCGTCCAAGCCGTCAATCAGGTTAATCGCATTCGTGACGCCGACGATCCATAGAATCGTGAGCGGAATGGAGATCCAGGCGGCAATTGGCTGCATGGACTCTCCGAACGGAATGTTCAAGAGGTCGATCTTCACATCGAATCCGAACACCACGAGACATGCTGCAGCGATCTGCCCGAGCAGCTTCACCTTAGCGGATAGCTCGAACCGGTCATCCAGCGCTCCAATGATGATAATGATCGTACCGCCGGCAAGCAGCGCCTTAATGAGATTAAGGTCTCTTGCGCTTAGCAGATTGTCTGGAAGGAACGGCACGAGCACCAGGAACGCTCCGACGAAGGCGGTGTAGATCGCAAGTCCGCCCATTCGCGGCATGATGCGTGTGTGAACTTTACGGTGATTCGGCTTATCAATCGCTCCGACGAAGAATGCGAATCTCTTCACCAGAGGTGTCATTATTATAGCAAGTATAAGTGCAATCACGAATCCTAGTGAGTACAGTAAGCCCTGAGGCATGGTTGACAACTCCCCTTTTCTTTCTACCGAAGTGAATTATACTCCGTTCGAAAAAGAAACTCCAATCCCGTTTTCATGCTGTTTTCATCCGAATTAGGCCATATTCACGGTGTTGGGCGAGGTTTTAGTACATTATCCTTATCGCGAAGCACTCTGACGACGAATTTCGGCAAAACAAGCATTCTCGGGAGTCTCTTAGGCTCCTGCAGCAAGCGATAGAACCATTCCAGACGCAGCCGCTGGAAAATAACCGGAGCGCGCTTCAGCTTGCCAGCAATAATATCAAAGCTGCCGCCGATACCCATAATGAGAGGAACACCGAGCTCTTGCTTGTATCGCGCAATCCACGGTTCCTGAGTCGCAGCAGATCTCGCCACGAAAAGAAGATCAGGTGCAGCTTCCTTAATCTCGCGGACAACCTCAGCATCTTCGGCTTCGCCAAAGTAGCCGTTGCGGTAACCGACAATCTTGACCTGGGGGTATTGGAGCTGCAGCTTCTCCGCTGCGGCTTCAATTATCTCTTGGGTCGTGCCCAGCAAGTAGGCCTTCCACCTGCGAGTCTCGCCAACAGCCATGAGACGATGCATCAGGTCGAAGCCCGGTACCCGCTCGGCTACCGGCTGACCGACATGGCTTGCCGCCCAGACAACGCCTGCTCCGTCAGGAACGATGAGATCAGCCTTGCGTATCATGTTGTAATAAGTCTCGCTCTCCACGGCCGACATAATCATAATCGGGTTGGCAGTGATGACATGCGTCAGCCGCCTTGCCTCGATTGCATTCGTCAGGTAGTCAACGGTATCGTCCATGCTCATCTTGGAGAATGGGATGCCATAGATGGATACCTTCGGAACGTGCGGCAAGACGTCGACGGATGGACCCCGAGCTGCAGCCGCTTCAGCTGGAGCTGCAGGAGTAGAAGCAAGTGGTGCAGTGACTGCTGTGGAAGCCGTGTCTGCTGCTGCTTCAGGTTGATTGGTTGGCCTGCTGTTCTCAAGTGAGCCTTCTGCATGACTTCCAGCTTCGGTCGCTGTACTCATCCTATCTGCCTCCGAGTGTTCCTTATAAGTTAGGTTAGTCGTCTGAACTCTGGTCAAGCCAAGATCACCTCAGTTATTAATGACGGAGCAGGCGCACAATATGTTGCGCCGGCTTCGATGCTTCGCTCCTCAGCGTCTCGATGGCTGGGGAGTGCGAGGCAAGCCATGCCTCGCGTCCATCCAGCAAGTCGGCCGCGGCTGCAGCGAAGGCTTCGGCGTCCAGCCGCTCGGTTGTGCCGATGGGCGTCAGCCCGAGCCGGTGGAGGAATTGATCGATCTTCGGATCATACGACAGGCCGAGCATCGGTACCCTCTGGTTCGCCGCGTAGATGAGCGCATGCAGGCGCATGCCTAGAAGCGCATCGCAGCGGGACACCTCCAGCAGCATTCGCTGGGGGTCCTCGCCAGGGGCGGCAAGCTCGGCGGTGCTTCCGCTGCCGAGCTTGCCGCTGAGCCGTTCCATGACCTCCCTAGACGCATCCGCGTCTAAGGGGGTGTGGAACGGCAGGAACCGCAGGCGCACCGCGCGGCGGTTCGAGAGCGCCGCTAAGGCGTCGGCGGCGCGGACGAGGTCCGCGCCGTCCTTGCGCCAGCGGCGCAGCGACACGCCGAGGATCGGCGGCGTGTCCGCGCCCTCGGGCGCAGCCGCCGCGGGCCCCGCCGGCGGCAAGCCCGCAAGCGCTGCTGCAGCGGCTTCGCCAGCTGCAGCTTGCGCCCCAGGCCGCGGCGCGGCTTCGCCGAGCGCCGCAGGCCCCGGTGCCGCCGAGCTCTGCGCCGGCGGCACCCCCCCTGCCGCTGCTGCCCCAGCCGGCAGCGGCAAGCCCATGACCGGATCGGGTACAACCTCGATCCGGTCACGATCTACGCCCATCCGCCCCAGCAGGGCGGCGGATTCGGCATCCCGCACAGACACATACGCGCTCCGCCGCATGACATGGCGGATCAGCGGATCCATCCAGCGGCGATTCACCGGGCCGATGCCCTGTGAATAGATGAAGGTCGGCTTGCCCAGCAGCTGAGCCAGCTTAATCACCCCTACATAGTAGGGTATCGTCTTCGCTGACGTTGCATCCTGCAGCAAGCTCCCGCCTCCGCTAATGAGGCCATCACTGCTGCGAATCGCCTTCACTAACTCATTCGGACGCATCCGGTGCACGGACTCTACTCCGTACATCTCTGTCGTCCAAGCAGGGTCGGCGGACAGCACAATCGGCTGAATCCGTATTCCCTGCTCCTTGCCCTCCTCTTCCAGCGCCAGCAGAATCGAACGAAGCACCGCCTCGTCCCCGCTGTTGCGGAAGCCGTAATAACCCGAGATTACGAGTCGACGGACTTCGTTGTGAGCTTGCCTGCCCATCGCTTCCATGCCCCTTCCACTACCTGCCACACGCCGATCAGGATAACTCCGAATAGTACGCCCAATCCAAGTCCGAGGAAGACACGAATGATGGATATATAGAGCGGTGTATGAATATGTGCGAATGTATCAACCATTGATAGCTGTCCGATTGAGCCTGCGATGATGAGCACCCATGCTGCGCGGTAGCGCAGCGACAAGAAGATGCCTAGCAAGAGCAGCGGATGAGACAACAGGAACTCCTTCGTACGCGGACGAACCCCGAATGTCGACTCCAGCCAATTGCGGAACAGCAGCTCAATGGATGATGCCTGCCCCTCATTACCCGTACGTGACAGGTAATAAACACCCGCCGCCGCAAGGACGACCCCTAGCACGACCCACATGACCGTGATCGGTGTGCGGAGAATCTTGCGAACATTCCCAATGACTGACTGGCCTGTATAGAGGAACACATACAGAGCAACGAGTCCAATCGGTGCCAGGTGCAGCAGGCTCACTCCGCGGAATTGCTCCAGCACGAGGCTGTAAGTGACATTATTCAGCAATCCGAATACGAATGGCACGCCAACGAGCGAGATTAGTGAGGTCATGATGAAAAGCATCACAGCCATCCCAAGCCGCCTCGTCCACGTCAGCCCCGGGAATACCCAGCGCATGCCGCTGGCAGCTGCCAGGCCTTCTTCACCCGTACCCGAGACGACACGATCTCCGCCGCTCCGACCGACCGACCAATCCGAGCCGCCAACGAACCGGCGCATGCCGTCGGTCCTCGCATAGATTCGGTTCATGACCCAGATGAGCGCAAGCGTCGGTGCGCTTATCGCTGCCCCAAGCGCCAGAGCCTGCTCCAGCAACGAGTTCTTCCCGAGCACGAACAGTCCAGCACTGCCGGCAGCGCCGATTAAGAACACAGGAATCAATACGAGCGGAACATAAGCTCCGACGAGCAAGGCAATCAGCGCAACCGCGCCGACAGCGACAACTGCCTTAAGCGGCTTCGCCCATGAAGGGCGCTCCACCTCGAACGGCTCAGCTGACCCTGCAGGGAATCCAGCATCAGTCAGCCTTGCTACTGCTCCGTCTGGACCTTCCAGCGCTTCGTACAGCTTGTCCAGCGGATGCACAACTCCTGCCTTCTCCAGGCTGGACTGCGCCCCGCCATTCATGAAGAACATGCGGATGTTACGGTCCTTCGCCGCGAGGAGGAACCGATCCGATATCGTCTTCGGTGTGACCTGCGCGGCATCGTCTGCTGACAAGGAATATAGCCTTGTTACATTATAATTGGTTAGATAGGCGATTTTATTAATGCCGCCTTGCGGTTTTTTCAAGTTCTCAATGGCTGCAATGCCCAGATCGTATTGCTTCAACAATTCGGCGAAGCCGGTTAAGGAGTTCATCTCCCCCTGATCCGCATAACCCTTCACATTATCCCCGTCGAACAAGATACGGTCTACGCCAAGCTCCTTGAACTGCTGGAGCAGCTTTGACGTCTCCTCTTGATCATAAGGACGAGAACGATCCGAGAAGCGCGGCAGCAGCTTGAAGCCCGCATCGGTCAGTTGCTTCATAGCTACTTGGTCAGGACCCATCGGCTTAAGCAGAGCATCCTGCACCCCAAGCTCGATGATCAGGCCGTCACGGCCTCCAAACTTCCAAGGCTTGTACGCCACTCCTAATCGATCATAAGCCTCTTGCACGAGCTGCTTCGTTGCCTGCTGCTCGTCCCCGCCGCTGAAGATCACATACGTGAAGTTCTCCACATTGGACGGAGGCAGCCCTTGAAGCATCGCCGCATCCTTAGCACTATAGTAAGACAATCTGCCGGCGACTGCCAGCTCTCTGAGTGAACTCTCATATATGGATAGCGTAGTGATGCCAGCCTGCTTCATTCTGAGAAGCTGCTGGGATACGAACTCCCTCGGCTTCGGCTGCACTTCCGCAATCTCAACCAGGTCACGATAATCGAATACATACTCTACCTCGGAAGAGGTTCGCTCCATCTTCATTCGCGTGGAGCCAATCGGCAGAGCCGCTATGACGGCGATTAATACGAGCACCCACAGCCATAGCTTAGCTCTGCGATTCCATTGTTGCCATTGCGCTAGCACGTTGTTCCTCCGTTCCATTATCCGTGGTTGTCCACGCGCTCCATGACGGCTGCCGTCAGCTCCTGCAGCCTAGCTGCAGCTTCAGTTGTCGAGTCGCCTCTCACAGCCAGGTACACCTTAATCTTCGGCTCCGTCCCTGAAGGACGCAGGCAGAACCAAGAGCCGTCCGCAAGCAGGAACTTCAGCACGTTCTCCGGACGGAGGCCCTGAATGCCCAAGCGATAGTCGAGCACCTCTTGAATCTTCACTCCGTTAACCTCTACAGGCGCATCCGCTCGCCAAGCTTCCATGATCGACTGAATTTTCTCAACGCCGTCGATACCCTTGAGCGTTCTTGATTCCAAGCCTTCCATATATACGCCGTGCTTGGCATACAGCTCGAGCAGGACGTCGTATAATGTTTTTCCTTGATTGCTATAGTATGCCGCTGCTTCGCAGATTAATAACGAAGCGATGACTGCATCCTTATCTCTTGCATAGGTGCCCGTCAGATAGCCGTAGCTCTCTTCATAGCCGAACAGGAAGCTATGCTCGCCAGTCTTCTCGTACTCTGTCATTTTCTCACCGATATACTTGAAGCCCGTCAGCGTATTCTCTACAGCTGCTCCGTATGACTTCGCGATATCCGCGCCCATCTCACTCGTTACGATCGTCTTGATGACGACCCCGTTCGCAGGCAGCTCCCCGCGTTCAGCCAGCTGGCTCAGCACGTAGTTCACCATGAGCGCACCGGATTGGTTGCCTGTCAGCACGACGTATTCGCCTTCATTGTTCTTCACGACGGCACCCATTCGGTCGCAGTCCGGATCCGTTCCTACAATAATATCTGCACCGGTCTTCTTAGCCAGCTCGATAGCCAGAGTGAACGCTTCACGCTCCTCCGGATTCGGCGACTTCACCGTGCTGAAGTAACCATCCGGCTGCTCTTGCTCCGCAACGATATGTACATTCGTGAACCCGGCCGCAGCCAGCACCTGGCGAATCGGCTTATTGCCTGTCCCATGCAGCGGGGTGAAAACAACGCCGAACCGCTCGCCCAGCCCGCCTCGCAGCAATTCCGCATTCAAGCTATGCGACACGACCGTGTCTACATACTGCTGATCTGCCTCTTCGCCCAGCCAACGCAGCAGTCCGGCTGCCTCTGCCTCATCACGAGAGATGCGCTTAATCTCTCCGAAGCTCTGAATGGCGCCAATAGAGGAGATCACCTCTTCTGCTTCCTCAGGAATGAGCTGACAGCCGTCGGCTCCATAAGCCTTGTACCCATTGTATTCAGGTGGATTATGGCTGGCTGTAATGACAATGCCGCTGGTTGCGCCCAGAGCGCGAACCGCATAGGACAGCTGAGGAGTCGGACGAAGCTCTTCGAACAGATAAGTGGTGATGCCGTTAGCAGCCAGTACAAGCGCGGAATCGAGGGCGAACTCCGGAGAGTTGTTGCGCGAATCATGTGCGATGACTACAGACGCTCCTCCTTGAGGAGTTTTGCCAACGATCCAGTTCGCCAGACCTTGCGTCGCCTTGCCTACCGTATAAGCATTAAGACGGTTCGTTCCCGCACCCATGACGCCGCGAAGCCCGCCCGTACCGAACTCCAGATCCCGGTAGAAGCGATCGGCAATCTCCTTGTCTTGTCCAGCCAGTCCGCGAAGCTCTTCCTTCGTCACCTCGTCAATTAACGGATCCTTAAGCCAAGCCTCGTAACGTTCTGCAGCATGTTGTGTCATACAACCATTCCTCTCTTATCCCTATTTTTTATCTATATAGTTCATTCTAGGATGGATTAGACAGCGCGAACATAAGCTCACCTTCAGCTACCACTTGATCGCCGACCTTAGCGGTTCCTTGGCCCTTGCCAATGGCACCCTTGAAGCGAGTAATCGTCACTTCCAGCGTCAGTGTGTCTCCTGGCTTCACTTGCCCGCGGAAGCGGAAGCCGTCAATGCCGGCGAAGAAGCCGAGCTTCCCGCGATTAGCCTCGAGGCTGAGCAGTGCCACAGAGCCCACTTGGGCAAGGGCTTCTACGATAAGCACACCGGGCATAACCGGATATCCTGGAAAATGTCCCACGAAAAACGGCTCGTTCATCGTGACATTTTTGATCCCGACAGCACTCTTGCCTGCTTCGACCTCAAGAATCCGGTCAATGAGCAGGAACGGGGGACGGTGGGGAATAATTTCTTGAATTTGCACAATATCTAACATGCGGCGATTAGGCCCCTTTCTACTTGAAGCGAAGTATAATAATGTCCATTACAACCCAAGCTATAACTATCCTTCATGGTACTGCAGTTCATGGAGGTTAAGATAGAGAGGCTGGGCCCGCGACCAGAAGCGTCTGTGGGTTCAAGCCTCTTTGTTTTTGTCCCATGAATGGCAGCCTTCTAAGGTTCCCAACCATTATACAACTACCTTTTGAAAAAAAAAACTGCAACCCCCGCAAGCCTCGATCATTTTCTGCGTCTAACGTGTGACCAATCACAAAAAGTTAATTGTAAATATATGCAAAATGACTTCATTTCCTCGCTTCAGCAGCCGTTATACCTCACATACCATACTCAACTGTACAGGAAGGATAGGGATGATGAACCTCCATACCATTCGCAGCTTCTCAGGGCGTCTCTGCAAGAGATCGCTGTCTGTCACTCTTGCCTTATTATTAGTTATGACTCCGTTATCAGGACTCACAAGCGCAGCAGAGGACAAGGTGCTCAGCAGCATTGAGTTCGATACGTCCTCCTCTTCACTGAGCGTGCTGGTGGAAGAAGACCGGCTGGAGCTAGGCGTACTGGCAGCCTTCGAAGGCTCGACCTCCAAGGTGAATGTCACGAGCAGCGCCGCCTGGAAGTCCTCTGATGCCAGCATCGTCAAGGTAGATAAGGGGATTATTAGCGGCCTGGCCAGAGGTACTGCCGTTATCAGCGCCACCTATAAGACGAAGACCATCTCTATGAATGTGTCTTCCGATTATATTTATGACACAGTCACGCTGCTTCGGAACGGTACAGCTGCACCAGACAGCTTAGATCTGGAGATGAATGAATCGATTGCGTTCACCGCAGAGGGGAAGAAGGGCAATGGCTCTGCGGTAACCATTACTAGCGAAGCGGTCTGGTCGACCTCGAATGCTGCGATTGCGAAGGTTGATCAGGGAACCCTTACCTTAACTGGTGTCGGCACCGCTACGATTACTGTGAAGTACAAGGGCAAGTCCGACACGGTGAAGCTGAACGTCACTTCTCCCTACAAGTCACTTAGCATAGAGCCCGACGATGTGCTGGAGCTCGAGGTAGAGGGTGATTCGAAGGAGTTAGCCGCGACTGTTCAGCCGAAGTCAGGCGGGAGTCCGCTGGATGCAACCGACTCAGCCGTATGGTCAAGCAGCAATGCTGGCATCGCAACGGTAGAGAAGGGAATAGTCACCCCAGTGGCCGCTGGTAAGGCTATGATTACTGCAACTCGCTATGGGGTCTCCGACTCAGTTGAAGTTGTCGTTAGACCCGCTTACCAAGCGATGAAGTTCACCCCTAGCCAGGATATTCATATGCTGCTGCAGGGTGGGACCAAGACGATCCAAGTATCGGTTATTGATGATAAGGATGAAGTGGATTTCGTGAGCAACGACGCCACATGGACTTCATCGAACATTATGGCTGCAACTGTCGCAGGCGGCGTCATTACGCCTAAGGCTCCAGGGACGTCCAAGATTACAGCTTCGTACAAGGGTGTATCGCGCAGCCTGAATGTCACCGTCTATCCGAGCATCAAGGATATGGACGTGGAGAAGGACGAGCTCGACGGATTCGTAGGGGCGAGCGAGTCTCTGCCCAAGCTGATCGCCCAGTCCATTAGCGACGAAGAGCTGGATGTGAGCAAGCTGGCCGTCTGGACCACCAGCGATGATGATATTATCGAGGTGAAGGATGGCAAGTGGACGGCGCTGAAGATCGGCGAGGCTGTGCTCACAGGCAAGGTCCAGTCCCAGACCGTGACGGTGACCGTTCAAGTGCACGCTAAGCCGCTGGTGCTGCAGACCGAAGCCAGCTCCCTCAGCGTCGTTCTGAACAAGGAAGTGCCCCTTCCAGCTGTCACGATAATCTATGAGAATGGGGACGAAGCCATCGTTACTGATAAGGTCACATGGAAGGCTTCCAGCGCTAATCTGCTAGTGAAGCCTACGACGATGCGAGGGCTGGTCGCTTCCACCGTCACGCTGACCGCTACTTACTTGAACAAGTCTACGAGCATTCGTGTAACGATAGAGGAAGAGATCGTGAAGCTGGTTGCGGAACCGGAAGCCATCGCTCTGAACCCCGGCCGGTCCAAGAGCGTTCGTGTGACGGGCTACTACAAGAGCGGGAAGAAGGTATCCATCGGCTCCAAGATGGGATGGGAAGTGACCCCGGCTGCACTCGCGAGTGTGAAGGGCAGCAGCGTGAAGGCTCTCATAGAGGGAACTGGCAAGCTGGTCGGCACTTACCAAGGCAAGACGATATCCATTCCAATTACAGTCACGGCGAAGCTGAAGTCGCTGACCCTCTCTGACAAGTCGCTCAAGCTTGCCGCCGGACAGAAGTATAGCTTGAAGCTTGCTGCCAGCTATGACAATGGCAAGACGCTGGATGTGACCGCAGCTTCGGCGTGGACGTCATCCAATACGAAGATTGCCACCGTAGCCGATGGACAGATTGCAGCCGTCAGCAAGGGCTCTACCTCCATTAAGGCAACCTATAATGGCAAGTCCGTCACCTTGAGAGTAACGGTATCCTAATATCCTAGACCAATAAGGCACAACAAGCAGAGCGGCCCACAGATTGTATCTGTGGGCCGCTCTGCTGTACACCGCGCCACTGTGCGCTGCTCGGCATCACCTTGTTAGGATTAGACTTATCCTAACCCAATCGCCATTACCTTCACACATTTGCACTGCACCTGCTCTGCACTCGCACTTGCACTTCACTATCACTGCACTTGCACATCACCTTCTCAGCAACTACAATAAACTGCAAAAAAAAGCTGCCCAATAGGACAGCTTCCCGTAAGAGGCTATGGCTGCTAGGAATCAGCGAATATCAGATCCCACATATGCTTCCATGTGGAGATACGGAATACTTCGCTGCCCTCTTGCTTACCAATCACCGAGTAACCGATATATAATCCAACCATCAGTATGATGAATCCGATAATTGGTACGATGCCCTTCTTCAACATCCATAGCAGAGTGCGGGAGCCTCTTGATTGCGTCTTATCCGCGTGCTCTCGTGAATCGCCCCGCTGATCGCTCTCTCGAGCACTCTCTTCCTGATTCCGCGTACTGCGGGACAAGCTCGCAGCTCGTTCATCAGCTGTACTCATACCATCATCCCTATCTATCCGCGCAGATTATTCGACAGACCCATCATCGTATCGCTGGAGCTTAGCGCTCTAGCAGCAAGTTGATAAGCTCTCTGCACGTTAATCAGCTCGGTCATCTCATCCGACAGGTTCACATTGGATTGCTCCAGGAACCCTTGACGCAGTGCAATGCCTTCGGCAGCTGCATCGTCTACCGGCCGGAGGACATCTTGCAGGTTAAGGCCTTCAGCGACTGCGTACAGGTTGTCTGCTACGGCAGTGAGCGCAGCAGGCCTTGCTGCCTGCACGAGCTTCATGCTGCCAAGCTGGATCGTCTCGCCTGTAGCCTTGACGCCTTGTACAGAGCCATCGGGATTCACACGAAGGGAATAACCATTCGGAATCTTAATGCTTCCTTCACCGCCGCCAGGCAAGTTCGCTACTACTGGATAACCGTCTTCTGTTGCCAGTATGGTATCACCGTTTGCCGCGATCGTCAACTGGAAGGCTCCACCGCGCGTATAGGCTCTAGTGCCTTCTTCATTCACAATGACCTCGAACAAGGCATTACCTTCAATGGCAATATCACCAGCGCTGCCAGTCTCTTGGAGCGAGCCCTGTGCCAGATCAGGCTGTATGGAAGTCATCCTCGCGCCCCAGCCTTGATTGAAGTTCATCGGTGACAATCGCCCAGGCTGGTTGAATGCTTCAGGCTGACGCTTCGCATTCGTGAGCAGATCCTCGAATGAAGCTTCCTTCCGCTTATAACCTACTGTGTTCACATTCGCTATGTTATCAGCGAGCAGATCCAGCTTCTGCTGCAAGCCGCCCATCGATACCATTGCATTAATCATGGAGCTGTTCATCGTGAGTACCTCCCAGATCTATTCCGCTTAGATACGG
Source organism: Paenibacillus sp. GCM10023252 (assembly GCF_042653305.1). Taxonomy (NCBI): domain Bacteria; kingdom Bacillati; phylum Bacillota; class Bacilli; order Caryophanales; family Paenibacillaceae; genus Paenibacillus; species Paenibacillus sp. GCM10023252. Next base: position 75,646 of record NZ_JBHSHW010000022.1, read on the forward strand.
CCGACTTCGTTCACTGCCTTGTTCAAGCTCTGGTCATAGAACTGAATGACCTTCTGATTCGCTTCATAGGCGCGAAGCGCAGCCATCAGATCAACGGATGACTGAGCGGCATCTACATTGGATCGCTCCACATATCCTTGACGCACTTCTACCCTCGCATCAGCAGCAACAGGCTGCGTGCCTCCATCCTGAGTCAAGCGGAACTTCCCATCCCCGTCCCGCACGAGCTCATTCGGATTATTAATCTGAGTGAGCAGCAGTGCTGCTCCCGTATCTTGACCGGTCACCGCATTAACGAAGCGCTGGTCTTCGGTCAGCACCAGCCCCTCTAGCCCAACTCCTGGAGCGAACCGAATCGGCTGTCCATTCCTTCCCAGCACACTCGAGCCGTCATTTGTAATGAGGAATCCCTCATCCGTCAGCGTGAACTTGCCTCCCCGAGTGTAGCGTTCCTCACCATCGCTATTCTGCACCGTGAAGAAGGCTTGCGGCTGGAAGATCACTTCACCATCCTCCGAGATTGCTTTGCCAGAGGCGTCGAAGTTCACTCCAGGCACTTGAATCTCAGACATAATGGCGAAGTCAGATGCCTTATTCGTCTGCATCAGATCGCCCTGCAAGTAGATCGCCAGACTCTCTTCAGCGAATACTCCAGTGCTTACCCTCCCGATCTGCTTGTCCGGCAGATTGTTGACACCTGTCATGGACAGCAGCATGTCGGGAAAAGAACGGGTGACCGCATTCGTCTGCTTATACCCAGGCGTATTAATATTTGAAATATTGTTTGTAACGGTATCATGTCTGCGCTGCTGAGCAACCATTCCGGCTGCTGCAGTGTACAATCCTCTTAGCATGGACGTTCCTCCCGGATTCCCCGTTGTCTTTTTTGACCTATTGTTTCTTTATCGGTTGTTATCCATGAAGGGTGAATAGCTTGTCCATGCGACCTTTGGCCCATTCACACCTCGGCACGCCTCCCCATGGCGTCCTACCCGTGCGAACCTAAGCTCGGATTGACTTTTTCTTTCCTAACTTATCCAGGTTGTCCAGCATAATGCCCGTTCCCTTGACGACACAATGCATAGGATCTTCGGCAATAAGCACAGGAACCTTAAGCTCCTCTGCCAGCAGGGCATCGAGCCCGTCCAGCAGCGCTCCGCCGCCCGTCAGGATGACGCCGCGATCTATAATATCAGCGGACAGCTCAGGAGGTGTCTGCTCCAGGACCGTTTTGGCTGCCGTCACGATCGACGACACGGAGTCCCACAGCGCTTCACGAACTTCATTCGACCGAATCGTAATCGTGAGCGGCAGCCCTGTCACCATATCACGTCCGCGTATGTCCATTTCTGCTCCTCGGCCCGTACCGTATACCGTGCCGATTTTGATTTTGATGTCTTCACTTGTGCGCTCGCCAATAAGCAGCTTGTACTTATTTTTGATGTACTTCATAATGGCGCCGTCGAACTTGTCTCCAGCTACCTTAATTGAGGATGCCGTTACGATATCGCCCATCGACAAGACGGCGACATCCGTTGTGCCCCCGCCAATATCTACGACCATATTGCCGCTTGGCTGGAAGATGTCCATCCCCGCGCCGATTGCTGCAGCCTTAGGCTCTTCCTCCATATACACCTCTCGCGCACCGCTTCGCTCTGCCGCTTGGCGAATGGCCTTCTGCTCTACAGATGTAATGTTCGTTGGGGCACAGATGAGAATACGCGGGCGGCTTGCGAATTTCCGTCCTTCCACCCGGTCGATGAATGCTTTTAGCATAATTTCCGTAATCTCGAAGTCTGCAATTACTCCATCCCGGAGAGGGCGAATGGCAATGATGTTACCGGGCGTCCGCCCGACCATTCGATGCGCTTCTTCACCGACAGCAAGCACGCGTTTTGAATCGCTCTCAATCGCAACGACCGAAGGCTCATCAAGAACAACGCCCCTCCCTTTCACATGAATAGAGACGTTTGCAGTCCCGAGATCAATACCAATATCCTTGCTCCACATAAGGCTTAGGTCCCCCAACGAATAATGTAATCACCGTCATACCACATGGTCCTATTGACATAGAGACCGCTAACGTACATTATTCGCTAAAAACCATCAAAATCCTACTGCCTTACTAAAAAATTATTTACGTTTTGCCTGCTGCAATGACTTCTCGCTTCCTGGAGCTCGTTTTCTTATATTTGATTTTGGTCGCTTCTCCTCCGCGTAAGTGGCGGATGGACTTGTGGTATTCCAGGATGTGCTTCACTTGGTCAGCCAGATCAGGATTAATCTCTGGCAGACGCTCGGTCAGATCCTTGTGCACCGTGCTTTTGGAAACGCCGAACTCTTTGGCAATCGTCCGAACGGTATGCTTCGTTTCGACGATGCAGCGGCCTATCTTAATCGTCCGTTCTTTGATGTAATCGTGCACGTTCCCGCCTCCCTACTCGAGATAGTTTGGTACATTATATGAGTCGAGTGGGTAGATATTCTAAGTTGTCAAGCGTGACAAGCTGTTTAAGCCGAAAATTTTCATGAAAACAAAAACAGGCAGTGGATAAATCCACTGCCTGCAAGGGCTAAAGCCCTAACTTACGAATTGCTGCTGTTTACTGCTCCTCTTGAATCAAGCTTGCCGGATTAATGGCTTTGCCATCCTTGCGTACCTCGAAGTGGGCATGAATGCCAAGGTCCTTCTCCAGGTCGCTTCGTCCCGCTTGACCTAGAACAGTATCCTGCTTCACTTCATCACCTTGCTTAACGGTGACGTTGCTGAGGCTCTGATACATCGTAACCAGACCGTCGCTGTGAGTGATCTCTACCACATTGCCATTCGTAGGATGCTTCTCTACAAGCGTTACCTTACCGCTCAGGGCAGCCATGACATCGAACGGCATGTTATCCTTGCTTGCAAAGTCTACTCCGGTATGCGGTGTGTACGTGCTTCCGTCTTGCGACACGGTCAGAGCTGCTTGCTTCTCAGCCTCGGTGCCCTTCTCATCATAGTAAGGAATGGCTACCTGGAGCTCATCCTTATTAGCAACCGGCCAACGCATCGTTTCATTGCCTGAGATTACGCCTACTGCTTCTTCCTCGGTACCAGCATTTTCATCGTTCCCTTGGGATACTTCCGTAGGATTGGCTTTCTCAGTTGTCGGTGTACTCTGATCCGCTCCTTGGTAGATCCACATTAAGGTTACGATAATTGCTGCCGCGGCCATGAACATAGCAGGCGTTACCCATTTTCTCGACAGCAGTCTCTTGAATCCATTGCTAGACTTGATTGCGGGCGTGCCTCCCAGAGCATTTTTGGGAGTTTCTTCTGGTCTTGATTTTGGTTTGTTCTGATCATTCATTTGCTATCACCTCACTAGCCATTGTTGCCAGAACTGCTAGGTTTATACGTGAGATGATAGTGAATTTTCAGAAGATTCGAAGCTATGACTTCTGAGTCGGTAGTTTACGAGCCTGCTCGACCTTCGTACCCGAATAGTAATGCCGCAGAATGTCTGCCGCCTCCTCGCCTGCCTCAGCCATACCGTTCGCGCCCCACTGGCTCATACCAACTCCATGTCCATACCCATAGGTCGTAATCGTAATAGAGTCACCGCTCTTCTTCCAAGAGAATTCAGAGGATGCCAGACCGAGCTTCTCTCTAACCTCTCTGCCTGTATAGACCTTACTTCCTATCCGAATAGATTTAATCCGATTTCCTGCTGTTTTTGCAAGTACTTTAAGCTCCCCTGCCTTCTTGCCAGCTCCCAGCAACTGATAGAATTCCGTTAGCTTGAAGGTTTGAGTTGCCATATATTTTGGCGAGATGAGCTGATCCCAAGGGCTGGCCACGCTTCGCAAGTAAGGCACAGACATGTCCCAATATTCTTCAGAATTTTCCGTATACCCATTGCTCGTTGAGAAAAAAGCCGCCTCAATCGGATTCCCATCATAGGTAATTATTAATCCTCGAGTCTCATCAATAGCCCGGTTCAGCTTCTCCAAGTTAGCTGCCCGCTTGTCAGCAGGCCACAGCTTCATCAGCTTCAGCTGCGGAATATAGACTTGATGCTCCACCGTGTTCGTCACATCCGCATTCGGAACAGACATATCCGTTTTATGTTCTTTGTTCTCAAGTCTTCTAATGATATAAGTACGAGCAGCAATCGCTTGTGCCTTAAGGGCTTCCAGTTCGAAGGTGATTGGCATTTCCCCTGCCAGCACCCCTCTTACATATCGTTCTAGGGGAAGGGTTTCTACCCTTTTATCTTCGTTAATGTACACTCTCACTCTTACATTCTCCACGACACTGCGAGTAACTGGCTTCGACTCACGGTTCTCTTGTATACTAGCTGCGTCTGTCGACGGCCTCTGTGGGAGGTCTGGGGGAGATGCCGCAGCTTGTATGGGAGCATGTACTTGTTGAATGGAGGGGCTCACTACCGCCTCGCTCTGATTCAGCTTATCTGCAGTCAGGCGAAGCATGAGCACCGCAGCCCCTGCCAGTATGCCAATGCCGAATAATTGCCATTGCCTCAATCTGCTGCTAGATTTCGTTCTTTTGCTTATTTTCCATCTAACTCTATTGTTCATGTGCTCTCCTTCCCCATATCGGCTGCCAGTAAGAGCATAGAACCACCGGCTCTCTCTCATTCCAGCCTTGATAATTTATTCTATGAGTACGAATAATAGGCTAGAACCTAGCAAATCCCTATCAGTTCGACACCTGATATAGTTAGCTGGTCTTAATTATGTTCTAGTGTATGTTCTGAGTTCCAGGCACGGCATGGCTTTCTCGCTCCTTTGCTCCACTATCCCCTTCGCTCAGAAGGCGGCGCCTTTTTTTACTCCCTTGCCTCACTATCCCCCTCGCTCAGAAGAGCGTGCCTTTTTCACTCCCTTGCCACACTATCCCCCTCGCTCAGGTATTATCCCGAGCATTTTATCACCGACACACCACTATCCCATTCGCTCAGGAATTTACATTATTTTATAATTACCTCTTGAAGTAAGAACGTATGTTTGCTATAATGAAACAAGAACAAGTGTTCCTTTCGAAGGAGTGGCGGGCTGTGGACATTCATTTTGAAAAGATGAGCTTTGATGCATTCTGTCAGTTTTTTCATAATGAAGAGGTCTGTTGCACTTGGGTGTTCGAGCAGAAGTGGCCGAATGGCTTCAGCTGTGCGAAGTGCGGCTACTCCCATGGCTACACAATCTCAACTCGCCGACTGCCTCTATACGAGTGCGCGTCTTGCGGCTATCAGAACTCACTTACCGCCGGGACCGTGATGCACAATACCCGCACCTCGCTGTTTCAGTGGATTCACACGATGTATCTGGTCTCCCAGCAGGATAGCATCAATGCAGAACGCCTCGCAGAGGTTATTGGAGTTACTTACAAGACTGCTTGGCTTATGCTGCACAAGCTTCGGGATGCTATGTCTCAGGTGGAGGAGGCGCAGCTGCTCACGGACCAAGTGCGAATCGACTCTGAAGTTTATGGATATCAGATATTCAAGCCCACCCTTGACCGTGTCCCTCATGAGCATCCTGTACTGATTGGTTCCAGCCATATGGATGAGGATGAGGACCGTCTCACGCTTCTTAAGCTATATCAGTTAACTTTCTCCGATCTAGATGGGAATCGCCCGACGAGATATGGCATTGCTGACTATCTAGAACGATGCGTAGAGCATTCCGCAACAATGGTTACTATTATACCGAGGTACGGTAGGCTTAGAGGAGTGCCAATTCTACGTCACTATGCAAGGGAATCCTTCCGATGGATGAACAGGAGATTCAACGGAATCGGCGGTAAGCATCTCCAAGCCTATCTTCATGAATATTGCTTCCGATTCAACAGATTTGCTCAACAATCATCCTCATTCAACACCTTGGTTCAGGCTTGTATGATTCATAGATGCCCTACTTATAAGAACATTGTCGCTAGAGATTATAGGATGCAGAACCTGACGACTATTAATAATAATGAGCTTAAGGCTGCCTGATCCCCCCTCGCCAGGTATCTAACAGTCATGCGCTGGGAATGTTACATTGTTCAAGTTAAGGCTGGGGGAGCGGTGGATAGAATAACACAGTATAACGAATTATCCTGTACACCTCATTCCTGAGTGAAGGGGATAGCGTACATAAGGGGAAAATAAGAGGGAGGTCCTCTGCCGCGAACACATCTCGAGCAGTCATTGAGCAGTTATCGAGCAGCATCACGACAGCATAAATGAAAAAGACCGTTGCAACCCCCTTCAATAAAGGAGACAACGGTCTGGTCTACAGGATATGAATGGATGGAATATATCAGATTCGGATTAAGGAGTAGCGGGGATTGCTTGGCAGCTCTCACGCAAGGTTAGCTTAGTAGGGATGACAACCTTCTTAGGGATCTCACGCTTCGTTAGCATTCGCTCGGAGATAAGCTCTACTGCTGTCTCCCCCATGAACTCCATATGAACCTTGACGGTCGTTAAGGCAGGATGGAGGAAGCCCGATATGGCTATATCATTGAAGCCTACGATGGAGATGTCCTGGGGCACTCGCAGCTTAGCTTCATGTATCGCGCGAAGAGCCCCTACGGCCATGGAGTCATTCTCCACAAAGAAAGCAGTCGGCGTCTTGTCTAACAGAAGGGCCTGCTTCATCAGCCGATATCCATCTTCGGAATAGAGGTTCTCTCCTGTGAATACATACTCAGCCTTATAGTAACCCGCAGCTTCGAGCCATTGAACGAACACCAGCTCACGTTCATCCTGAACTCGCTTGTTGTTGACTAAGTTATGTCCACCAATATAACCAATCTCACGGTGTCCGAGGCTCGTGAGGTAGCCTAATACATCATCTACTGATTTGCGCAAGTCAATAACAACCGAATCATATAAGCCCTCATCAGGTGATGAATCTACGAACACTAGGGGCTCCATATGAACAGGGAACCTTAGAAGATCGTCCTTCTCGAAGCGTCCTATGGCAATGATTCCGTCTAGTGATTCTGCCCCCCAGTCTTGCCCGGCTGAACTCTCTTGATGCAAGAATAGCTTAACCAGGTCAATCTGACGGTGAAAACATTCCTTCTCCACGCTTAGCCGTATCGCCATATAGTAAGGATCAAGCATCTCTTCCTGCTCGGAGTACCAATTCAAGAGTCCGATTCGGTAACGCTCCTTCACGGCTTGGCTGCTGCGCTCGCGAAGCGTCTTGTAATTGAGCTGCTGAGCAGCTTCAATAATTCGCTTCCGCGTCTCATCCGCCACTGATAGTGTAGGATCATAATTAAGCACCCGCGACACCGTTGCTATGGACACACCTGCTCTGCTTGCAATGTCTTTGATCGTTGCCATATCTCGTATCCTTCCTTGCTCAACCGACGAAACCTACCTGCTTGTCCCACAAGTCTATGCGTTAATAATCTTACTCTCGTAAGGCATAAGGGTTACATCCCGGAATTGCTTCGTCTCAGCAGTATGGTTGAGGACAACTAATATACGGCTCTGTCCTTCCACTCTGGCATAGACTTCAACGCCAGGCTCACTCTCAATATGCCAGATATCATGATGTTTGACAACATTCGATGCCATCTCGAGCAAGACTTCTTCCGCTATTCCCCCGCCGACATAGTAGACCGTACCCTTGCCATAGAGATTACGTGTGAGGGCAGCCTCCGGATAGAACGGGTCATCGAACCGGTACAGCTCCTCAGCCGTTGTCGGTGTTAACAGATCTCGCCAGACCGTACAGGATGAGTGCTGAATGCGGCCATCGCCTCCGGAGGAGACGGCAACTATAGGCTCCGCAATTCCTTCAGCCAGCGCCTCTGTCCCGTGAATGACGACACCGCACATGTCAGCCACATAACCTGGCAGCTCCATCCCGTAGTGGATGTTGTTGTTCTTGTCCTTCAGCCCGGTACGGAAGGAGAAGATGACGGTTCCGCCCCCCTCAGCGAAGGCAGAGAGCCTCTCGCCTAACTCCGCATCAATAATCTGTAGAGCAGGTACTAGTAACACCTTGTATCGCGCAAAGTCTCGTGACACAGGAATTACATCGATATGACTGTTCAGGTGATAGAATGGCGTGTACAACCGTAGAAGCTCGTTGGTGAAGTCGAACGAGCTGCTCTGCTGCTGAGCGCGCCAGGACCATATGTTGTCGTAATCGTACAGGATGGCGATCTCAGACGTAATGGCCGCATTCAGAACCGATTCATGGGGAGTGATCTCCTTGAACACTCTCTGCACTTCTTCGTACTTCCTGCCTCGCTTGTTGTCATGGTCTACCACACCGTAACAGAACTGCTCGGCACCGCGTGTCATGGCCTTCCAGTTGAAGTAGAGCATGTCCGTACAGCCATGGGCGAACGCCTGGAATGACCACATCTTCGCTTGATTCGGTCTCGGCAGATAACCGATAATGTTATGGCCTTGAGCTCCCATGAGCTCCTCAACGATCCAGAAGTTACGATCCTTGAGCCCGCGATTGAAGTCATGAGACATCGCAATCGCCGCCGGTGCAATCGGCTCAACGAGACCTCCCCACACCGGATAGTTGTCATAGGAGACGAAGTCGAATGGCCGCATATGCTCGTCATGGTCGAACCACTTGCCGAAGAAGCCGCCAGATACGTTAGTTGTGATTGACTGATGGTCTCCTCTATAAGAACGCACAATGTCCGCCATCTCTCTTGCATATTCATTCACGGAGTAGGAACGGAATCTGGCCCAGTCCAGTTGAAGGGATGGGTTATGTGTCGTTATGGTCTTCGTCGGAATTGGAATCTCATCGAATTCATTGTAAGTCTGACCCCAGAAGATGGTGCCATAGGTCTCATTAAGGTTATCGATGCTGTCGTACTTGGACTTCAGGAACTGCTGGAACCCGCTATGGCATTGCTCGCAGTAGCACATATCACTGCCTTCATGTCCGAATTCATTATCCACCTGCCAAGATACGATAGACGGTTCCTTGCTGAAGTGTTCGACAAGCTTCCTAGTTATGATTGCGCTGTACTTCCGGTATTCAGCGGAATTGAAGCAATATTGACGACGCCCCCCGAATACCCGGGTTACTCCTGACTCATCCTTGGACAAGATCGTCGGATGCTTCTTGGCCAGCCACGCGGGGAAGGTCGCTGTCGGTGTGCCGAACATGACAGACAGCCCCCGCTGTCTAACCTGAACAAGCAAGTTATCGTAGAACGAGAAGTCGAACTGCCCCTCTTGCTTCTCCATCAGATGCCATGCAAACTCTCCAATCCTCACCATATTCGAGCCTAGATCGACGATACCGTCTAGATCCTCTGTAATAAGCTCAGCAGGCCAATATTCTGGATAGTAATCTACGCCTAGATACATGTAGGTCTCTCTCCTCTATCTGTATGTGTCTATGTGCGAGTGTAAGGCTCTACCCCTTCACCGCTGATCCGAGCATTCCCGAGATGAAGTACTTCTGCAGGGACAAGAAGAAAATAATGATTGGTCCCGTGGCGATGGTCACTCCCGCCATCACTTGGCCGTAATCAATGCGCGATAGGCCGAACAGTGAGGACAGCGCAATCGGCAAGGTGTACATTTCCTTCGTATTGATGACAATGAGCGGCCAGAGGAAGCTGTTCCACTGGTACATGAACAAGAAGATAGCTGTTGCAGCCAAGGAAGGCTTCACAGACGGCAATATAATTTTAGTGAACAACCGCCATTCACCTACACCGTCTATACGGCCGGCTTCCATTAGTCCGTCAGGGACAGCCATCATATTCTGACGCATCAGGAAGATAGCGAAGGTATAAGCCAGGTTTGGCACGATGAGCGCTTGGTAAGAGTTCAGCCAGCCCCATGCGGCCATCATTTTGAACAGGGGAATGACTAAGGCATGGTATGGAACCATCATGGACAGCAGGAATATGGCGAAGATAAGCTCCCTGCCCTTGAATCTGAACTTCGCGAACGCATAGCCGGCCATTGAACAGATTATTAAGCTCAGCGCGGTGTAGATTACCGTTACGAACACGGAGTTGAACAAGACACGTCCAATGCCTATCGCTTCATTGAGGTTGGTTAAGTTCTCAATGAACAGATTGCCTGGCACAAGGATAGGCGGCTTCGCAAAAATCTTGCCGCTCGTATTCGTCGCTCCGATAACGGCCCAATAGAATGGGAATAACGATATAACAGCTCCGAGGAAAAGCAGAGCATATAGCCCAAACGACCTTGCTTGATTCGTTCTCATCACTCATCCCCCGTTACTCTGAATTGAATGTAGGACATGATTCCGATGAGGATAACGATGACATAAGCGAGCGTAGAGGCATAGCCGAAGTCAAAGTACCGGAAGCCTGTCTGGTATAAGTACATGCCGATCGTTAATGTTGCATCACTTGGACCGCCCTTGGTCAACGTGTACGGCTCATCGAATAGCTGCAAGGTGCCAATCGTAGACAGAATCGCCGTGAACAGCAGAACAGGCTTAAGCTGCGGAATCGTAATGGCGAAGAACTGCTTGATCTTCGATGCTCCGTCCAGCGATGCTGCTTCATACAGGTCTTCTGAAATATTCTGCATCGCTGCAAGATGAATGACCATGTTGTATCCTGTCCAGCGCCATGTCATGGCTAGGATCAAGGCGGCCTTGGCCCATATCGGGTGAGACAGCCACGGTACGGAAGCTATACCGAACCAGTTCAACAACTGGTTCACGATACCATCCCCCATCAGCATGATGGAGAAGATGATGGAGTAAGCAACCAGCGATGTGACGGCAGGCATGAAGAACGAGACTCGGAAGATCCCCTTCAGATGCTTAATGGAGTTCAGTCCAGCCGCGAGTACGATGGATAGGAACAACATAAGGGGAACTTGAATGATTAAGATAATAAACGTATTCTTAAGCGCGGTTCCCAGTATCTCATCGCTGAACAGTCGCTTGTAATTGTCGAAGCCAGTGTAAGCCATCTCCCCCCCTGTGCTTGTCTGGAAGCTTAGGAGGAACGAGTAAATAATCGGATAAGCCATGAATACGGCAAATAACACAACAGCAGGCATTAGAAATAGATACGGGACATACGTCTTCGTCTTCACTGCGACACCTCCGCTTGGAAAAAATGAAAGGCGGGAGACTAAAGGGATTAATCCCTCGCCATCTCCCGCTGTATCCTGCTCTATAACTTACTTGTTCACTTCACGCTTCGTACGATCAGCTAGACGATCGGCTGCCTTCTTAAGCGCATCGGCCGGCTTAGCACCGTTGAACACATCCGCTTGTGCCTTAACCGCCTCGTCTAAGCCAAGGGAGTAATCCTTCGTGAAGTAAGCTGTCGGGATGTTCTTCGTCTCATCACTGAACAGCTTGAAGATCTCTTGACCAGAGAAGAACTCGTCCTTGCTCTTGAAAATCTCCGCACTATAAACGCTCGTTAGTGATGGGAATAATCCGTAGCTCTTCATGGCAATCTCTTGCACCTCAGGAGTTGTCGCGAAGTACTCAGCGAATGCATAAGCCGCATCCTTGTTCTTCGATGCTGATGGAATCATCCAGCCGCTGCCGCCGAGGTTAGCTGCGCGGTTGCCGCCCTTCTCCAGTGCCGGCAGCTGGAACACGCCCCACTTGCCGCTCTGATCCTTCGCTTGGTCGATGATGGTGCCATAGTACCAGGCGCCGAATGGCACAGTCGCTACAGAACCGTCAATCGTTGCCGACACCGTACCATCCCAGCCGTTAACGTCCTTGATTAGGCCAGCATCGTTATACTTCTTAAGGAGCTCCATAATCTGAACAACCTTAGGATTGTTGAAGTCGATGTTGCCGTCCTTATCGAAGTAATACACGCCCGCTTGGTTCATCATCATACGGAACAGTGCATCGTCCTTGAACTTATCAATAGGGAACGCGCTGGCTCCAGTCTTGTCCTTAATCGTCTTGGCTGCTGTGAAGAAGTCATCCCATGTCTCAATCGTCGCTGGATCTACGCCAGCCTTCTCGAACAGTTCCGTGCGGTAGAACATACCGGTAGGACCTGCATCGAATGGGAAGGCATAAGCCTTGCCGTCCTTAGACACGATCTCTTGCTTGAAGGTAGGGAACTCGCTAATCTTCTTGTCGAAGCCCTTGTCCGTTAAGTTAACGAATCCCTTCGGAAAAGCGTCCAAGTAACCTTGAATCCGGTCATCCTCGACCAGAACGATGTCTGGCAGACCTGCCCCGCCGGCCGCAAGGCCCGTCGACAGCTTGTCATATACGTCAAGACGGCCGATATCTTCAACCTTCAGAGACACATTCGGATGGTCCTTCTGGTATAGCTTGATTGCATCGTTCATTGCGCCAACATTCACGTTCCAGGCCCATGCTGTTAGGGTAACCTTCTTATCCCCATCTGCTGCCCCATCACCGTTATTTCCTTCGTTGTTGCCGGAGTTGCCGCATGCCGTTACAAATAAGGAAATCATAAGAAGCATGACCATCCATTGTGTTGCCTTCTTCATCGGTGGGATCCCCTTTCGATATCGTGTGACCTTTTTGAAAGCGTTTACGATCACTACATAGAATTTACTCATTTTTTTACTAATTGTCAATTATTTTTACTAAAACTTTTACTTATCGATTACACCTGTTCTCCACATGGGGTAGTTTGGTCTAATGAGCCCAATTTATGCATACCCAAACTATTAGACAAAACAAAAAGGCACCCATAGCTCGCACACTTCTCATAAAAAGTGTCCAGTCTATGGGTACCCATCCAGCACTGCTATATACTAATAATTATTATGAATCGTTAAGCCCAGGTAGGCTGCACCTTAAGGGCAGGTGCGGTATCCTTGTCGCGCTTGTAAGCTGCAGCTGCATGGTCTTGCTGAGCAACTGCTGAGGCATAGACAGCTACTGGCTCCGCTTCCAGAGCAGGCGCTGCGGCCGCTGCTACAGCTTCCTTCAGTATTGCCACAGTCGCCGAAGGCTTCGAGCTCTGACCATCTGCAACGCGTCTGATATCAGCACCAAGCGCAGCAAGCTTGCCAGTAATATCGACGTATCCACGGTCGACATGGTGCAGACCGGTAATCTCAGATTCTCCGTCAGCAATGAGCGCAACACAGATTAAGGCAGCGCCAGCACGCAGATCTGTTGCAGACACCTTAGCCCCTGTGAGCGGAACTCCTCCGCTAATAATAGCAGAGCGGCCTTCGATCTTAATCTCTGCACTCATCTTCTGGAATTCTTCGACATGCATGAACCGGTTCTCGAACACGGTCTCTGTCACGACAGAAGTACCTTCAGAGGCAAGCAGCAACGCCATCATCTGAGACTGCATATCGGTCGGGAAGCCTGGATAAGGCAGAGTCTTCACATCGACTGACTTCAGACGCGAACCCGCACGAACGTGAAGTCCATTATCCGCTTCAATAATCTCGACACCCATCTCTTGCATCTTCGAGATGACAGGTGCGAGATGATCACCAATTGCTCCTTCAATGAATACATCCCCGCCTGTTATAGCAGCTGCAATCATGAAGGTTCCCGCTTCCACTCGGTCAGGAATGACCGTATGCTGTACACCGCGCAAGCTGTCGACGCCTTCAATTCGGATCAGACCAGTGCCTGCACCCCGAACCTTGCCGCCCATTGCATTGATGTAATTCGCCAGATCTACAATCTCTGGTTCCTTCGCTGCATTCTCAAGCAGCGTAGTGCCTTCTGCAAGTGCTGCAGCCATCATGATGTTCTCGGTCGCTCCGACACTGGCTACATCGAGATAGATCTTAGCACCCTTCAGACGTGTCGGTGTACTTGCTTCTATATACCCATGTCCGAGCGTAATCTCTGCTCCCATCGCTTCGAAGCCCTTGAGATGCTGGTCGATCGGTCTGGTACCAATGGCACAACCGCCTGGCAAGGAGATTCTAACCTTACCGAGTCGAGCAAGCAATGGACCCATCACGAGGAAGGAAGCTCTCATCTTCCGGACGAACTCATATGGCGCTTCATAAGAAGTAAGAGATTGAGCGGATATCCGCATCTTTTCATTGTTGTAAGTAAGCTCTGCACCCAGAGAGGCTAATACCTTCTGGATCGTCATCACATCGTCGAGGAGGGGTACGTCACAGATGACGCTTTCTCCTTCATTTGCTAGCAATGAGGCTGCTAATATCGGAAGTACTGCATTTTTTGCACCGCTGACACGGACCGTTCCCGATAGACGCTGGCCTCCGCGGACGATTATTTTGGTCATCTTATGTTCCCTCCGCGAACTGGAATATCCAATTCCCTTATTCAGAAGAATATGAGATTCTCCTCAATTTCCAAATTTCATCTTACCATCCAGCTACATAAATCGACAAGCGTTATTTATATCCATCGTATGGATACGAGACTGGATACTTTTTTTTGACGTTAGCGACTAAAAATAGGACTAAATATACCATTCGTATCTCGTTCTTCGTTTAAGACCGTCGTTTTACTACCCATTGTTGACATATTTCGACGTAGTTATTCGACAAAGTTCCTAAGCATAACCGACCATTCCCAGTAGTCGAGAATGAAGCGTGCCAGTGCGTGACCAATCACGATTGCCAGGACCACCTGGAACATTCTAGCCTTAGGGCTTCGAGGGTGGCGGAAGAACACATCGAGCTTGAACTCCTGCAGTAAGACCCATATGAACAGAATACTAAGGATAGCGGTCACGATGGAAAGCAGGCCAGATACCCCGCTCAGCGTCCCAAGCTGGGTGCTTATATCTTCGCCATTCACAATTGCTCACCCACTTCAGTTTCCTTCTGCTATAATATTAAACCAATATTTCTTCGTGTCAAACGGATGATATGAATGATTTGCGACAATGTGGTAGTGGAGGTAAGAGGTCAGCGGCGAGGATGTAAGGAATTCGCTTAATCATATGATGGAAGTAATCGGTCTATGTACGGGTCCAAAAAAGCTTAATCTACAGCTCTCGGGTACCTGTTCGGCTACCCACCTCCACTATCCCCTTCGCTCAGAACGGGTTAGTAGTAGAAGGTAATGCTAAGGCGTATAGAGCATCACTTAGGCCATTATCCCCTCCTCTGAGCGAAGGGGATAGTGTGGCAAGTGACAAAAAAAGGCCCCAGACCCGAAGGCCGGAGCCGCCCCTACAAGGGGTCAAGTCAACAGCACATCAGCAGCTGGGGCATTCCTCTATTCCAAGAAGGCATCCTTATCTTACGAGCAGATCAGCAGGAATGGAGAACACCTTCTCTATGCCCTCCATAATGGGTCCAGGAATCAATCCCATCGCCACAGTAACTCCGGCACATAGCCAGATTACCATTCCAATTACCCATGGTACGTCAATCCGCCGGTCCTCTTCACCGGAGCGCATGAACATCTGGCGAATGATTGCAAAATAAAAGTAGTAAGACACAACGGTACTTGCCGCCATAATCGCGACCAGCCAATACGCACCGGCGCTGGCCGCTCCCAGCAGAATGAACAGCTTGCCAAGAAAGCCTCCAGTTACCGGCAGTCCGGCAAGAGATAAAACAAATACAGCCATTGCAGCCGCTGTCCATGGAGCTCGGTAGTACAACCCGGCGAAGCTGCTCATCTCTTCATGCCCGGCGGACCGGCTTACCACCATCACTACAGCCAGCGCCCCAATGTTCATGAATAGATAAGCGATCAGGTAATAGACGAACTCTCCGAAGTTGTTGCTGTGTACAATGGTAATAGAGATACCGATCGGGACGAGCAGGTAACCGGCGTTAGCTACGCCGGAGAGGGCCAGCAGCCTCTTCATCTGGTGCTGCCGCAGAGCAGCTGTGGTGCCTGCAATCATAGCAGCGGCAGCAAGTACGAGCAAGGTGAAGAATACATCCTTGCTGAGGAATACCCCTTCGCCGCCTCCTGCGACGAAGGCTGTGCTATATACGATGCGGAACACAACCGCAAGCGCTGCGCCCTTCGAGACCACGGCCAGGAAGGCTGTCACAGGCGTGGATGCTCCTTGATAGACATCGGGCGCCCAGGCGTGGAACGGGGCGGCGGCGATTTTCACAGCGAAGCCCGCTATGAGGAAGAAGAAGCCGACGTAGACGAGCGCCTCATAATTGTCGTAGGCAGTCGGAAGGGCCGCCGCGATCTCATTGAGAGCAACCGATCCGGTCACGCCATATAGATAGGACATGCCGAACAGGATGAAGGCTGAGGATATGCCCCCTGTCACCACGTACTTGAATGCTGCCTCCGCTGACTTCGTGGACCGCTTGCGCAGCCCAATGAGAACATATGTCGTAATACTAAGCAGCTCCAGCCCGACGTATAGGGTAACTAGATTGCCCGAGGACGACATGATCATCGCGCCGATGACAGCTGGGAGGAGCAAGTAATAGTACTCCGCATGATCTGTAATGGACGGGTCCCGCTTCACCGAGCCAATGGCTAGCAGGACGATGAAGCCCGCCGCTGCGAGGAAGATCAGCTTCATGATATGGCCGAAGTCATCTACACGATAACTGTCTGCAAGCAGTCGAATGATCTCATTCCCCTGCCCTGCTGCCCCGCTTCCCTCCACTATATCCCATACAATGATCGCCGCAGATAGTAGGATGCCCGTCAGGCTGAGCCAGCCTATGAGCTCCCTGCTCACCTGCCTTGGCAGAGCGAGATCCAGAACGACGAGAAGCAGCATAACGGCTGCCAAGCTAAGCTCAGGAGCTAAGACGAGCATATCGGTCCAGGTGAGCGGGGCCATCGTTAAGCTATCCACCATGATTCATCCCTCCGCCCATGCCGGCTATGATGTCTTGATACAAGTCCCCCATATGGAGCTGAATGACATCCATTAAGATGGAGGGGTAGATGCCAAGCAGAATGATGAAGGCCAGCAGTACAATCATCGGCACGGCTTCAATGAGCCGGGCATCCTTCAAGGCGCTGTGCCGCTCCGAGATAGGTCCGAAGGTGATGCCGAGCACACTCCGCAGAATATAGACTGCCGTTATAATCACGCCAATTACCGCTGCTGCACCGAGCCAGCGCATGGATTCGAACAGGCCCAGTATAGAGAGGAACTCGCCGATGAAGCCGGACAGGCCTGGCAATCCTAGCGAAGCCATGCCTGCTGCCAGCAGAATGCCGCTCAGGAATGGTAGAGATCTGGCCAGTCCGCCTAGCTCCTGCAGCTCGGTCGTCCCGGTGCGCTCGTAGAGACTGCCTACAACGAGGAACAGCAGAGCTGAGACGAAGCCGTGAGAGACAAGCTGGAATACCGCTCCGCCCATTCCAATCTCATTCAAGGAAGCGATGCCGAGCAGCACGATGCCCATATGACTAATGGAAGAGTAGGCAAGCACGAGCTTGAACTCCTTCTGCACGAGGGCTAGCACAGCTCCGTAGAGCACATTAATGACACCTAGTACAGCTAATACGCCTGCCCACTCTCTCGCTTGTTCCGGGAAGAGGAGGATGCCGAAGCGGAGAAGGCCGTAGGCGCCCATCTTGAGAAGGATGCCTGAATGAATCATGACGACGGACGGCGGTGCTTCCGTATGTACCTTAAGCATCCACGTGTGGAACGGGAAGATTGGGAGCTTAATGCCGAACGCGGCCAGCAGCAGGAGGAAGATCGTCCAGCTCATCCCCTCGCTCATATGCCAAGGGTTCATCCCGTTCGTCTGAGCTGGGCTTAGGTTAACCCAGGCTTCCGGATTACTCAGATTCTGCTGAATCACCTCATAGCTGCCGCTGTAGATGAACTGAACCTGCTCCGCGGTCTGCTCCAGACGGAAGCCGGCCATATTAATCAGGATGACGAAGGCAATTAGCATGAGTGCAGATCCGACGCCGTTGTAGAGCAGGAACTTGTTCGCCGCCTTCTCCCGGTTCCCATAGCCCCAGATGCCGATCAGGAAGAACATCGGGATGAGCGTAAGCTCGAAGAACACGAAGAATAAGAGCAGGTCTCTGGCCAAGAAGACGCCGAGCATGCCGAACTCCAGCAGGAGGAACCAGGCATAGAAGGATTGCCAACGCTTGCGGATATGAATAGAAGCGAGTGCTGCCATGGCGGTCACCAGAGTAGTCAGTAGCACAAGCGGCAGTGAGAGGCCGTCCACCGCAAGCGAGTAGTCGAATACTAGCCGGTAAGCCTGCACCCCCTCCTGTGTCTCATGGTTCAGCGGGACATCCATCCATGTATAGCTCTCGGGATAGGACTCCGACCCTTGGGTCTTGTTGTAATCTACATATAGCCATAGAGAGAAGAGCAGCGGCAGCAGCGTGGCAGCAATAGCCGTCGTCTGCAGCCACCGGGTCCGATGCTTCGGCAAGCAGAGAAGGACAAGCAGACCTAACAACGGAGATGCAAGGATTAGGGATAAGATTGGCACTTCGGACAGGCTGCCCATTACCAGAACCTCCTTCCGACAATGGCGATGATCATAATGACCAGCCCAAGTGCTGCCGCAAGTCCGTAGGTCTGGACTTGGCCATTCTGTACTCTAGCAGTATTCATGCCGAATGTGCTGGTCATCGACTGAATTCCTCTAACAACACCGTCGACCACGTAGCGGTCGAAGGCTGTAAGCGCATGGCCGATGCCTCGCAGCGGCGCTACGATCAGCACCTCATAGACTTCATCGATATAATACTTGCGCTGGGGAAGCTTCACGAGCCAAGGCGCCGAAGAGCTCACTAGATCTCTTCGAATGCTCCCCTTGCCATAGAGCAGCCAGCCGATATAGATCCCTAATACGCTGACGGCAATGGATGCAATGATGACGAGCCCGCTCGCATGGGCTTCCTCGGCTTCACCGCTTAGCCAGCTGCCCAGCATCGGGTTCCAAGGGGTCTCAAGGAAGCCTGAAGTTAGGCTAAGGAAGGCTAAGACTAGGAGAGGAACTGTCATGACAGGCGGAGACTCCTTAACACCCGTATGGCTGCTTCGTCCCTGCCCGCTATGCTGCCCTTCCCCTTGGGGCTTGCCAGGCCCAGGCTTGCCAGGCTTGCCAAGGAAGACGAGGAAGTATAACCGCGTCATATACAGCGCCGTGCAGAAGGCGGTAAGGAGTCCAACTCCGAATAGGAGCGGGTTATGGTCAAGCGCCGCGCTTAGTATCACATCCTTAGACCAGAAGCCTGAGAATGGCGGAATGCCGGATAGAGCAAGCGCACCAATCGCGAATGTCCATGCGGTAATTCTCATCCTGGTGCCTAGGCCGCCCATCTCCTGAATATTCTGCGTATGAACGGCGTGGATGACACTTCCTGCAGCGAGGAATAGCAGCGCCTTGAAGAAGGCGTGGGTGAACAGGTGGAAGATGCCGCCTGTCAGCGAACCAAGACCGAGCGCCATCATCATGTAGCCTAGCTGTGACACGGTTGAATACGCAAGGATGCGCTTCAGATCGTTCTGAGTTAGCGCGATCGTCGCTGCGAAGATAGCGGTGAACCCGCCGAAGTAGGCGACCGTCCCCATGGCTGCTTCAGAGGCTTGGAATATATCGAATGTCCTCGCTACGAGATAGACACCAGCCGCAACCATCGTAGCGGCGTGAATCAGCGCACTAATTGGCGTCGGTCCCTCCATCGCATCGGGCAGCCACACATGAAGCGGGAACTGGCCGGACTTGCCGACTGCACCAAGGAAGATGAGGAGCGCGATTAGCGTTGTAATCTCAGAGGCAATGCTGCCTGCTGCGCCTTCGAACACATTATGTAGACTTACGAAGTCAAGCGCATGATCCGGCATATACCAGAATAAGAGCAGAATCGCGATGAGCAATCCGGCATCTCCGATGCGAGTGACGATGAAGGCCTTCTTCGCTGCTGCACGGGCTCCCGGCTTCGCATACCAGAATCCAATAAGGAGGAAGGATGATACGCCTACCAGCTCCCAGAACACGTACAGAGACAGGAGGTTATCCGCTAATACAAGGCCCAACATGGAGAAGCTGAACAGCGCAATGTAGCTGTAGTAGACGGTAATTCGTTCATCCTCTCGCATATATCCTGCCGAATAGACGTTCACGAGGAAGGAGACAAGCGTGACAACCGCTAGCATCAGGGCGGTCAGATTCGTTACTTCGAAGCCCATACTAAGCGTGAATTCGCCAATCTGTATCCACTGGAAGCTGCTGTTGTAATCTTCTGCTCCTCCCCCTGATCGCTCGATTAATATAAGAAGCGATAACACCAGCGCCGCAAGGGAGCCTGCTGAGCCGATAAGGATGCCTGCCTTGCGGAAGCTTCGTCCTAGCGTAAGGGTAAGCACGAAGGATACGAGCGGGAAGAGGGGGATTAGCCAGGCCAGACTAGTATAAGTATCCATGGGCTTGCCTTACCTCCTCATCTCATCATATTCATCTACGTTAACCGTACCGCGAGCCCGGAACAAGGCAATGAGGATGGCTACCCCTACCGCCGCTTCAGCTGCGGCGACTGTAATGGTGAACAGGGAGAAGATCTGCCCGGTAAGCGCTGGAACGACTCCGTACTTCGAGAAGGCAATCAAGTTCAGGTTCACCGCATTCAGCATCAGCTCAATGGAGAGAAGAACGACAATTGCATTACGCTTCACCAGTGCGCCGTACAGTCCAATGCAGAATAGAATGGCTGCCATAGTCAGATAAGATGGAAGCATGAATTATTCCTCCTCCTTACGCGCAATGGCAATGGCTCCGATGAAGGCCACTGTGAGCAGAATAGACAGCAGCTCGAAGGGAATAACGTAGCCCGTATAGAGCAGCTTCCCTATCTCCATCGTGTTGTCCGCCTCTGCCGGCAAGATGGAGCTCTCGGCAGCGGGGAAGGTCGTGCTCCGAATCGCATAGAACAGCAAGGCGAACAAGGAGATAGCTGCTGTAGCAGCCATGGCCTCATGAAGAGGCCGAGTCGGCTCCTGCTGGGCTGACCCATGATTCGTCATCATAATGCCGAATATCATGAGGATGGAGACCGCTCCGGCGTAGATCAGCACTTGCACGAAGGCGACGAATTCCGCCTCCAGCAGGACGAACATTCCTGCCAGTCCGAGGAAGGCTGCGGCCATGGAGATGACCATATGAACGACCTTCGTTAAGGTCACCATGAGCACAGCGCCGCAGATCATCACAGCTGACAGGATGAAGAAGGCTGCTGTCTCGCCTGTAATCACCAGATTAGACACCGGGCTTGGCGCCTCCCTTCGCAGCGGGAGCAGGCGCCCCGATATTGTTATTATCCTCACGGACTAAGGTATTGTTGCTCGACAGCCAGTCGGCATCCTTGTACAAGTCGTCGCGGCTGAAGGTCGACAGCTCGAAGTGATTCGTCATGACGATCGCTTCCGTCGGACATACCTCCGTACACAGATCGCATAGGATACAGATCTCGAAGTTAATATCGAATGTGTCGATAACCTTGCCCTTACGATCAGGATCGGGATTGGGCTTGCCCGTGAGTGTAATGCAATCAGTCGGACAGATCCGGGCGCATTGATTGCATACGATACACTTATCCGGTATAAAGTGCTGGATCCCGCGGAATCGGTCCGGCATCAAGAACGGCTCATCCGGGTAGGAGGTCGTTACCTTCTTCGCCGTCATGGCGCCAAGCGTCACGCCCATCCCCTTCAGCAATCCCTTCATAACCTCATCCCCTTCCCTTACCTTCTAATGAAGAATTCGATATATGCAGCCGTAGTGAACACATTAAGCAGCGACAGCGGGAGCAGCACCTTCCACCCGAGTCCCATGAGCTGATCGACTCGAATGCGGGGCAAGGTCGCTCTAATCCAGAACAGGAAGAATACGATGAACGCGAACTTCAGCAGGAACCAGATGATGCCCGGAACGAAGTCCAGGAACGGCGCTGGAGCCTGCCAGCCGCCTAGGAACAGGACGGTCGTCAGCGCCGCAATCGCATAGACGTAGACGTACTCTGTCAGCATGAAGAAGGCGAAGCGGAAGCCGCTGTATTCCACGTGATAGCCCGCGACCAACTCGGACTCCGCCTCCGGCAGATCGAACGGCGTCCGATTCAGCTCCGATACGGCAGCAATGATGAAGATGACGAAGCCTAGAATCTGGGGCAGGAAGTGCCAATTCCAGAACCATCCGCCATCCTGCGCGGCAACGATATCTCGGAGATTGAGGCTCCCGCTCAGCATGATGACGCCCACCACGGAGATGACCAGCGGTACCTCGTAGGAGATCATCTGTGCGGCAGAACGCATCCCCCCGAGCAGCGCATACTTGTTGTTCGAAGCCCAGCCCCCCAGCACAATCGCCAGAGTCGAGATGCCCGACAGCGCCACATAATAGAGCAGTCCAACGTTCAGATCCGCGAAGTATAGGTTCTGTGTATAGGGAATGACGGCCAGCACCGAGAATGCAGGAACATAAGCTAGGACAGGCGCAAGGATGAAAAGCGTCCTGTCGGCCTTGCGAGGAATCGTATCCTCCTTAATCAGAAGCTTCAATATATCAGCCACCGTCTGGAGCAGACCAAGCGGGCCTACTCGGTTAGGCCCGATTCGAAGCTGCATCCAGCCGATGACCTTCCGCTCGAAATAGATCGCATAGGTGACGAATCCGAGCACAACGAGGAGCAGCACGACTCCCCATAGCAGCATGATCAGGGCATTGCTCCACGTTAAGGCTTCCGCCAGCAGCTGGCCCATCAGCAATCCACCTCCCCGACGACAATATCCACTCCGCCAAGAATCGTAATGAGGTTGGTCATCGTCTCGCCCACGAGCAGCTTGGGCAGAATCTGCAGATTGACGAAGGAGGGCCGGCGGAACTTAAGCCGGTACGGCTCTGCCTTGCCCTTGGAGACGATATGGCAGCCAATCTCGCCGCGCGGAGATTCAATGCGAACATATACTTCTCCTGCCGGAGGACGGATGACCCGTGGCACCTTGCCCATGACCTCGCCGGAAGAGGGGAATTGCTCAAGCGCCTGCCTTAGAATTCGCAGACTCTGGCGAATCTCTTCGAGCCGTATGACATAGCGGTCGTAGCAGTCACCTTTTTGCCCGAGGGGCACATCGAATTCGAAGCGGCTGTACAAGCTGTAAGGCTCTGCCTTGCGCAGATCCCAATCCACGCCGGTGCAGCGCAGGTTGGCGCCTGATAACCCATAATCAATGGCAGTCTGGGCATCGTAAGTGCCGATTCCCTTAATGCGCGCCAGGAAGATCTCGTTGCCGCTGACCAGATTGTCGTACTCTTGCAGCTTCTTCTTCATGTAAGGGATGAATTCCGCAACCTTGTCGATCCAGCCTGGAGGCGCATCCCACTTCACTCCGCCCACTCGCATGTAGTTATAGGTAAGCCTAGCCCCGCACAGCTCGTTGAACAGATTAATAATCGTCTCCCGATCCCGGAAGGCATAGAGGAAGGGGCTCATCGCGCCAATATCAAGGAGATACGTCCCCCACCAGACGAGATGGCTGGCAACCCGCTGCAGCTCCATCACGATGAGGCGCATGAACTCCGCCCGCTCCGGCACCTCAAGACCCATCATCGTCTCTACCGCATGCACGAGCACGTAGTTATTCGTCATCGCTGACACATAGTCCATCCGGTCGGTATAGGGAATGATCTGGGTATAATTCAGATTCTCAGCGAGCTTCTCGGTGCCGCGGTGCAGATAGCCCATGACAGGGGTCGCTTCCGTAATGACCTCGCCGTCGAGCTTCACAATAATCCTGAACACGCCGTGTGTGCTGGGATGCTGAGGGCCTACGTTGAGCAGCAGTTCTTCCGTCCGAATCACTTCAGCCTTACACCTCCGAGTCTAACGGTTCATAGTCCTTGCGCAGCGGATGCCCCACCCATTCATCAGACATCATGATGCGGCGCAGATCCGGGTGGTTGTGAAAAGTAACACCAAGCAAGTCATACACCTCCCGCTCATTCCAATTCGCCGTCGCCCACAGCGGGGTGACAGACGCAACGGAGGGAGCTTCGCGATCCGTGCGGACCTTAACGGCATATTCCAGCTTCGTCTCTAGCGACACGAAGTGGTAGACCACTTCCAGATGCGTCTCATAATCGACGCCAGACAGGTTACGCAGGTAGTTGCACTGGAGGCCCTTCGGGCTCTTCATGAGCTCAGCCGTCTGCAGCCATCGCTCATTCTTAATGACCAGCGTCGGCATATCGCTGTTCAGCTCATTCACGTACGCTTCCTCGACCGCGTCGTCCGCGACGAGCGCCCTAATCAGCGCCGCAGCCTGGTCGAGCTGCGGCTGCTTCGGTGAAGGCGGCTTCGGCTCCTCAGGAGCCTCCGCTGCTTGCGCTTCCTCCGCGGCCTTCGCCGCCGCTCGGGCAGCCCTGGCCTCGGCGGCCGCCTTCAGCTTCGCCTCGCGCTCCGCGTCCACGGGCGGCGCGCCTGCTCCGCTCACAGCTTCACCTGCTCCCTCGCCAGCTCCGCCAGCTCCGCTCACAGCTTCACCTGCTCCCTCGCCAGCTCCGCCCGCTCCGCTCACAGCCTCGCCAGCTGCCGCCGCTCCGCCGGCCTCCGCCGCGCCCGCTCCCCCAGCTTCGCCCTCCACGCCAGCGGTGCCTTCAGCCACCGCCTTCGTAAGCGCTTTCCCTTCGTCCTTCCCGTCGCTCCTCATCGGCCGGTCACCCGCTTCCCGGTCTTCGCTTCATAGCGAATCTTCTCCTGCAGCTTGTTAATGCCGTAGATCAGCGCAGCAGGGTTAGGCGGACAGCCTGGTATGTATACATCCACTGGTACGATCTGGTCCACACCCTTAATGACGGCGTACGACTTGATATAAGGCCCGCCAGCCGTCGCGCAGGAGCCCATCGCAATGACCCACTTCGGCTCCGGCATCTGGTCATACAGGCGGCGCAGCAGCGGTCCCATCTTCTTCGTCACCGTGCCGGCCACAATCATGACATCCGACTGGCGCGGCGACGTCCGGAACATCACACCGAACCGGTCCAGGTCATAATGGGAAGCGCCCGTGCCCATCATCTCAATCGCACAGCATGCCAGCCCGAAGGTGAGCGGCCACAGCGAGTTGCTCCGCGCCCAGGCCTTCAGCTGCTCCAGCGTTCCCATGAATACGTTGCGCTCCAGCTCCTTGCGCTCCTCGAGCGTAATCGACTCTAGATTGAATTCCATCTTAGCACCTTCTTCTTCCAGGCATATAGAAGTCCAATGAGCAGCATTCCGGTGAAAATAACCATCTCAACGAGCACAAATAAGCCGAGCTTATCATAAGCAACGGCCCACGGGTATAAGAAAACGGTCTCAACATCAAAGATAACGAACATTAACGCAAACAAATAGTAACGGATATTGAAGCGTACCTGACCTTCCCCAACCGGCTCATTGCCGCTCTCATAGGTAGACTGCTTCGGATCCGTAGGCTTGCTAGGACGCAGCAGCTTGCCTACAGTCAGCGCAACAACAGGGAGCAAAATACCAAGGCCGATAAATAGCGAGACAACGACATAATTGTTGAAGTAGACTTCCACCTTATCGCCTCCGTTAATCGCATGGTAACGTTGCCCCCTTATTTTAACAAATGCGGTCACTGTCGTCTATGATGGAGTTGTCTTGGCCGATTCCCCTGTGTCCACTGGAGGAGGGCTTCCCTTCGGCTTGTCTCCTGGCAGCTCCTTCAGTCCTCTTAGCTTGGCAAGGATCAGCACAGCGAGAGGAATGATGAAACCCATCCCAACCGAATAGACCGTCCACACCTCCGTCTGGAACCACCTGGCATGGGCGGCATTACGATACACATAGCCGGCCAGGGGGCATACGATAAAGGCATAGGGCACGACGAGAGCACGATAGCTGGACAGATGGAGCAGATGAGCCGTGCTTAAGGTGAGCACATAGAAGCACAGGATCAGCTTCATGAACACCGTACTCACCCATACGACAGCGACCAGAATCTCAACCCTGACCAGAATCTCTTCAATGTTGATCTGCTTCGCCATGTCGTAGACCGAGAACGGGCTGCGTACAACCAAGTCTGCTCCTAGCACACCTATGAGCAATATGGCTATGAGCACACTTGAGATTCCAATAATCAGGACACTCAGCTTAGCCGTACGCTTCAGCTTCGATCGCTCCTCCGGCTTAATCAGCTGAAGCAGCATCGCCATGAATACGAACTCTCCGATCGGGAAGCCGAGCACGGGATAGATGCCTTTGATCGGCGTCATGATACCCGTATACAGCAGCGGCTCGAAGTTCTTGAGCTGGAACTGGTTAAGCAGCAGGATAGAGATGAATCCGATGACCAGCACCGCCCAGACGAACAGAATCTCTCCTGTTCGAGCGATCGTCTCCACTCCCAGCATGACGCCATACACGATGACGCTCATGAACGTAACCGCGATGAACCAAGGCGGGGTCATCGGCAATACAGAGCTGCCCAGGAAGTCGGTAATATTCCTTAAGACGAGTGCACTGAGCAGCAGGTAGAAGAAGATATAACTAACCGCTACCAGCTTCCCGCCCGCCCGGCCAAGCACCTTCTCCAGAATCTGCACGAGAGACAGGCTGGGGAACCGGCTCGCTAATGCGAAGTACAATACAATAACGAGATAGTTGAAGGGTACAGTAAGCAGCATCGACAGCCAAGCATCTTGCTTCGCGATGGAGATGACAGCGGAAGGAATGAGGAGAGCGGCACTGCCGAGAGCGAACAGATAGAGCATCTTGCCCCACTGCGCTGCGCTAATGAGGCCGTCATTCATCGTTCTCCCTCTGTTCATGGAGACACCTCTTCATAGATCCATCTGTTAATCGGTGTGTAGATAGGCTTCAGCACATAACCTACCATGTTCGTCGGGTTCGGTACATGTACATGAAGCAGCAATGCAGCAGATAATACCGTTCCCAGGAGGAGCAGCAAGCATGCTGCTGTGCCTTCCCCGCCCTTGCCCTGACTCATCCTCCATCTAACCGTCAACACACCCGTGAGGACCGCTGCTGTAGTAATTATTGTAATTCCCATGCTCTGCCCCTCACTTTACAACGGATTCGCCTCTTACCCCTGCATCCGTTATGGTCGTTATTACTTCTACCTTATGCTTCACCTTCGGATAGATCTGCTCCCAATCGCGATGAATCTTCTTCCATAGGCGAGGCTGCTGCTGATAGACAACGTGGCCCCATTCCAGTACATCGACACGCATCTGCTTCTGTACCTTCTGAATCGCCGCATTCACTTCAGACTTGACAGCCTCCTCTGTGAGGCGGCTTGCCTCCTCTAACACCTTCTCGTCATACACATTGACATTGGGACACATAATTTCGTGCATGCTGCCTGTCTGATGAATCTTCATATTCATCTCAGGATAGGGAGAATCCGTCTGCTTAGCCTTGACTTCTACAGATGAGCTCCCGATTTCCATACTAATATAGCCGTCTAGATCCGGACATGGGATTTTGACGACCGTGTTTTTTATTTTGTTTTTCAACCAGCCTATGCCTCGTGATTCCTTGCGATTCAGATAGCCAATTAGCTTACCGTCTCGAAGAGCGGCCATCGTCACCACCTTAGGGAACGCGCTCGGCTTAATCTTCTCAATATTGCTTAATGTGTTCCCTTGCGACTTGTCTCCTTCAATCTCAAGAGTCGGAATCAGCGCCTGCTCGAATTGTTGAGAGGAGCCAATGCGGGTCAGCTCCTGCACCGTTACCGGATAAGTGCCGCCCTGCGCCTCTTGTGTCACTTCAACCAACTGATGAATCTGTGAGGCTGGAATCTGTTCCATCGTTGTCGTGAGCTGCAGAATCTGAAGCGCGGAGCTGCCTCTGACATTCAGCACATAGCTGTTCGTGCGAATCTCCGGATTGCGTTCAATCAGGTCGAGCAGCGGGTAGATGCCTTCTCTCGCCATACTCTCACCAACGATAAGCAGCTGTGCATGGGAGAAGAACAATCTCCTAGACGTCTTCGCTGTCATCTTGCGGAAGGCTTCGAACAACGTATCGCCGGAATCCGTTACCGTCATGACTGGTGCTCCTCCGCCTCCGCTGTCCTTGGATGCTACTCTCTGCGGAAGCACAACCTGGACAGTAACTCTCATCTTGTATCGCTCCGTCGGATCCTTGTCTACGCCTACCGCCAGCACAACTCCCATACGGTCCAGGTAACGAAGATCCCAGCAGCCTGTCACAGCTATCGCCGAGAACAGGAGGAGACTGCACAGGGCCGCTATTCTAATCCGCCTGCTCATTCCTGTGGGGCCTCCCCTTCCAGCTTGGCTGCGTCCATATTCCCTCTGACGGGATTCTGTTCCGCCATCGGCTTCGGCCTCGTCTTCATCTGCCACATCGGAACACGAATGATCGTATCCTTCAGGTTGGTTAGTATCGTTGGCGCGAATGGTGTGAGATACGGAACGCCGAAGGATCTGATCGAGCTGAGATGAAGCACCAGGAACAGCAGCACCAAGGCGATGCCATAGAATCCGAGGGTAGAGGCTGCTGCCAGCAGCAGGAATCGAAGCATCCTTGCGGCAATGGCAAGATTATAGGAAGGCGAGACGAAGCTGGTAATGGCCGTCAAGGAGACGACAATGACGACTGCCGGCGACACAATTCCTGCTTCTACGACCGATTGTCCGATGACGAGACCGCCTACGATAGATATTGTGCTTCCTACGGTGCTGGGCATACGAATAACCGCCTCTCGCAGAATCTCGAAGACGAATTCCATGATGAACGCCTCTAGATAGGCAGGGAAGGGGACCCCCTCTCGCTGGGCGGCCAGCTTCAGCAGAAGCTGAGTCGGAATCATCTCTTGATGGAATCCGAGAATTGCGACATACACAGAGGGCAGCATTAAGGAGATGAAGAAGGATACGTAGCGCAGCAAGCGTATTAGGGTCGCAATATCGAACCGCTGATAATAATCCTCTGATGATTGAAAAAAAACATTAAGAACAGCCGGTACCATCAATACGAACGGTGTTCCATCGACGAGAATGGCCACCTTGCCCTCTAGCAGGCCAGCCGCGATAACGTCTGGACGCTCGCTATTGAATAGAGTCGGGAACGGCGTCCATACTTGATCCGATATAAGCTCCTCAATATAGGAGGACTCGAGAACGCCGTCAATCTCAATCTCGCCAAGCCTCTTCTTGAGTTCGCTAAGAAGGCTGTCGTCTGCTAGCCCCTTGATGTACATCAGACCAATCGGAGTCTGCGTGATCTCCCCTACGGTTAGCTGCTCCAGCCATAGCTTGGGAGAACGAATCTTCCTTCTAATTAAGGAAGTGTTCGTGCGGATGGATTCGGTGAAGCCCTCTCTTGGACCTCGGATGACCAGTTGGGTCTTAGGCTCCTCTACTCCCCTCTTCGCACCGCCTGGGACGCTCGCGCCGAGAGCGACATTGACCCCTTCCACTAGGATGAGAGCCCGTCCAATGAATAGTCCAGCGAAGGCTTCCTTCCAGTTGTTATACTCCTCGAGCAGACCTGTCGTCACGAGCATACTCTTAATGACAGACAGCGGAGGCTTGACCTCCTCTTCTAACCTAATCTTCCTGCTCTGCAGTGCACCGATTACATATTCATCCAGCTTCTCATCATCCGCTACACACTGCACATGGATGACTGTCACCCTCAGCGTCTGCTCTCCTCCCTCGAGCTCCAGCTCACGGAAGATGAGATCGTCGCTCTCACCCATCTCTTGCTTCAACCAGTCCATGTTCCCCTGAAGGCTGCTTGAGATCAGCTTGCTCTCGTATTCCCCTAGCTGCTTCTCCTCCAGCTCCTTCGCCTTGCCTGATTCCTTCTTCTTGGGCTTCATGTGTCCGCCCCCCTGCGTACCGCATCTTGTCACAATAGGATAACTCCCCCTTGGTAAAAGTATGCACAACAAGCAAAAACCGCAGAACCTGATTAGGTTCTGCGGTCATTCGCTCTTGTTATGGGGACAGGGACAGGAACAGGGACTGTTGCTGAGCTATAGATTCAGGCTCTCCCAAGCCATGACTTCAGCTTGCTCCAGCCATTCGGCGCCGGAGCAGCTAGCAGCTCCGGCTGCTCACCAGGCCGAATGTCTCTGAGCAAGCCTCTGGCATTGGCTTGGTAATAGTCCGACCACTCCCGTCCAAGCTCGCTCTCAATCCTTAAGTAGGCTTCCCGCATTCGGAAGCCTCTGCGATCCAGATGGTGGGCATCCGATGAGACATAATGAATGAGTCCTTGCCTGCATAAGCTCCAAGCCGTTCTCTCCACCCCTCTGCCGAATCCGCCAAGGAGGGAGTGGGTCGTCATCTGCGCATAGGCTCCAGCCTCAATGAGCTCAGCAAGCCTTTCCGGCTGCTTGGCCACCTCAGCATTTCGCTCTGGGTGGGCGATAATGACCTGTTTTCCCTGCAGCTTAAGCTCATAGATTAGCTCCTCCAAGTACGAAGGGATATTTGCTGGCGGCATCTCTAGTAATAAGTAGGATGTAGAAGCTAACGTTGTTAGTGTGCCTCTCTCTATTCCTAGCAACAATTCCTTATGTACATGAATCTCTTGTCCGGGATGAACGGTTAGCTGAATCTGCTCCTTCTGGAGCTTCTCGTTCAGCGATTGAACCCGATCTCTCACGTCCTGAGCAATATTGCTGAATCGCCCATCGTAATGGTGGGGAGTGGCAATCACATCTGTAATTCCTTCATCGCTTGCTGCTCTGGCGAGATCGAAGCTTTCATCGAGATTTTTGGCACCGTCGTCGATGCCGGGCAAGATGTGCGTATGAATATCAATCATGGCAGGCACCTCCTCATTTATATCAGGATGATTCTATTATATCATAGGCTGGCGCTATGTTTTTTGGTCCTGTGTATAAATTTGGTAAAAACAGTAGGCTAGTCTCCCCGGTGCTCCTCTTCACCTCCAATCTCGGGTGGGTGCCTTTTTTACCCCCTTGCCCCACTATCCCCTTCCTTCAGGATGACTCTCGTTCACGCTTGCTATCCACTCACTCGGCCATCCAGGTGCACTTATGCACCTTATTCGCTCGTCCGCTCTCCCACTCCTACTAGGTCAAGCTCATAACAAAAAAAGCGCCGCAACGGTCAGACTAGCTGACTGATGCGACGCTTCCAATTCATGACTTACAAGCCTTGCTTGACGTTAATCCGGTTCAGGGCACGCTGCAGAGCGAGCTCTGCACGGCGCTGGTCAACTTCACTCTTCTTCGCGGATAGACGCTGTTCAGCACGCTGCTTCGCGGATTCTGCACGTTCGATATTAATATCTTCCGGCAGCTCTGCGCTCTCAGCGAGAATGACAACCTTGTCCTTGCGAACTTCGATGAAGCCGCCGTTCACCGCAATGACGTCTTCTTGCCCATTGCGCTTAATGACGACAGGAGCAATGCGAAGCGGTGTTACGAGTGGAATGTGGTTAGGCAGAATACCTAGCTCACCCTCCGCACCCTTCACGCTAACCATGCTTGCTTGCTCTGCGTACACCTTGCGCTCTGGTGTAACAATCTCTACTAAAAAGGAGCTCATAACCTTACCTCCCTAAGCTCTAAGGTAATTAAACCTCTTGAGCCAGCTTCTTCGCCTTCTCGACCGCTTGCTCAATCGATCCGACGTTATGGAAAGCCGGTTCTGGAAGATCATCGTGCTTCCCTTCGAGAATCTCCTTGAAGCTGCGGACGGTTTCTTTGACCGGTACATAGACGCCAGGCATGCCGTTGAAAGCTTCAGCAACGTGCAGCGGCTGCGACAGGAACAACTGAATCCGGCGCGCACGCAGTACGAGCAGCTTGTCATCCTCGGACAACTCGTCCATACCTAGGATGGCGATAATATCTTGAAGCTCCTTGTAGCGTTGAAGAAGCTTCTTCACGCCTTGAGCGACTTGGTAATGCTCTTCGCCTAGAATCTCAGGCGTCAGGATACGGGATGACGAAGCGAGCGGATCTACCGCTGGGAAGATACCCATAGCCGCGATGTTACGCTCAAGGTTCGTTGTTGCATCCAAGTGAGCGAATGCTGTAGCAGGAGCCGGATCCGTATAGTCATCGGCAGGTACATAGATCGCTTGAATGGATGTTACGGAACCCTTCTTCGTCGAAGTGATACGCTCTTGCAGCTGACCCATCTCAGTTGCCAGCGTTGGCTGGTAACCTACGGCAGATGGCATACGGCCTAGCAAGGCGGATACTTCAGAACCAGCTTGCGTGAAGCGGAAGATGTTATCGACGAACAGAAGCACGTCCTTGCCTTCCTGATCACGGAAGTACTCAGCCATTGTCAGACCAGTCAGAGCTACGCGAAGACGCGCGCCTGGCGGCTCATTCATCTGTCCGAATACCATTGCTGTCTTAGCGATAACGCCGGAATCACTCATCTCGTGGTATAGGTCATTACCTTCACGAGTACGCTCGCCTACACCGGCGAATACAGAGATACCGCCGTGCTCTTGAGCGATGTTGTGGATCAGCTCTTGCATCGTTACCGTCTTACCAACGCCGGCACCGCCGAAGAGGCCGATCTTACCACCCTTGGAGTAAGGAGCCATGAGATCGATAACCTTGATACCTGTCTCAAGGATCTCTTGTTGAGTCGACAGCTCTTCGAATGGAGGAGCTTGACGGTGAATTGGGTTCACAATCGTGCGGTCAACCTCACCGTTGTTATCAATTGGATCACCTAGTACGTTGAATACACGACCCAGTGTCGCAGGTCCAACAGGTACAGTAATCGGTTGGCCCAGGTCAAGTGCTTCTGTTCCTCTAACTAGTCCGTCAGTGGAAGACATGGCAACACAGCGAACCGTGTTGTCGCCCAGGTGAGTCGCTACTTCAACGGTCAGGCTGATCTCGCGCTCATTCTCACCTTGAGCCTTACGTTCAATCTTAATCGCATTAAGAATCTCAGGCAGATGACCCTTGTCGAATTCGATATCGACTACCGGTCCCAGTACCTGGACTACGCGTCCCTTACTCATTGCTGTCCCTCCTTCATGTTCTGCATATATCTATGCTTGCGCGTTCGCTCCGCCGACGATCTCTGCAATCTCTTGCGTAATTGCTGCTTGACGCGCACGGTTGTACGTTAATGTCAGGCCGGCAATCATCTTCGTCGCGTTCTTCGTTGCGTTGCCCATTGCCGTCATCCGTGCACCGAACTCACTCGCCTTGCCTTCCAATACGGAGCTGTAGATCAACGTCTCCGCATACTTAGGAAGAAGTACATCTAGCACTTCCTCCGCCGAAGGCTCGTACTCGTAGTCGGACTTGGATCCCCCGGAGAGCTGTGAAGCATCCAGCGGAAGCAATTGCTTGATGACCGGTACTTGTGTAATTGCATTATAGAATTGGTTGTACACCAGGTGAAGCTGGTCGTAGTCACCATTCTCATAGCCGCTGACAGCAGCTGCTGCTACGGACTTGATGTCGGAGAATTTCGGCGAGTCGGACAAGCCGATTGTCTCGCCTGCAATCTCGACATTGCGGCGCTTGAAGTAATCACGGCCCTTGCGTCCGATGACGAAGATGTCATACTCGGCTGCTGACTTGTGATTCTCTTGGATTGCCGTCCATACCTTACGAAGCACGTTCACATTGTAACCACCTGCGAGGCCGCGATCTGAAGTGACGACTAGATAAGCCGTCCGCTTAATCTCGCGGGTCTGCAGCATGGGATGCTTAATCGTGCCTCCGCTCGATGCAATGCTGGCAACAACTTCCTTGATCTTGTCGGTATAGGGTCTAGCTGCAACCGCCGCCTCCTGAGCTCTTCTCAGCTTGGCAGCTGCAACCATCTCCATTGCCTTCGTGATCTGCTTCGTATTTTGCTTACTCTTGATCGAGCGCTTAATCTCGCGCATTCCTTTAGCCATTCGTTGTCACCACCTTAATGCCGGGCTTGGGCCCCTTGATCAAGTCCGGCTCTGCAATTTATACGGATACTGCAAAGCTTTTCTTGAACGTCTTGATTGCTTCGACAAGAACCTTCTCATTGTCGGAAGTCAGATCCTTCGTATCACGAATGGAAGCCAGAATCTCCGGCTTGTTAGCCCCTACGTAATCCAGAAGACCAGCTTCGAAGCGACGAACGTCTGCTACTGGAATATCATCAACATGCCCTCTTGTTACCGTATATAGGGATACGACTTGGCTCTCAACCGGAAGCGGCTGGTTAACGCCCTGCTTCAGAATCTCAAGCGTACGCTCCCCGCGGTTAAGACGGGACTGAGTTACCTTATCAAGATCAGAACCGAACTGTGCGAATGCTGCAAGCTCACGGTATTGGGCTAGGTCAAGCTTAAGGGTACCTGCAACCTTCTTCATCGCCTTGATCTGAGCGGAGCTACCTACACGGGATACAGAGTTACCTACGTTAACCGCAGGACGCTGACCGGAGTAGAACAGATCGGACTCTAGGAAGATCTGACCATCCGTAATGGAGATTACGTTGGTAGGGATATAAGCTGAGATATCACCCGCTTGAGTCTCGATGAACGGCAATGCCGTCAAGGAACCGCCGCCGAGCTCATCGTTCAGCTTAGCTGCACGCTCTAGCAGACGGGAGTGCAGGTAGAATACGTCACCTGGGTAAGCTTCCCGACCCGGTGGACGGCGAAGCAGCAAGGACAACTCACGGTATGCTGCTGCTTGCTTGGAGAGATCATCGTAGATGACAAGAACGTGCTTGCCAT
This sequence comes from Paenibacillus sp. GCM10023252, assembly GCF_042653305.1. Lineage (NCBI taxonomy): Bacteria > Bacillati > Bacillota > Bacilli > Caryophanales > Paenibacillaceae > Paenibacillus > Paenibacillus sp. GCM10023252. The sequence continues at coordinate 110,248 of NZ_JBHSHW010000022.1, forward strand.
TGTACATGAAGTACTCACCCATGGAGCAGCCCGTGTAAGGTGCGATGTAGAGCAATGGTGAAGGCTCGGAAGCACTTGCTGTTACCACGATTGTGTAATCAAGCGCGCCTTGCTTACGAAGCGATTCAACAACCGTACGAACCGTTGATTGCTTCTGACCAATGGCAACATAGATACAGATAACGTCGTTGTCCTTCTGGTTAACGATCGTATCGATAGCGATCTGTGTCTTACCAGTCTGACGGTCACCGATGATCAGCTCACGCTGACCGCGGCCGATTGGAATCATCGCGTCAATCGCTTTGATACCCGTCTGCATCGGTTCGAATACGGATTTACGAGCCATTACGCCCGGAGCCGGAGACTCGATCGGACGGGATTGCGTCGTGTTGATTGGGCCGTTGCCGTCAACAGGCTCACCCAGTGCGTTAACAACGCGGCCAAGGAGAGCTTCCCCTACTGGAACTTCCATGATACGGCCGGTTCTTTTCACTTGGTCGCCTTCACGGATGCCTTTGTATGGTCCCATGATAACGACACCGACGTTGCTCTCTTCCAGGTTGAGGGCCATGCCGACAACACCGTTGGAGAACTCAAGCAATTCGCCTGCCATTGCGTTCTCAAGACCGTGAACGCGGGCAATACCGTCACCGACTTGAATGACTGTACCGACATCAACGACTTGAATCTCGGATTTATATTGTTCGATCTGTTGTTTAATCAGCGTGCTGATTTCATCAGGTCTAATGCTCAATTCGTTCACCCCTATCTACAGTGCTAGTGATTTTAATGATTTCTCAAGACGGCTAAGCTTACCCGACAGGCTTCCGTCATACAGACGATTGCCGATGCGGACTTGAATGCCGCCTAACAGGGAAGGCTCAACGACTTGCTGTGCAAGGATCTTCTTCCCCGAGATTGCACCGAACTGTGCAGCAACATCCGATAGCTCGGAGTCTGTCAGCAGCTGGGCTGTATATACGGTAGCTTGAGCTTGGCCTAACGCCTCGCCTGCAATCTTCGTGAACGTCTCTGCGATGTCCGAGAGGATATCAAGGCGGCCGCGTGTGACAAGCAGCTCAAGCGTGTTGTTCAGGATGACCGAGATCTGATCTCCGAATGCTCCGCGCAGCAGGGCAATCTTCTGTTCCGTACCGATGCTTGGTGAGGCAAGGAATCTGCCGAGGTCCTTGTTCTCCTCGATAGCAGATACAATCAGCTTAAGCTGGGCTTCAATCTCATTAACGAGGCTTTGTCCCTGAGCGATGTCGAACAATGCTTTAGCGTAGCGCTTCGCTACGACCGCATCGCGGCTCATTTGCTTCCAACTTCCTTCAGATATTGATTAACGATCTGCTCCTGTGACTTCTCGTCAACCTGCTTCTCGATAATCTTGGACGCAATCTTAACGGAGATGCTGCCCACTTCGCCGCGAAGCTCGGCAACTGCCTTGTTCTTCTCACTCTCGATGTCTCTAAGCGCATCGTCCTTCAGACGAGTGGCTTCGGACTTCGCAGATTGAACAATCTCATCCGCTGTCTTCGTGCTCGTTACGCGAGCTTGCTCGATAATATCGTAAGCCTCTTTGCGGGCTTGCTGAAGGGCTTGCTTCTGTTCTTCCATGGAAGACTCAGCTTGCTTGCGGCTTGACTCAGCTGTATTCATCTGCTCAAGAACCATCTGACGGCGCTGCTCCATAATAGCGAACAACGGGCCGAATGCGTACTTGCTCAGCAGGAAGTACAGGATTCCGAATGCCACCATCGCAATTATTGTTGATTCAGGTAAAAAATGCATAGCTGCCTCTCCTTTCTTGAACCATCTACACCATTAATCATAACGAAGGCGAAGAGGGCTTAAAGGCCTTCCCCGCCAAATATAGCTCGGTTATTCTTAGCTGAAGAAAGCCAAGAAGCCGATAACTACGCCGATGATAGGCACAACTTCTACGATACCTACCCCGATGAACATAGTCGTCTGAAGCTTACCTTGAAGTTCTGGTTGACGAGCGATACCTTCTACTGTCTTGCTGACGATCAGACCGTTACCGATACCTGCGCCCAGTGCGCCCAAACCTACTGCTAAAGCTGCTGCTAACATTTCCATTGTGAAAAATCCTCCTCAAATTGGTCTCATATTGGGTGAATCATGTATTTCCAGCTACTCATGTCGAACGTACGTCCGGGGTGAAACCTGAACCCTTGTACAATCTTAATGCTCGTCGTGGATCGTCGCTTGCGAGATGTACACCATCGTTAGAATAGTGAACAGGAACGCCTGAATCGCACCTACGAAAATACTGAAAGCCTGCCATGCAATCAAGAACGGCGTACCGATAATGCCTAGCATCAGAATCGTAGAGATGAGAACCTCACCGGCAAAGATGTTGGCATAGAGACGAAGCGACAGTGTAATCGGCTTCGCGATCTCCTTGATCAGGTTAAGCGGGAAGAATACCGGGAACGGCTCGAAGTAGTGCTTCAAGTAGTACTTCCGGTTCAGCTTCAGACCTAAGAAGTGAATCATAACGAAGACGATAAGCGCGAGGCCGGCTGTAACCGAGAGGTCAGCAGTTGGCGACTTCCACCAAGCGATCGCGATGTGCTCGTGGTTCTCTTCTGCAACCTTAATATCTTCTTCGGTAATATGAAGCCACTCAATCGGCTTGTCCACTTCCGTTACCACACCCAGCGGCAAGCCGAGCAGGTTGGAGACGAAGATGAACATAATGAGCGTCATACCGAGCGACAGGTAAGGCTTAACCTTGTTCAGCGGCATCGTGCTCGCAATCGTGTTGTGAACGAAGTCAACGACCCATTCCAGGAAGTTCTGCATCTTGGACGGATTGCTTACCGACAGATTGCTGACAGCCAGACGTGCAATCAAGAATGTGACCACACACGATACCAGTATAGCCAGGATGGCAGAGAGGTCTAAGTTGAGCGTCAAGCCACCTAGTTCAACTGGTACTATGGGAAATTCATGCATGTAATTGTTTCACCCCTTTCCGCTAAGATTGACGACTATTGTGATAATAAGCTGATGCCAATACCAGGAGAGGGACGACGATTGAAGCTGCGAGCACGGAAGGGAGATGAAGCGTTTCCGGGTTCTTATAAGCAACCATAGTGGCTAAGAGAATCATAGCTATACGGCTGCCTAATCCAAGTCCCATTCTTCGCTTCCCTTGCCCTGCTGCCGCATGGCCAACCATCTCAGCCCGGCGCCTCAGCAAAAGCGCATTCATGGAACTTGCTGCCAGACCGACTATTATGCCTGCTGCAACCGTCCGCAAGTCAGGCAAGAGCGCCCATAGAAGCAGACAAGCGGTTACAATGGCCAGAACAGCCTGCATTGCAGTCTTCATGATGTTATCCATCGGTGTCCTCCAGAACCTTCTTCACCAGCATGATGGCTGAGAGAATGCCGACAGCCAGACCAACAAGAATTCCTCCAACGATCCACGCCTTCTCTCCGCCTAAGCGGTCTCCGGCATATGAACCAATCAAGTAACCCAAAAAGATACAAATAACGACAGAAATTCCCATCACTCCGACCAAGCCAGCGGCTATGAGCGGATTATCCTTATTGCTCTTCTTGTTCATGGTCTACCCCTGTCAATCCTCATATATTTTATCGAAGCGTTGCAAGGTTTGTCAATTGTAATAACTGCAAACATTCCGTGAACAAAAGGCTGAGAAGCCTTGATATCACTAGTGTTCTTAGCCAGCCAAACCGTACAGTAGCACTGTATGCTGTAGATTAGGCTGGCATCCGTATCTTCATGCAGGAACTATGAACGTTGTGTGAACGAATCCGGGCGCTGGTCTCTTCTGCCAAAATGATGCAGGATCGCCTGCACGATTCGGACTGACGCTTGTCCATCCCCGTAAGGATTAGCGGCTTCGCTCATCTTGTCGTATAGCTGCGAGTCTGTCAATAAAGCATGAGTCCTGTCGTATACCGCATGCTCATCGGTACCTACAAGCTCCAGCGTACCTGCTCCGACTCCCTCTGGACGCTCCGTTGTATCCCGCAGGACAAGCACAGGAACACCGAAGGAAGGCGCCTCTTCCTGCAATCCGCCGGAGTCCGTCAGAATGAGGTGGGTGTGCGGGTAGAAGTTATGAAGATCGACGACATCCAGCGGATCAATCAGCTTAATACGCGGATGGTCGCCGAGCAGCTCCTGCGCCGGCTCGCGAACGGCCGGGCTTGGATGAACTGGATACACAATCGCGACATCCTCGAACTCATCAGCTATACGTCGTACGGCACGGAAGATCTGACGATGCGGCTCACCCTGCGATTCCCGGCGATGGGCGGTCATTAGAATAAGACGCTTCCCCTCCGCCCATTCGAGCACAGGATGCGCGAAGTCCGGCTTCACCGTATATTGGAACACGTCCGTTACAGTATTGCCCGTCACATAGACCTGCTCCTCCGACTTGTTCTCCTTGAGCAGATTGCCGGCCGACCAATCCGTCGGTGCGAAGTGAACGTCTGCAAGGACACCTGTCAGCTGGCGGTTCATCTCCTCCGGATAAGGCGACAGCTTGTTCCATGTCCGAAGGCCTGCCTCCACATGGCCAACCTTAATCTGCTGGAGGAAGGAAGCATAGCTCGCGAGGAACGTCGTCAGCGTATCGCCGTGTACGAGCACGATATCCGGCTTCGCCTCGCGTAGCACGGGCTCCAGCCCCTGGAGCACGCGAATTGTAATCTCATTCAGCGTCTGGCGATCCTTCATTACGTCCAGGTCATAGTCAGGCGTAATGTTGAACACTTCCAGCACTTGATCGAGCATCTGGCGATGCTGGGCTGTTACGCATACAATCGATTCAATCTCTTCGGGATGCTTCTGCAGCTCCAAGATGAGCGGAGCCATCTTAATCGCTTCCGGGCGCACCCCGAAGATGGTCATTACCTTAAGCTTAGACATCCTGATCTCTCACTCCTCATGCTAGTTACTAATTCGTACCGAACATCCGGTCTCCGGCATCGCCAAGACCCGGGACGATATATCCCTTATCATTCAAGCGCTCATCCAGCGCTGCGATGTAGATATCTACATCAGGATGGCGTTCCTGGACCGCCTTCACCCCTTCGGGTGCAGCAATTAAGCACATGAGCTTAATCTGGTCGCAGTTCCGGCTCTTCAGCGAATCAATTGCCGCATTCGCGGATCCGCCTGTCGCCAGCATCGGATCAATTACGATCAAGAGGCGTTCCGGCGCATCCGTCGGCAGATTAATATAATACTCCTTCGGCAGCAGCGTCTCATGATCACGCGCCAGTCCAATATGTCCTACCTTCGCCGATGGGATGAGCTTCAAGATCCCTTCCACCATGCCCAGCCCCGCGCGAAGAATAGGCACAAGACCGAGCATCCGGCCGGATACCACCTTGGCTTCCGTCTCCGTTACTGGGGTCTGTACCTTGATCGTGTCGAGCGGGATATCCCGTGTAATCTCATAAGCCATCAACGTGGCTACTTCATCCACCAGCTCACGGAAGTCCTTCGTTATCGTATTCTTGTCCCGGATGAACGTCAGCTTATGCTGAATCAAGGGATGGTCGCAGATGACCAATTTACTCATGGAGCATGTTCCTCCTGTATGCCTGCAATGGCTCTTATTGAATTCGGTTGATTTTCCCCTTGCCGGAGAACATCCGTATTATTATAGCATTGTAGAGGACAGACTGCATCTTCGGAAAATAGGCAACTTGGTGAGAAAAAAAGAAACCAACACCTAGCTCCCGCCGCCGCAGCCTCCCCCTCCACCGCAGGACGAGCCGCCGCAGGAGCTGCCACCGCCGCTGCCCGAGCTTCCTCCGTCGCTGCCGCTGCTGCAAGAGCTGCCCGCACCGCCGTCATTGCCGCTGCCGCCTTGATCACCTCTGCTATCCGAGCTGTCATCGTGTACACTGCAGCTTGAGCTGCTTCCGCAGCCGCTGTTCGCCTTGCGCTCCTCCTCCGTCTGCGCCCCATCCATCTCTTGTTGGAAGGCACTCGGCGATTGCACCGAGTTCATGATGAGCAAGCCCGACAGCAGACCTGTCGTCATCCCTGCATCTCTTGAGAAGGAATCGTGAATCCGATCGCGTGAGAAGCTCTCACCCTGAGCAGGCTCCTTCGCAGCCGCATGCTGCCTTCTCACTCGGTCCACCATATAATCAATCGCTTGCCGAAGCTCCGGCTTCGCTTCATACGCCTTGCTGTTGAACCAGCGCATACGCAGCTCATCGGCGCTCAGGCTATCCAGCTCCTGCAGCCTCGAAGCCGACATCGGCGTCCGGTAGAATGCACCCCACAGACGGCCGCTGGCCGGTGCCTGCTCGAACAGCTCGCCGTAGGCCCAGTCGAACAGCGCACGCTCTCCCTGATCTGGCTGCACCTCAGCTCCGTGGGGAGCATGATGAATCGTATCGCCCGTGAATTGCTTACAGAACTGCTCATATTCCCGTGTGAACATCAGCATCTCATGCCAGACCTCATCCACCTTGCTGCTGTACATCGGCACGCCGCGCAATACCCCGCACAGCAGGAAGAATCGCTTCAGCTCGAACCACGTCCACTCCCATTCCTTGTCCTGCATGCGAGTATGCTTCCTCAGGATCCGATCCTTGACTCTCGCTTCCATGTCTAGACCCAGTGCAGCTTCCAGCCGCTCAGCAGCCATCCTCGCAGGATGGCCTTCCGGAACTCCTAGTGCAGCAGGAGGCGTCCCATCACTCCATGGGGCTGCCATACTTCCGCTCCTTACTGGTCGATAGTTCCCCCCGATATATCCGCCGCGCCCCTGATTGCCTCCGGCAGACTTCGCTACTACACCAATAAGTATCGCTACGAACAGGAATACAATAACCAGCGTGAATCCGATCATCATTCTCGCCCTCCTCTATACCATGCACCATTTACCCATATCTTAACATAGGAACCTCACGAATAAGTCAGCGCCTTAGCAAAAAAATAGGAAGCACCCCGTCCAGCTCCTTGCAGGCTGAACAGAGTGCTTCCTAACTTACCAAGCTCACGCCGCCTTCAAGACGGCGGAGCCATTCCATAGCAATCCGCTTGACGACCCTTACGCCGAAGCGTAGTGGCAAGCAGCCAAGTGACCGCTCTTCATCTCAACCAGAGGCGGCTCTACCTTCGAGCACAGCTCTGTCGCGAGTGGACAGCGCGTACGGAAGTGGCAGCCGCTCGGCGGGTTAACCGGACTTGGCAGGTCACCCTTCAAGACGATGCGTTCACGAGTCGCTTCAATCTCCGGATCCGGAATCGGAATCGCGGACAGCAGCGCACGTGTATAAGGGTGGGAAGGATTCGCATAGAGCTCCGCGCTCTCCGCAATCTCAATCACCTTACCCAGGTACATAACCGCTACACGGTCACTAATATGCTTCACCATAGATAAGTCATGGGCAATGAACATATACGTCAGGCCCATCTTGCGCTGCAGATTCTGCATCAGGTTCACGACCTGGGCTTGAATCGATACGTCCAGCGCGGAGATTGGCTCATCGGCAATGATGAACTGCGGATTAACGGCTAGCGCGCGGGCAATCCCGATCCGCTGCCGCTGACCGCCGGAGAATTCATGCGGATAGCGAGTGGCATGGTCAGGGTTAAGCCCAACCAGATCCAGCATCTCCTCGACCTTCTTCTTCCGTTCCTGACGGCTGTTCACCAGGTTATGAATGTCCAGCGCTTCCCCGATCACATCGGTAATCGTCATACGCGGATTGAGCGAAGCATACGGATCCTGGAAAATCATCTGCATATCGCGGCGCAGAGCCTTCATCTTCGAACCGGACAGCTTCGTAATGTCCGTTCCGCCGAACTTCACGGTACCGCTGGTCGGCTCATAGAGACGAAGAATGGTACGGCCGGCCGTAGACTTGCCGCAGCCGGATTCCCCAACGACGCCAAGCGTCTCGCCCTTGCCGATCGTGAAGGAGATATCATTCACTGCATGCAGCGTGTTGCCGCCGCCGATATTGAAGGACTTCACGAGATTATTGACTTCTAATAGAGGCGTACTCATGCAGTCACCTCCCCTTGTGCGAGTGGATGAGACAGCCAGCATGCCGCAGCATGTCCGTCGCCCTTCGCTACAGGAAGCAGCTCAGGATCGTTATCCAGGCACACGCGCATAGCGTCGTCGCAGCGAGCGCAGAACGAGCAGCCTGCTGGCGGCTTAATTAGATCCGGCGGCATACCGTAGATCGGAATAAGCGGTTCGTTCTTCTTCTGATCCAGACGCGGTACGGAGCGAAGGAGACCTCTTGTATAAGGGTGCTGAGGGTTCTTGAATATCTCCCACTTCGTACCGGTCTCCACGACCTTGCCCGCATACATAACGATCACGCGATCGCACATATCTGCTACAACGCCGAGGTCATGCGTAATGAGAATGATGGACGTGCCCAGCTTCTGCTGAACATCCTTCATCACGGTCATAATCTGAGCTTGAATCGTTACATCGAGCGCCGTAGTCGGCTCATCCGCGATGAGCAGAGCAGGATTGCACGCAAGCGCAATGGCAATCATCGCCCGCTGGCGCATACCGCCTGAGAATTGATGAGGGAATTGCTTCACGCGCTCTGCCGCATTCGGTATTCCGACCAGCTGCAGCATCTCAATCGCACGGGCATTCGCCTGCTTGTCGTTCATGCCCTGGTGCTTGATTAACCCTTCTGTAATCTGACGGCCAATCGTCAGCGTCGGGTTCAGAGAGGTCATAGGATCCTGGAAGATCATGCCCATCTCATTGCCCCGTATGGCTTCCATCTGCTTATCCGTCTTCTTCAGGATGTCGGAGCCCTTGAACATAATCGATCCCGTCATATGCGCAGGCGGCGAAGGAATGAGCCGCATTAACGATTGAGCCGTAACCGACTTGCCGCAGCCGGACTCCCCGACGATAGCTACGGTCTCGCCTTTATTCACATGAAAGTTAACGCCGCGTACCGCTTGGACGATTCCGCCGCGTACCTTGAAGTTCACACGAAGATCTTGGACATCAAGTATCCGTTCCATCTATTCCACCTCCTACTTCTTCATCTTCGGATCGAGTGCGTCTCTAAGACCGTCTCCGAATATATTAAAGCAAAGCATAGTTATACTTAGGACACCCGCCGGGAAAATCATTCTCCACGGGTATAGCTGCCAGGTCTTAACTGCGTCATTAATCATCGTACCCAGTGAGGCCGCAGGCGATTGCACACCAAGGCCCAGGAAGCTTAGGAACGCTTCAGCGAATATCGCACTTGGCACAGTCAGAGTAAGCGTAACGATAATAGGTCCCATTGCATTCGGAATCAGATGCCTGAATAGAATGCGCGGAGCACCCGCACCTAGTGCTTGAGACGCAAGGACGTACTCTTGATTCTTAAGCTGCATAATCTGGCCTCGAACGATCCAGGCCATACTAATCCAGCCGGTTATACTTAAGGCTAATACAATCGTGAACATACTCGGATTAAGAACAACGATGAACAATATAACGATCAGCATATTCGGAATGGAGTATAGAATCTCACAGATGCGGTTAAGCACCTCATCTACACGACCGCCGAAGTATCCCATAATACCGCCGATAATAACGCCTAGAATAAGGTCAGCCAATGCAGCATACAGACCAACCTGCAGAGATATTCCTGTACCCATCCATGTTCTTGTGAACAAGTCCCGCCCGAGGTCATCGGTTCCGAACCAGTAGGTGGCCGATGGTCCTAGATTTTTCTCAGTAAGGTGGTTCGTACGATAGTCCTGTTCGGAGATGATAGGTCCGAGAATAGCAGCTAATGATACAAGCAATATCACAATAAGAGAGAACATGGCAATCTTGCTGGAGCGGAGACGAAGCCATGCGTCTTTCCACGCCGATATGCTCTCACGCACGATTACTTCGGGTTTCTTCTCATCCTTGTTCAGTTTCTTGAACTGTGAAGCATCGAATGTTTTATTTTCCACCGGTCAACCTCCTTTCCCTCTGGACAGCTTAATTCTCGGATCAACGAAGCCGTAAGCGACATCGGTCAAGAATCGAGCAACCATCAGAATGATTCCATAGAATAAAGTAAGCCCCATAATGAGCGTATAGTCACGGTTAGAAATACTGTCGACAAAGTGTTTGCCTAGACCTCCAATACTGAAGATCTTCTCCACAACAACTGAGCCGGTAATGATATTGGCTGTCATAGGGCCAATGTAGGTTACGACTGGCAAGATCGCATTGCGAAGCGCATGACGAATGAGAATGATTCGCCCGCTCAAGCCCTTGGATCTGGCAGTCTTAATATAATCCGCAGACAATACTTCCAGCATCGTCGATCGAGTCAGTCTGGCGATGAAGGCTGCAGGTAAGAAGGATAACGCTAGGACTGGCATAATGAAGTCTGTTGGGTCATTAAGACCTTGAACATCAAGCAGACGAAGCTTGCTTCCCAAGAAATACTGCAAGATCGATGCAACTAGGAAGTTAGGAATAGACACACCCAGTACTGCAATGAAGATCGTGAAGCTGTCTAAGAACTTCCGATGGTTAAGAGCTGCAATAATGCCTAATATCAGGCCCATAGCAACTGCCAGAATGATAGCAAAAATACCTATCTGGAGTGAATATACAAAGCTCTCGCTTATAATTTTCGCAACTGTCCGATATTGATATTTCATGGATATACCGAAGTCACCATGAATCAGGTTGTTCAAATACATCAGATACTGCTTCCATACGGGCTGATCAAGGCCATACATCGCGAGCAGATTTTCTCGAATTTTTTCAGGTATCGCTTTTTCTCTAACGAACGGGTCGCCGGGTATTGCCTTCATGAGGAAGAAGGTGGCCGACGCAAGTACAAACAAAGAAGCAATCATAGATAGAAACTTCTTGGATATATATTTAATCAACGCAATGGACACCTCCTTATAGAATATAAAAATCGATATTCAACCTTGTCTCATGCTATTTGCAACAAGAAAGGGATATATGCGGCACCCCGCATATATCCCTAGCTTCAGGTGCTGGAAGGATGACTATTTTGCCTCGAAGTAAGCTCTAGTGTAATCGACATCGCCTTTGTAGTCCGTAACGATGTTCTTCAAGCCTGGCTTGACCATATACACGTTGCTGTAGTAGTAGATCGGCATAATCGGCATTTCATCCATCAAGATCTTCTCAGCCTTGCTTAGAGCATCCATACGTACCTTCTGATCATCTGTGCTGTAAGCCTTCTTGATCAGAGAATCGTATTCAGCGGAAGCGAAGCCTGTATTGTTCTGAGTACCATTCGTAACGAACATATCCAGGTAAGTCATTGGATCGTTATAGTCTGCTCCCCAGCCTGCGCGTGCAATCTGGTAGTTCATCGCTGTACGGTTCTTCAGAAGAACAGGGAAGTCTTGGTTCTCGATACCTACTTCGATACCGAGGTTCTGACGCCACATCTCAACGATTGCTTCAGCAATCTTCTTGTGACCGTCACTTGTATTGAAAATTACAGTAACCTTAGGGAACTTGTCCAGACCTTGCTCCTTAAGACCTTCTGCTAGCAGCTTCTTCGCTTCAGCAGCGTCTTCCTTGAAGAAGTCGTCCTTAATCTCTTCACGGTATTGCTTCTCAACACCAGTAATACCAGGAGGTACGAAGCCGAAGGAAGGAACTTCGCCAGCCATCGTTACACTCTCAACAATCGCTTGACGATCAATTGCCATACCTAGTGCTTTACGAACCTTCACACTCTTGAATGGAGCTTCTTGCGTATTGAACTGGTAGTAGTACGAGCTTGCAATCCCCTTAGTGAAGATCTCGTCCTTCTTGGATTCCTTCAGGACAGCAATCTGCTCGGCAGGAATCTCGCCAGTCGGCTTACCTGTGTAATCCAGCTCATCTGTCTCATAAGTGGCAAGCTCAGTTGCTGAATCTGGAATCATAGAGAAGTGAACGCCTGCAAGCTTGATCTCGTCAGCCGCGTAGTAGTGCTCACTTGGCTCTAGGTCGATAGATACGCTGTGCTCCCAAGCCTTAAGCTTGAATGGACCGTTCGTAATGATGGTCTCAGCTTCAGCTGCCCATGCTTCGTTGTCCTTAATGGACTGATGCTCTGGGTAGTACGTGTAGAACGAGGTAAGGCTCAAGAAGTATGGAGTCGGCGATTTCAAGGTAACGACAAGCGTCTTCTCGTCAGTAGCCTTAATGCCCACTTCGTCAGCTGTCTTCACTTTGCCTTCGTTATACTCTTGTGCACCCTTGATGTAGTAGAACTGGTACGAATAAGTGGAACCTGTTGCTGGGTCTAGGGCACGTTTCCAAGAGAACTCGAAGTCGTTAGCGGTAACTTTGTCACCGTTGCTCCACTTCGCGTCTTCACGCATATGGAAGGTGTAAGTCAGGCCGTCTTCAGAGACGTCCCACTTCTCAGCCATACCAGCGATGGATTGGCCGTTCTCGTCCTTACGAGTAAGACCTTCGTAGATCCCTGTTGCAATTGTACCGGACACATTGTCTTCCATTAGTGCAGGATCAAGTGTGGATGGCTCGGAGTGAAGGTTCATGCGGAATACCTTCTTCTCTACCTTACCACCGGTCTCGCCGTTGTTAGCACCGTTGTTCTCTTCTTTTGGAGTACAACCTACAGCAACAATCGCAAGAATGAGTAAAGCAACAAAAAACGTGTAAGCAGACTTTCTTGTTCTCACTTTAGATCCTCCCATTTGTGTGTCTGTTCTACGCGGGCAGAATCCCTCACCTCGCTCCAAGACCCCATACATCCGTTCGTACCTTCAACTGCTTGTCCGGCACAAATGTGCATATATTCTTGAGCTAACGCTTAGCACTCTTTCCGATCAAACATACAAAATTATGTTTACTTATTTTTTACTATACAACCATGTTAACTATTTATCAATAATATGTCAGCTGTTAATTTTTGTTTCGGTCATTATTTTATTTATCACTTTAGTGCTTCGAAGCGTTTAATCACTTAATTATTTTATTACTTTAATGCTGTACAGCGGTTATTCAGTTAACGAAATGTAATTTTCAGAATATTAGAATACGTCTGTCATATTTAGTAAAATAATAACACGCATTATCAACTAAATAATTAATTGCTGCCTGTTGTTGTCGTAAAGATTATAGGCTGTAATATCCGAACATTCATCACGCAAAGGTGAACATTTGTTAAAACGCCAATTAGAATATTCTCGTTCGCCACTGTGGAAAGATGGTCATAACTTGAATTAACTTACATTTCTATCCACGTGCGTGTTACTGATATTCTCCTTCATCCCATTGATCTTGATGTGGGTTCACCTATACTTTGCTATAAAACAGGCAAATATATACTATAAAATCAAATACCCACAACCTAAAAAATAGAACCACTATCAAAAAAAAAAGACCCATCGGTAGTGTAGCACCGAATGGGTCCCCCATGAAAGCTGAACATCTTGGCAATTGACGATAATCTTAGTAAGTCAGACCAGGATAGAGCGGGTACTTCGCCGTCAAGTCACGAACCATTCCGCGAGCCTTGGACAGCACTTGCTCATCCTTCGGATTGCGAAGAACCATAGCAATGACTTCAGCAATAACCTTCATAGCGGCTTCATCCATCCCGCGGGATGTCGCGGCTGGCGTACCGATCCGGATACCGCTCGTGACGAATGGCGAGGTCGGGTCGAATGGTATAGCATTCTTGTTCACGGTAATGCCGACTTCATCAAGGACATGCTCCGCATCCTTGCCTGTAATGTTCAGGTTGCGCGTATCCACGAGCATCAGGTGGTTGTCTGTACCGCCGGACACGATGTTAATGCCTTGGGCTAGCAAGGACTCGGACAGCACCTTCGCATTGTTCACGACATTCTGAGCATACGTCTTGAAGGACGGCTGCAGCGCTTCGCCGAAGGCAACGGCCTTAGCCGCGATAATGTGCATGAGAGGACCGCCTTGCGAGCCTGGGAAGACGGCCTTGTCAATCGCTTGCGCCCATGGCTGACGGCACATGATCATCCCGCCGCGAGGACCGCGAAGCGTCTTATGTGTCGTTGTCGTGACGAAGTGAGCATAAGGCACCGGGCTCGGGTGAAGGCCTGCGGCAACAAGGCCCGCAATATGAGCCATATCGACGAAGAACAGCGCGCCTACATCCTGAGCAATCTGGCCGAGCTTCTCGAAGTCGATAATACGCGGGTACGCGCTGGCACCGGCAACGATCATACGAGGGCGGTGTTTGAAGGCAGCCTTGCGTACTTCTTCATAATCAATAGTGAACGTATCTTCGCTAACGCCGTAAGCGACGAAGTTGTAGAGCAAGCCGGATGCATTAACCGGGCTGCCGTGCGTCAAGTGTCCGCCATGCGCAAGGTTCATGCCAAGAACCGTGTCGCCAGGCTTAAGCGCCGCCAGATAGACCGCCATGTTCGCCTGCGCACCGGAGTGAGGCTGAACGTTGACATGGTCTGCGCCGAATAGCTCCTTCGCACGCTTGCGGGCAATGTCCTCAGCGATATCCACGTGCTCACAACCGCCGTAGTAGCGCTTGCCCGGATAGCCTTCAGCGTACTTGTTCGTTAGGATTGATCCTGCTGCTTCAAGCACTGCATCGCTGACAATATTCTCAGAGGCGATCAGCTCGATGTTGTCGCGCTGGCGCTGCAGCTCCAGACCAAGTGCTTGCAGCAGTTCGGGATCTTGCTTACGTAGATGTTCCATAATTAATGAATCCTCCTAGTATGAATATATAATAGTAATTCCTTACTCACAGGTTGATGCGGATCCTGACTCCTCCACTGGAAGCTGGTAGACCGCTCTTGCTCCGCCGATCAGCTTAGGCCGGGTCACGGCCATCGTCACATGGGCATGCCCAATCGTACGAATGGTAGGCCGCACCGGAACAGCTACCTTGCGGAGATGCATGCCGATGAACGTATCGCCAATATCTATACCGGCATGAGCCTGAACAGATTCGACTAAGCACGCCTGATCAAGATGACGGTAGGCATAGGCGGCCATCGAGCCGCCAGCCTTCGGTACAGGCACAGCAGCTACCTCCTCGAGACCGTAACGCTCAAGAGCGCTTCTCTCGAGCACGAGAGCCCGGTTCAGATGCTCGCAGCATTGGTAGACTGGGAAGAAATCAATGTCCTGCCTCACGGCCTCCACTCCCGCGAAGATGGCGGATGCCGTCTCGAGTGTGCCGGAAGTGCCGATATGCTGGCCAATCACTTCACTGGTGCTGGTACCGATGACGAGCAGTTGTCCTGCGGTCAGACGGCCAGCAGCAGCAAGCTCTCTAACAACGGTCTCTACCTGTGCGGCAATTCCGTTAGGGCTCATGTTACACCCCTGCTTCGAGCTTCATCACTTTGTTAATTCGTCCCAGATGACGTTCTCCGCCGGAGAACGGGGTATCCAGCCATACGCGGATAATCTCCTGGGCTACGCCTGGGCCAATGACGCGTTCCCCCATGGCGAGTACATTCGTGTCATTATGCTCGCGGGTCGCCTTCGCCGAGAACAGGTCATGGACAAGCGCACAGCGAATGCCATTCACCTTGTTCGCAGCGATCGACATGCCGATGCCCGTCCCGCAGATGAGGATGCCGCGCTCTGCTTCCCCGCTGACCACTTGGTCACAGACCGGCAGAGCATAATCCGGATAATCGACCGATTGGTCGCAGCTGCAGCCCACATCCTTCACCGTATGTCCGAGTGATTCCAGGAAGGGAACAATCTCGTCCTTCAACCGGTAGCCGGCGTGATCGGCTCCTATTACGATTTTCATTAGGAATAGACCTCCTTAAGGGTTGTTGCTTATGGTCTTATTATACCTAAGATTGTCGAAAAGACGAAAAAAAGAGCAAGACATGCTCTTCAGCATGCTGCTCTCTGCCCAGGCGACCGGCCGTATGATCCGATGCTCCACCGTGGTTACCCACTTCCGTCGCCAGTTACATCGGAAACCGTCTTATTGTCTTCTCATCATAGCGGAATTGCAGGTGAAAATCAATCGGTCTGTATCACCATAATGTGTCACTTCTGCTCCAGCTTGTCCAGCAAGGCGTTCAGGCTCTCTTCGATCTCATCTGCGCAGCTGATATACATGTCCATACTGCCGCCGAACGGATCGCCAATATCGAAGCTCGGAATTCGACGCTCCAGCTGCAGCAGTCGCATTCTCTCTTCCGAGGTCAACTGCTGCCCCAGCACCTGCTTCATATGCATATCGGTATACAAGCCTTCCAGCTCCGTAATGTCGCTTAGTATGGAATCATCGGTGTTCACATATTCCTTGAGAGTATGCGCCTTATCCACCGCCTCAGGGAACCATTGCAGCAGCGTACGCTTATGCCCCGAGGTCATCGTAAGGATGAGGTCCGCCCAAGTGACAGCCTCCCCGCTGATCGCTCTTGATGAGGCTTGATGCAGGGCCGAGCGCTGTCTGAGAACGGCTGCTGCATGAGAGGATACCGGAAGCCCGTCTACTGTAGATACTCCTGCTGAGCGTACTTCCACGTTCATGCCCCGGCTCTTCGCCAGCTTCCTCAGCATAGCTTCCGCCATAGGCGATCGGCAAGTGTTGCCGGTACATACGAATAGGACGCGTGTCATGATGTGCGAACTCCTCTCTGCCCAGTGAACCAGACTATGGTTATGGAATGGGTTATAGAATGAATAGAATGCCGAACGTTAACAGAATCGTGCCGCCAAGCGCCTCGCCATATTCGCCCAGGTTGCCGCTCACCTCTCGGCCGATCAGCAAGCCGATGATGGACATCAGGCCGCCAAGCAGACCGAACAATAGGATCGTCAGCCATACATCCGCGGCGAACATGCCAAGCGTGACACCAACCGAGAAGGAGTCGATGCTGACACTCAGCGCGAATAGGATGGAGCCCCATAGCGTACGGTGATCGAAGGACTGCACCTCTTCCCCGCGAAGAGAGCTGTAGATCATATGTCCACCTAGCAGAATAAGCAGAACCCCCGCTGCCGTCGTCGCCACATGGCCCAGCAGCCCGCTCACATACTGACCCGTCACTATGCCGAGAAGCGGCATTAGAATATGGAACAGGGCGATGATGGTGCTTAGCTTGATTATATCACGTAATCGAATTCCCTTCAGACCAATTCCAATCCCCAGAGACAAGGCATCCATACCGAGCGCGACGGCCATAATTAGCAAGGTTAGGAACTGTCCTGTCTGTATATTCGCTTCAATCACTCATCATACCCCCATATCCGCCTTAAGCTCACTACCTGAGCATATGCGGACGAGCAGGATAAAATGACCAAGCTGTAGGATGGCGGGGTGGGAGCTGGGGGGCTCTGGAAGTGCCGGCTGCGCGTGTGGCGCGTTGGGGTGCGGGCAGCGCGGGTAGCGCGGGCGGCCGGCTCCATATGGTGCATTTATGCACCTCGTTGACCGCGAATATCTACTGCTTCGCGCTGCGAGGACTCTACACCAACTGCACCCGGTTGCCTGCTGCCTTCAGCATGCGGTTCATGAGCGCCATTCCGATGCCCTCCGGCTCGCAGCCTTCGGCCCAGATCATCTGAATGCCCTGCTTGTCGAATTCTCTTAAGGCATCATATAGAAGATGCGCCGCTTCTTCCAGACGCTCCAGACTTCCAGCTTCTATAATGAGGTCAGCCTCGTACCCAGCAGCGTGTTCGTTGAAGGCCAGGATACCGGTTTTGTATCCGGATGCTTGGGCTTGGGCTGCTTTGGAACGAATATATAGAACGGTCTGTTCCGGACTCCCTAGCACAACCTCCATCATTCCTTGCGGAGCGTAATGGGTGTACTTCATGCCCGGGGATCGAGGAGCTTCGGCCGCCGCACCTGTTGCCGTCGCACCCGCTGCTGCTGCATGCTGCTGCACCTCCTGCGGGTGAATCTCACTTCCGTGGGAATCATCGAGCAGCACATGCTGCGCAATCATCGCCAGCTGCTCCGAGGTAACGCCGCCCGGCCGCAGAATGCGAACCGTCCTCTCATCCACCAGCTCAATGACAGTCGACTCCACCCCAACTCCCGTCGCTCCTCCATCTACGACCCCATGCAGCCGTCCCCGCAAGTCATCCAGCACATGCTCAGCCTTCGTCGGGCTGGGCCGTCCTGAGAGATTGGCGCTAGGAGCAGCAACCGGACAGCCCGCCAGCTCTAGCAGCTGCAGCGCGACGGGATGATCGGGGATACGAACAGCAACCGTCGATAACCCAGCTGTGACGAGCGGCGAGACCGATCCTTCACGCATAGGCAGCACCATCGTAAGAGGTCCAGGCCAGAACGCTGCCATGAGACGGGAAGCGAGGCCGCTGTAAGGAAGCACCAGCTCATCGAGCTGGCTGGTCCGACCAATATGAACGATGAGAGGATTGTCCGAAGGCCTCCCCTTCGCCTCGAATATACCTTGAACCGCCTGCGTACTGCGAGCATCGGCCCCAAGTCCGTATACCGTCTCCGTTGGAAAAGCAACCAGCTTCCCCTCACGAAGCATAACCGCCGCTTCATGAAGGCTTGCTGATTGCTGAATGTCTCCCTCTTGGGAGGAGGAGCTATTAATGTGCCATAGTTGTGTGGTTATGGATTGCATGATTGATCGATCATCCTCGAATGCCATAGTTTATTCCACAGTATACCACATCTATTAGAACAGGGACTTAATGAAGTTGAGCAGCCCTTGAATCATCTCCCACAGGAAGAACTTTGGCTCCGGCGCCACTCCTTCGCTGCCAGCTGGCTCTGCCTTGCTCACTTCTGTCTTGGCAGGGCTGCTAGCTGGAGCAGCACTTGCTGCAGCTTCGT
This sequence comes from Paenibacillus sp. GCM10023252, assembly GCF_042653305.1. Lineage (NCBI taxonomy): Bacteria > Bacillati > Bacillota > Bacilli > Caryophanales > Paenibacillaceae > Paenibacillus > Paenibacillus sp. GCM10023252. The sequence goes on from NZ_JBHSHW010000022.1 coordinate 129,073, forward strand.
CGCTGGACGCAGACGCTGCAGAGGCTTCACCCGATATCGCATCAATGAAGCACAGCGGCGGGAACAGCACGCACCACCAGTTCTGGCCTTCGCCTGCCCCTAGTGTGATGCGCAGCGCTTCATAGTTGCCGGCAGGGTACACTTTCGAACCGTACATCTTCGTTGGAAAAGGAACCACGCCCAGCTCAGCATGAGCGTTATAAGAGAAGCCGCGGCTGTTCAGCTGTTCGCGGACGATATTTTCAATCTCAGGCATATGAGTGCGTAAAGTGTTGCGAGCTTCCTCAATCGTCTGGGGACCCGTCACCCAGCTGTTCATGGCTTGGACAACAGCGTCACGAACGTGGCGCTTCACCGCTTGATCAACCGCGGAATCCGAGTTGGCTAGAATGCGAAGACGGATGGCATCAGCAGGAATAGATGCGCTGACCACAGCGGCATCAGTCTTCTGCGCTTCCCAGCTCATCACGAGCAGCAGCAGCAGGAACACCAGGTAGCCATAGGACTTGCGGTATGGGAATCTGGATGGCTTGCGGTAGAACGGTTGGTAGGAAGAGCTATAGTTAAGGGAAGAGCTAGCAGCGACATTAAGGGAAGACTCACCATAAGGGATGGAAGAATAAGTGCGGTTCATACACAAGCTCCTCTCGCGAGCACCCGTCAGTGCTGCAGCTTGCGTTCCGGAACGTCTATGTCCCTAGTATGACCGCGAGGAGGAATATCTAAACCTAGCAGCTCTATCAAACTATTGAAAATAGTTTGGGAGGGTGAGGAGGGGGGTATTGGGGGAGGTCTTGGGGAGATGGACAGAGTTGGAGAGGTGCATGCATTACGCGTCTGCAGGGATAAACTAGATAACCCGCTCGCTGAACTGAGCAGGAGCATTCCGCCTCTGCAGGTCCAAACTAGCCAATCTGCTGGACTGCTGAGACGCATTCCGCATCTGCAGGTCCAAACTAACTTCGTTAGGCGCTATAGCATCACATTGTGATGCTGCAGGCGCTCGAGGTAACTCGTTGAGGGCTATAGCATCACATTGTGATGCTGCACGCGCTCTAGGTGACTCGTTGGGCGTTATAGCATCGCACTGTGATGCTGCACGCGATCGAGGTGACTCGTTAGGAGCTATAGCATCGCATTGTGATGCTGCACGCGCTCGAGGTAACTCGTTGAGGGCTATAGCATCACATTGTGATGCTGCAGGCGCTTGAGGTGACTCGTTAGGCGCTATAGCATCGCATTGTGATGCTGCAGGCGCTTGAGGTGACTCGTTGGGCGCTATAGCATCGCATTGTGATGCTGCACGCGCTCGGGGTAACTCTTTGAGGGCTATAGCATCACATTGTGATGCTGCAGGCGCTCGAGGTAACTCGTTGAGGGCTATAGCATCACATTGTGATGCTGCAGGCGCTTGAGGTGACTCGTTGGGCGCTATAGCATCGCATTGTGATGCTGCAGGTGCTCGAGGTGACTCGTTGGGCGCTATAGCATCACATTGTGATGCTGCACGCGCTTGAGGTGGCTAGTTGTTTGGCATCGTGGGCAGCTACAAACTCGCGGTGGGTGAGCGGGAGCCCGAGGCGCTGAAGTCAAACACACAGCAGCATGTGCCTGCCGAGGGAGCGCTCAAGCCGCGGCGCTCACCACGGTACACGCAGCGAGCTACGCGTTGCTGCGTACAGCCAGGACATGCCGCTCGATGCCGGCATAGTCCTGGATGACTCGGACCTCGTCCCAGTGTCCGAGTCCCTGCAGCAGAGCTGCCACTTCCCGGGCTTGGCCCATGCCAAGCTCGAAGCCAACAATGCGCGGCAGCTGAGCGAGCTCAGGCAGCTGCGCAGCCATTCGGCGGTACGGGTCCAGCCCGTCCGCTCCGCCGTCCAGCGCGAGACGCGGCTCGAAGTCGCGGACTTCGCGCTGCAGCCCTGGCAAGTCATCCGCCGGAATATACGGCGGATTGGAGACCAGCACGTCGACGGCGAGGCCCGCCGCACTCCAGCCGCCGTCGCCGGTGTTAACACCTGAATCGCGCCGCCGCAGGAACGGCGCGAGCAGGTCGCCCTGCACGAACTGTATCCGGTCCGCCGCCCCATGGCGGACCGCATTCGTGCGGGCGACAGCCAGCGCGTCCGGCGACAGGTCGGACGCGCACAGGCGCCAGCCCGGACGCTGCGCCGCAAGCGTCACGGCGATGGCGCCGCTGCCCGTGCCGACATCCAGCACCGTAGGCACAGCTTCAACGGCAGGCTGCCCGAGTACTCCGGCAGCCCCTCCAGCCTCCGCCCCCGCAGCACCTTCAGCTCCTGCCCGCGCAGCCCCTCCACCTTCCGTCCCCGCAGCACCTTCAGCTCCACCCGCGCTTCCCGGCCACAGCCTGTCCGCCGCCTCCATCACTGCCTCGACGAGCAGCTCCGTCTCCGGCCGCGGGATCAACACCGCGGGCGCCACCGTGAACGGCCGCCCGTAGAACCACCCCTCGCCGATAATGTACTGAATCGGCTCGCCAGCTGCCTTGCGCGCCACAAGCGCGCGCCACTCCGCCAGCCGATCCTCTGGCACCCTCTCCCCGCCATCGCGCAGCAGCACCGCGCGGTCAATGCCGAGCAGATGCATCAGCAGCAGCTCACTGTTCGAGCGCGGCTCTTCCACGCCCTGCCCCGCCAACAACGAAGAAGCCTGCAAGCAGGCTTCTCTAAGTGTCAATGGCGGCTGGAAGGAATCTTCTATTCCAATCAAGCCACTCACCTCTATTCTTTTACTCTTTATGCACTAGCCTTTTTTATCACCACTACTCACTCACGATCGACCGTTCTTATCCGTCCGTTACACAGACTCCCGATCCATTATATCCGCTTGTTCCGCGATCGTGAGCGAGGAGATAATCTCTTCCATATCCCCGTTCATGACGGAATCCAGCTTGTGCAGCGTCAGGCCGATCCGATGATCCGTCACGCGGCTCTGCGGGTAGTTGTACGTCCGAATCCGCTCACTGCGGTCACCCGTACCTACCTTACTCTTGCGCTCGCCCGCATACTTCGCTTCCTCTTCCTGGCGGCGAATATCCGAGATCCGTGCGCGCAGTACTTGAAGAGCCTTCGCCTTGTTCTCATTCTGCGACTTGCCATCTTGGCACGTAGCCATGATGCCCGTAGGCACGTGAAGCACACGAACCGCCGACTTCGTCGTATTAACGGACTGCCCGCCCGCGCCGCTGGAGCAGAACGTATCGATCCGGATATCCTTATCCAGAATCTCGACTTCCACATCTTCGACCTCAGGCATAACCGCTACCGTCGAAGTGGAGGTATGAATCCGTCCGCCCGACTCCGTCGCTGGAATCCGCTGCACGCGATGCGCACCGCTCTCGAACTTCAGCTTGCTGTAGGCACCCTTGCCATTAATCATGAAGATAACTTCCTTGAACCCGCCCAGATCGCTCTCGCTCACGTCCATCAGCTCCACACGCCAGCCCTTGCTGTCCGCATAGCGCGTGTACATCCGGTACAGGTCCGATGCGAACAGCGCCGCCTCGTCTCCGCCAGCCGCTCCGCGAATCTCCACGATGACGTTCTTGTCGTCATTCGGGTCCTTCGGCAGCAGCAGAATGTGAATCTTCTCTTCGAGCTCCGACTTGCGCTGCGACAGCTCCTCGATCTCCATCTTCACCATCTCGCGCATCTCGTCATCGAGCTTCTCACCCTGCATGACCTTCGCTTCTTCCAATCCTTCAACCACTTGCTTATATTCCGTATAGGCTTCATATGATTCCTGTAAGTCGGACTGCTCCTTGGAGTAATCGCGCAATTTCTTAGGATCGCTCGATACATCCGGATCACACAGCAGCTCACTCAGCTTATCATAACGATCGGCCAACGCTTGTAAACGATCCAACACTGTCATTCACCTCTAATTTTTCGCATAATGATAACCTTTATTATAACATAGATGCTGGTTTTTTTCGACAGGTCACCTGCACTGCCACATATTGCACTTCCACTTCCATACGATGTCGAAAAAGGCCCGAGCAAGCCGCATGCCTGCCTCGAGCCTTCCTTATTCTATGCTATACGTTGAAGCGGAAGTGCATGACGTCGCCGTCCTGCACGAGATATTCCTTGCCTTCGAGGCGAAGCTGACCGCGCTCGCGGGCTGCATTCATCGTTCCGGCATTGACCAGATCCTCATACGACACCACTTCCGCACGAATGAAGCCGCGCTCGAAGTCGGTATGAATGACTCCTGCTGCGCCCGGAGCCTTCGTTCCCTTGCGAATCGTCCAAGCGCGAACCTCTTGCACGCCAGCCGTGAAGTAGGTGTATAGGCCAAGCAGCTTGTAAGCGGCCTTAATCAGTCTGTTCAGACCAGATTCCGTGAGCCCCAGCTCCTCAAGGAACATCTCCTTGTCTTCACCTTCTAGCTCGGCAATCTCCGCTTCTACGCGCGCGCTGATCGGCACAACCTCTGCCGCTTCGCCAGCTGCGAACTCACGAACCTGCTGCACATACGGATTATTATCCGTATCATTCACTTCCGCCTCGCTCACGTTCGCCGCATACAGCACCGGCTTCATCGTCAGCAGGTGAAGATCGCGCACAAGTCCCTTCTCGTCTTCCGACAGCTCGAGGCTGCGCGCCGGCTGGTCGTTGTAGAGAGCTTCCTTAATACGCTCAAGCACTTCAAGCTCCTGAGCGACCTTCTTGTCCCCGCCCTTCAGATTCTTCTTGTTGCGCTCGATCTTGCGGTCTACGGAATCAATATCAGCCAGTATAAGTTCGAGGTTAATCGTCTGAATGTCGCTCAGCGGATCGACCTTGCCGGACACATGCGTAATATTCTCATCTTGAAAACACCGCACAACATGCACGATCGCATCCACTTCGCGAATATGTGCGAGGAACTTATTGCCCAGACCCTCGCCCTTGCTCGCGCCTGCAACAAGACCTGCAATATCAACGAATTCGAATGCCGTCGGCACGGTCTTCTGTGGTGACACCAGCTCGGTCAGCTTGTCTAGACGCTCATCCGGTACCTCAACGACGCCCACGTTCGGGTCGATCGTACAGAACGGATAGTTCGCAGACTCCGCGCCTGCTTGCGTTATTGCATTAAATAAAGTGGACTTGCCGACGTTCGGCAGTCCAACGATTCCAGCCTTCAAAGCCATGGATCAAGACACCCCTATTTCCTCCGAAGTAACAATACTCACGTCATTATACCCTAGGTCCCCCAACAAAGAAAGCATCAGGAGCTTGCACGAGCCACTCTAATCTTACGATGATGATGCTGTCTTCTTCGCGGCGGCAGGTAACCTCTGGGTTGCGCATGGGAGAGGCGGGGCCGGAGATAATAAGTCAGGGAGAGCGAGCAAGGTCTGCGGCAGTACCGTGACTAACAACAAGAGCTGGGTAGATGGAATCGATTAGAAGGATAGGTTGGTTAGCGCTGGTGCAGCAATATGAAGCGGCGGAGGTGCATGACGTTGGAGAACAAGAGCCACAAGGGCAACTACAAGGGCACGACGCATATGCATGCGAAGAACCAGGACATGGCGTTCGTGAACGACACGCTCGAGGATACGAAGTCGGTGAGTAACTTCACGGGCAACAAGAAGAAGACGGACTAATTCGAACCTCCCATCATTGCGTGCAAAAAAACCTTCCCGTGCCGTCATGCGGCATGGGAAGGCTTTGATTTTTCACCACTGGAGCTTGCAGCATCGAATCTCCTGATGCCGCACATTTCCCTGCCCCGCTTCAACAGCCTACGCAGAACTAGTTGCGCAAGGAAGCCTCTTGGAGCTCCGCACGAGTCTGCAAGTAGCGGAAGAAGGCCGCCGATGCCTCGGCGCGGCTCACTTGACGGTCCGGACGGAAGTTGCCGTCCGTTAGGCTCATGATTTTCAACCCCACGACAATTGCGGCCTGACCCTTGCTCTCCACCTTGGCAGCATCCTTGAAGGAGATGTTGAACAGCTCCTCATAGTCAGCCAGTGAATTGTACCCGAGCGCCCGGACGATAAGCTGTGCCATCTCTTCCCGGTCCACCTTGCCCTCAGGGTTGAAGGAGCCGTCACCGATATCGATCAGGTTCTGCTGCAGGGCCGATTGCACGTAGATGTAATAATTAGAAGTAGAAGTTACATCACCGAAGCCGACCTTCTCCGATGATGAGTCCATAGCTAGATACGGCCTCTGTCCGCTGTTCATCGCCAGTACGAGCATCTTGATCAGCTCGCCCCGCGTCACGATCTCGTTCGGCCGGACCTTGCCATCCTTCACATCGAGCGCCTTGTAAGCGACCATGAGCTCTAGCTCGCGCTGCGCCCAGTGCCCTGTCACATCTGCTGCCTTCGGCTTCTCCAGCTGGGTGACCTCACCCGTATCCCGATTCACCCACTGGCCTGACTCGGCATTCAGGATGAGCGGTTCATCTACGTTGCGGGGAACAAGACGGTATACCAGCTTGACCGTCGCCTCTTCCTTAGCATCCTCCGAAGAATCACCGCCAGCTGGAATCTCTCCCGCAGCGACCATCAGTCTATACTTCTCGACCGGAATAGGCTTCCCGCCCCACCAGAATTCATGATTCACTTGGTAAGTTAATTCTACCCGGTAGAATTCCAGCCACTTCGCCACGGCCTCTGCTGGGGTAAGTGTCTTCGGAGCAGCTTCCGGATAAGCGATATCCTGAATATTCGCGTGGAATTCGCTCACTTGCCCCGTCTTGCCATCTATCCCCACGCTCACATAGTCGTAATCAACGATTGCGCCGTTAACCTTGTGCCGGAATCCGATCTCATACGTATGAATCTGCTCCGGCTTGCGGTTCTCATACTGCTCCTTATCCGGCTCAACGAGATATAGCTCATGAGAGAGCCACGGAAGCTGCTTGCGAATGACTTCGATTGCCTTCGTCTTCGCCTGCTCCAAGGTGACCGCCGCCGCTCCATCGCCTCTGCCACTCGAATACGAACTGAAGGTGCGAACAGTACCTGTTCGGCTATCCACCGAGGCCCATGCTCCGCCTTCCTCACCCTTGCCGTCCTTCGACTTCACGGTCCAATTCAGGTTCCACGAGGCAACCTTACCTGAATACTCATCTTCGGATTCATTGTAGCTCGAGTTCGTCAGTTCGGCTCCTTCAGGCAGCTTGAAGGCGGCCTCCACCGCAGCTACTGCTCCCTTCTCCGTCAGGCTGCTCACCTTCGGCTTCTCTCCGAGCGGCTTGCTGTCCAGCGGAGATGCAGACAGCTCCGCTCGATTCCTATATGGCTGAAGGATTGGCTTGCCCGTAACCGCATCTATGACCGCGCCATCCATCTCATATCCCAAGATCGGCTTGCGCTCACCCTTGGCATGATACGGAAGGACATACTTCAGCACAGGCTTCGATGCCGCCTTCACCTGCACAAGCGCTTCAGCCGCTGTCAGCTTCGAATCCACCTTAGGGAATACAATGGTCTCGTCCCACTGCAGGCTGTAGCTTAGTACTCGGCCTTCACTATCCACTTCAAGCTCCATATAGTTATCCACGTATGGAATATCAGCCACTACTCGGTTGTAACGGAAGCTGTGCGTGACCGCACCTGTGAGCGGCGGGAGCAGCTGCACCCCATAATCCGGGTTGAAGATAACCTGTCCAGCAAGCTGTGGAGCTTGCTTCGACAAGAAGTCCAGAGCAATAGTCTGTGCCTTCGTCCGATCTACCTTAAGCGGATAGGAGGGCTTAGCATTCGGATTGTTCACCCATGAGTTGAAGCCAAGCAGCTGGCCATTGTCAGCGTTCAGCCGGACACTAATCGTACCTTGCACCTTGCCCGACTGCTTGTTCACGAACTCCAGGCCCCATATGCTTCTCTCACCCTTGAAGAGAGGGTCCGTAGAGAAGTTCGCCCCTTGCAGCTTATAATCATCCGGGATGCTAACAGCCTTGCGCGCAAGAGCGACAGCCTTATCCTTCGTAATCTTCACATTAGCCGGAGCACTCTCGCTTCCACTCTCCACTGCCGCTCCCCCCGCTTCCGAGCTTACTGACCCCTGATCATAAGGGATGGCTCCCGTCATACTCTGCGCATACACGCCTGCCGGAAGCGTACTTACCAGTACGAGAGCGGTTGCAATGGCAACCGCACGCTTGCCGTTCTTGTTATTCCGAAGCTTCTTCACTAAGAATACCCTCCTCGTCATTAACTAAGGCAATAGCCTGTTCACCTGTATAGACGACAGGAATGATATGGAAGTTGCGCCTATCCCTTGGAAAAAAAGAAAAAAAGCCATTCCTATAAAAAAGGAACAGCTTTGCATGTTCATCCACTCATCTGCAGCCTTAGAGCTTACAGGTGGCTTTGGATTTTGTTCTTCAAGGAGTCCTTGCTCTGTACGCCTACCATCTTATCGACAGGCTGGCCATCCTTGAACAGGATAAGTGTAGGGATACTCATGACGCCGAACTGGGAAGCAAGCTCCGGCTGTTCGTCTACATTAATCTTCGCGATAGTGGCTGTGCCTTCAAGCTCAGTAGCCAGCTCCTCTACGATTGGAAGCTGCATCTTGCAAGGTCCGCACCATGGTGCCCAGAAGTCTACCAGGGATACGCCGCTCTCTACGCTTGCTGAGAAATTCTCTTTGGTCAATGCTACTGCCATATTCAATCATCCTCTCGAGTCGTATGATTCGTATGCTAAGGAATGTACCGCCACACCAGCTTCACCGCGAGCTTACTTACAGTCATGAATCTGTCCTAAGACGTCCTGAATCGTGATAGCGCTGAAGTGGTCTTCCAGCTGCTTCTCCGCTCGGCAGAAGATGCCGTCCATCACTTGCTTCATATTGGATCCGACGACGCAATCCATCTCTGGATTGCCTGAGCACCAGCTTGGCATGAGCGAGCCTTGAGCCATCACCCGGTAGATATCTCCCAGAGTAACGACATCAGGATCAATCGTCAGCCTATAGCCTCCGCCCGCACCTTCACGTGTATCCACGTATCCGCTGCGCCTGAGCAGACTCATCACCTTCCGCACCCTCGCGGAATGAGTCCCTACATTATCAGCTATCATCTCACTTGTTGCCATGCGATCCGGCACATAAGCCAGATAGACAAGACTGTGTACGGCTATCGTAAATTCGCTGTTCACGGTGTACGGCCTCCCTGCTTTCTACTGTAATTTTATCAGTTACAGTTGGGGCTGTCAACCTTTTCCCATGACATCATTCTCTTATTGTACAGATTACAACCAACACCTATACAGCAAGCTTGCCTTCTTTATATTACCACCTTCCCGATAGATGAAACAGAGGTGGGACAAGCCGGGGTTAAAAATTTATACAGAACCGCACATACAGCTGTCATCATCAGGCCTGACCCTTGAATAACATAAGTAGAAGACAGTATGCACATCTCTGATCAAGGTGGTGAGAGTTTCTTATGGGACTGCTGTGGAATCGGTGGACACCCCTCCGAACCGAGAGCGGCACAAGAGCCGAACTGATTGATCGACTGGAAGCTTACTTCAAGGTAAGCGGGCTGAAGTCCAAGATTACGCTAGAGGGCAACGGACTGAAGCGAATCCATGTACGGACTAAGGACCAAGACCGTGCTCGCGACTTGCTTGCTGCATTCGACGAAGAACAAGCGTAGCCCGCTCCCTCTAGCTCAAGGACTTTCCGTGACTCCTCTCGAATTTGACAAGCTGTTCCGTATGACTGCTGCGGCGCTCCATTAGGAGGGTCGCTCCTTTTTTTTTGCGAGGCTCGTTGTGAAGGTGCTCCGAATCGTTCATACTTATAGGTATCCGCCCCCTGTGAAGACAAGCCTATACTACACCCTTGAAGGAGACCTGCATCCATGCACATAGACGTGTATCTTGACTTCGTATGCCCTTGGTGCCGTATCGGTGTGAGAAATCTGCATGATGCGCTGGACGAATGGCGCCAGAGTCATGATGAGACGGTAACGATTCGATATTATTCCTTCATCCTAGACCCTGATATCCCGCCAGAGGGCGAACCATTCCTTAAGATGATGGAGAAGAAGATGGGCGGGGCTGAGGCGGTTGCCCGCATTACGGCGTCTACCGCCGCTGCCGGGGCTGCTGTCGGCGTAACCCTGGCGTTCGACCGCATTACGGTTGCTCCGAATTCCAGACTCGCCCATCGCTTGCTAGCCATCACGCCGGCCCACAAGCAGGAAGAGCTGGTCCAGCGGCTCAGCAGCGCTTACTTCGAAGAAGGAGCTGATATCGGGTCGCTGACCGTTCTGCTCGCGCTTGCTCAGGGAATCGGTCTCTCGCCGGAAGAGCTGGAGCAGCGGCTGCAGTCAGGTGATGGCGAGGAGCTGGTGCAGGCCAGTCTGCAGCGTGGGAAGAAGCTGGGGATCACGGGCGTTCCTTACCTGATATTCAACAATCGCTATGCACTGTCTGGTGCTTATCCGAAGGAAGAGATGCTTGGCTTGCTGCTGCAGGTTGCACGTCCGGCCTAGATGATCGTCCATTGATGGCTTCGGCTAAGGGGAGCTGGCCTGTATTACGCTGCTCGCGCATGTTCGGCTAAGAGGACTTGCCCGTCAGGGCGGCGTTCCGGAGATAGCGATATCCCTTGCGGACGCCATCCATCACCCATTCCGGGACCGGTACTGTCCGCCTGGACAAGAATGGCATGTAGATGCGGTTGTATGCCTTCTTCAAGTCATCCCACATGCCGCATGGCTGCTCCTTCAGGAAGTCTGACACATCGACGACGAGCCCTCTGCCGTCTGCGATCATAATATTCTTGCCATGGACGTCATGGGGATGAAGCCCCTGAGTTCTCGCATAGTCTAATGCTTCATCTATATCATGAATGACGCTCTGGGGAATAAGTATGCCGTGAAGCACACAGTTGTATAGCGTCATCCCTCTGATTCTCTTAAGAATTAGGTATTGGCGGCCTTGGTGGATGCCAGAGCCGTAGCACTCGGAGTAGGCGGGATGGCTGCCCAGCTTGCTGTATACTTCCAGCTCGCTCTCCCAGCCTTCTCGGCCCGGAGCGTACACCTTCACGACCGCGTCCTCCCAATCGGGATGGGCGAATACGCCAGCGTAGTTACCGGCTCCCAGCACCTTCCACGGTTTGGGAGTATGTGTCACCTTGATCGGCTCGCAGTCAGATTCGCTCATGAGCTGCAGGCCTGGAATGAGCTGCCCCTCGACAAGGGCGGTCAGCTCGGATAGTTGGGATGGATTAATGGTGTTCACCTCTATTAATGGACTATAACGAATATTAGTTTACAACATTATCCTATATGCTGGAATAGCTGCTGGCGTAACGAAGACCGCGATATTCGCCCGAGTTGCTCGAATGTCACGGTCTTCAGCCTTAATGACCGCCGCCTCCGACGAACTTCAGTCCGACAACCCCTGTGATAATCATGAGGACGAACAGAATCTTGCGCAGATCCTTCGACTCCTTGAACACCAGCATACCTAACAGAACGCTCCCCACGGATCCGATTCCGGTCCATATTCCATACGCCGTAGAGATTGGAATGTCCTGCAGCGCCTTCGATAGGAAGTAGAAGGAGATGAAGCCGAATAACACTGCGCCGACGGTGCCCTTCCAGTTGCGGAAGCCGTTCGACAGCTTCATGAACGTAACCCCGCCTACCTCGCCCAGCCCTGATATGAGTAGAAAAATCCATGCCATGATGGTTACACACCCCTTATTTTTTACATGATTACAAATAAATGCATTAACCTGCTGTCTCGGCCTTCTTATCCTTGGAGACGAGCTTCAGCCCGACAATCCCCGCAATTAGAATCGCTACGAACAACAGCTTAACCATGTCGAACGGCTCATCTAAGATAGCAATTCCGACAATGACCGTTCCCACCGTCCCGATCCCAGTGAACACCGCATAAGCCGTGCCGATCTCAATGGTACGCATCGCCCTGGCGAACAGCATGAAGCTGAGCGCAAGCAAGACAACCGTAATGAGGCTTGGAACGAGCTTCGTGAAGCCTTCAGAATACTTAAGCCCGAAGGACCAGCCTACCTCTAGCACCCCTGCGAATAACAAGTACATCCAACCCATCTTCTATCCATCCTCTCTGGCTGCCCAGGTCTCAAGCAAGGCTTCCCACAGCAGCTCCTTGCGAGCTTCATACAGCTCCTCATTGTATAGTTGGTATTCCACCAGCAGCCCATCTGTATAAGCGAAGAACACGGCAATCATCCAATCGATCTCCGCTTGCGACAGCGATGCCTGGCCGGATGGCCCTCTGTGCATAATCGTGTGCAGATAGTCGGTATACTCCGTCTCATATTGCAAGAACAGCCGCTGCAGCTCCTCCTTCAGATGCCTTGGAGGGACGAGCATCGTTCTCTTGAGGAACGCTTGCCCGGTCGTCAGTTGATTCAGGTTCGTGAATAAATCATATACTGCTCGAAGTTGACCAACTGCGTCTTGGCCCTCCTTCAGCGGAATGCTGGCTGACAGCTGGAGGTGTTCGTCGCGCAAGACATCGTGGACAAGCTCCATGAACAGCTGCTCCTTCGACTTGAAGTGAGCGTAGATAGATGGTGTCTTAATGCCCACTGCCCTGGCGATCTCAGACATGGATGCTCCCTCGTAGCCGGACTCCAGGAAGCATCCAAGCGCCTCCTGCTTGATCCGGTCGGAGGTTGTGGCAGCTGAGTGTGTTGACGACGGCACTGAAGGTGGATGTATATCGGACATGGTTATTCACCTCTTAGTAGATAATAGGTGGAGCTCGTTGTTACCTCGTGCATGTAGAAGAGCTTGTTGTTACCCGTGCATGTAGGAGAGCTAAGTTGCCTTCTTCGTCTCAGCCGCGCTGTTCTTGTTCCTAACGAACGTTAGGTTGCCCTTATGAAAATCATTCTATCCCCCTTCCTCTACGTTGTCAAGGGTGGAATGAAGGGTAGCGGCAGGTGTAGGGCGCTGCTGCTTAGCGAGCACACCTCGTTGGCCCGCCCGCCAGGGCTGGATCGTCATTCAGGTGCATTTTTGCACCTCGTTGGCCCGCCCGCCAGGGCCGGACCGCCATTCAGGTGCATTTTTGCACCTCGTTGGCCCGCCCGCCGAGGCCGGACCGCCATTCAGGTGCATTTTTGCACCTCGTTGACCCGCCCGCCAGGGCCGGACCGCCATTCAGGTGCATTTTTGCACCTCGTTGGCCCGCCCGCCGAGGCCGGACCGCCATTCAGGTGCATCTCTATTGGATGCTACTGCAGCGAACTGCGCTCCCCAGCGGATTGCAGCATCACATTGTGATGCTATTGAGCCCAACTACACTCGCCTGCACACTGCAGCATCACATTGTGATGCTATTGCGCTCAACTACCCCCGTCTGCACCGTGCAGCATCACATTGTGATGCTATTGCGCTCAACTACCCCCGTCTGCTCCCTGCAGCATCACATTGTGATGCTATTGCGCTCAACTACCCCCGCCTGCACACTGCAGCATCACATTGTGATGCTATTGCGCTCAACTACCCCCGTCTGCTCCCTGCAGCATCACATTGTGATGCTATTGCGCTCAACTACCCCCGTCTGCTCCCTGCAGCATCACATTGTGATGCTATTGCGCTCAACTACCCCCGTCTGCTCCCTGCAGCATCACATTGCGATGCTATTGCTGCTCCGCGGGGCAGCCGCCGCCCCATGTCGGCTGCGCAGCGCAAAAAGAACCGCCAAGCACCCTAGGCGGTTCTTACTTGCACTCGTGTCGAGGGCGGAGCCTGGACGCCCACCGCTCGCTCGCAGCTGCAGACGCTGGGCAGCTTCGCCACTCCCCTGTGCTGCCATGGCAGTTGTTTTCACTCAGGTTCACTACTGGACAACCACGATAGGGAGATCTTATCTCAGGCAGCCCACTCCCTGTTCCCTCGAGCACTCCCCAGCCTCATTCGCCCGCACCACAGCCTCACGCTCCTCGGCAGCAAGCGAGCCGCCCCCCTTGCCGAAGTACTTCGACATCGCAACCACCATGCTGCCCATCCGTTCTTCCTCGGGATAGAGGATCCGTTCGATGCCTTCCTCTTGAAGCGCCTCCGCGGTTACCTTGCCAACGGCTGTTGCGAGCACCGGACCCTCGAACGCTGCCAGCACCTGCTCATACAGACCGAGCTGAACGGCCGAACCCATCACATACCGAACCTGCACCGTACTCGTAAAAGCAACCGAATCCACCTCGCCAGCCACGATCTCACCTATCAATCTCTCAACTACATCGCCTTCGGGCGGAATATGCCGATAAGGCAGCAGCTCCTCACATACCGCACCGCGGGCGGCCAAGGCTCCGGTAACTCGAGGGGCGGGATCGCCATAGAGCTGAAGCACTACTCTAGCATCCTGCAACTCATAGTCGTCCATCGCACGCAGCAATCCGGCTGTTGTCCCGTCGTCATCTCGGACAGTCGGCGTTAGCCCGAGCTTGCGAAGGACGCCGACGGTCTTGTAGCCGCGGGCGGCCAGCTTCATCCGACCCAGCGTCTCCAGGAATTGCTCCAGCAGTCCCAGCTTCTCGGCCGTCTGCACAAGAGCCTCCGTCCCGACACCAGTCGTCAGCAGCATCCAATCCGCAGGCCTGCGGATAAGCTCACCCAGCTGCTCTTCTATAGAAGAGTCATCCAGGAACACCGTTCCCTGAGCTGGACGAATGACCGCCGTTCCTCCGAACTTGCCGACCATCTTGCTCATCTCCTCCGCCTTGCGCGGACCGGTAACTGCAATCCGAATTCCCTCTAACCGAGCCATGGCCACCCCTCCCCTTCGATAAAAAAAAGACCGAACTCACTCTCTATCTACATCTGCACTCCATCTCTACTACTGTATGATAGGCTCTCCATGGTTGCCCACCGGCCTAATCTAACTATCAACCACTACCCCGCCCGATAGCGCATGATATCAATCTGCAACACCACATTGCCTCCAGCGTCCACCTTGGCTGGGAACGTCGTCACGCAGCCATCATCCGGATCCTGCACCTTGCCGTCTCTCAGATCAATCTTCCAATCATGAAGAGGGCAATAGACATGATGGTCGCACACCATACCCTCGGACAGCTTCCCCTGCTTATGCGGGCAGCTGTTCTCTACGGCCTTAACGGTCCCGTCGCTCAGCAGGAACAACGCCAGCTCCAGATCGCCGAAGCGCAGCACGCGGCTGCGCCTCTCCTCCCATTCCGATATATGACCCACGATGAATTCATTCATCCTAACCTCTCCCTCCATGTGATTCCAGCCCTCTCACTAACCATCTGCATCCCTAGTAAAGGAACAGCTTCAAGAAGAATCCCATCGAACCAATCATTCCAATATGATGGGGACCGATGCAGTAAGTCTACTAGCGGATTAGTCGGGCATGCCGCCAACTATCGCTATTGTTATGTCTGATTGGCTAGGTGTCTAACGGAACCTACAGCCCTTATTCGGTCTATATAGCAACATTCTCATTACCTAACGGAACTAAGCGACCTTATTAGGCTAACATCGAGAGGTATACGGCTGTGTATTGCACAATAAGAGCATCCAGTTCCGTTAGCTCTTCCATATTGGCTGTTTACTGTGAAATAACGTCTGTCCGTTCCGTTAGCCAGCCCAACCAGTTAAGCTAATATCTGCTGTTACGCCTACTCCGGCGGAGACTCAGCTCGTTCAGCAGCTACGCCGGCAACCCTCAAGCATGAGTCCTCGTTATGCTAAGCTCCCGGCTCTCCAGCCGCAGCCGCTTCTGGAGCCACCGGGCCAGTCAGCGCGTCGAATGCCTTGCGGAGCTCATCGCTCTCAATAATCTGCTGCCAAGGATCCTTCGTCAGGCCAAGCGTCTTGTCAATCCGCTCAACGAGCGCGTCACGCTCGGATTGCTCCGACAGCGCCGCCTTGATTGTATCTAGGCCTACGCGGACGGACCATTCGCTCGTACGCTCCCCGAAGTTCGCCGTCTCCCGGTAATATTGCAGGTAGGCCCCCGTCCACTCCAGCACTTCTTCCTCCGTCTTCACCTTCGTCAGCAGATCAGCAGCACGCACTCTCGTACCGCCGTTGCCGGCAACATAGATCTCCCATCCGCCGTCGATCGCGACGACGCCAAGATCCTTAATCGTCGCTTCCGCGCAGTTCCGCGGGCAGCCTGACACCGCCAGCTTCACCTTATGCGGCGTGTTCAGCCGCTCGAACCGCTTCTCCATATCGATGCCCATCTTGATGGCATCCTGGGTGCCGAACCGGCAGAACGTATTGCCGACGCAAGTCTTCACCGTCCGCAGCGACTTCCCGTAAGCATAGCCAGAAGGCATATCAAGCTCCTTCCAGACGTTCGGAAGATCTTCTTTTTTGACGCCGAGAAGGTCGATTCTCTGGCCTCCGGTTATTTTAACCAAGGGGACCTCGTACTTCTCTGCAACCGTCGCGATCCGCTTCAGATCCTCTGGAGTCGTAACCCCGCCGTAGATTCGAGGAACCACGGAGAACGTGCCGTCCTTCTGTATATTCGCGTGGTTGCGCTCGTTGACGAACCGGGATTCCGGCTCATCCTCGTGATCCTCCGGATAGATCATGCCCAGGTAGTAATTAATGGCAGGACGGCACTTCGAGCAGCCCTCCGGATTGCTCCATTCCAGCACATGCATGACTTCCTTCGTCGTCGTCAGATGCATCTCCTTAATAGAAGCAACGACTTCGTCCCTCGTATGCGCCGTGCAGCTGCAGATGCCTTCCTTCGCTGCAACCACTTGATCCGCACCAACCGTATTCAGCAGAATCGCTTCAACAAGAGGCTTACAGCCGCCGCAGGAGCCCGACGCCTTCGTGCACGCCTTAATCTCCTGCACACTGACGCAGCCCTTCTCCGTAATCGCCTCGACAATCGTCTCCTTGGTGACGCCGTTGCAGCCGCAGACGATCTCATCCAGACTCATCGTGGCAACCAGATCCGCCGTGCTAGCAGGCTTACCGCCGCCCCCTGCTCCGAACAGCACTTCCTTCTCCCTGCCGGAGAAGTCCTCGCCACTGCGAATAAGTGCGAACATCCGCGAGCCTTCAGACGTATCGCCGAACAGAACGGAACCGACGACCTTGCCCTCCTTGAACACGACCTTCTTATATACACCGTCCAGGTCATCCTGTACACGAAGCGCCTTCGTACCCGGAGCATCCGCGAAGTCTCCTGCGGAGAAGACGTTCACGCCGGACACCTTCAGCTTCGTCGACAAGACCGAGCCCTGATAGCCTTCGCTGTCTACACCTGCCAGCTTCTTAGCGAGGATAGCGCCTTGCTCATAGAGCGGTGCAACTAATCCATATACCATGCCGCGATGCTCCGCGCATTCCCCTACCGAATACACATTCGGAATACTGGTCTGCATATAGTCATTCACGACGATGCCCCGATTCACTTCAATGCCTGCATCCTTCGCCAGCTGTACATTCGGCCGGATACCGACCGCCATGACGATGAGGTCCGCTTCTTCTTCAGTACCGTCCTTGAACCGGAGTCCCTTCACGCGATCCTCCCCGAGGATGCTGTCTGACTGCTGCTCCAGCAGGAACTTCATGCCCTGGCGCTCCAGCTCCTCCTGCAGCAGTCTTGAGGCCGTATCATCAAGCTGACGTTCCATGAGGTACTTGAAAATATGCACCACACTAACTTCCATCCCCAGATTCAGCAAGCCTCTGGCCGCTTCAATGCCGAGCAGGCCGCCGCCGATGACGATCGCCTTGCGGTAATTCTTCGCCGTCTCGATCATCGTCTCGCAGTCCTTAATATCGCGGAAGGCGATGACCCCTTCCTTGTCTGCGCCTGGCAGCGGAAGCATGAACGGCAGCGAGCCGATGGCCAGCACCAGCTCATCATAAGGAAGGGACAGCCCTTCCCGTGTCACTACGACCTGTTCGGTCGTATTCACTTCCGTAACCGTCTGGCCCGTATGCAGCGTGATGCCGTTCTGCTCATACCAGCTCCAGTCGTTC
Organism: Paenibacillus sp. GCM10023252; assembly: GCF_042653305.1. NCBI lineage: Bacteria > Bacillati > Bacillota > Bacilli > Caryophanales > Paenibacillaceae > Paenibacillus > Paenibacillus sp. GCM10023252. The sequence goes on from NZ_JBHSHW010000022.1 coordinate 147,046, forward strand.
AGCACGATGTCCTGCATCGTCGCGTCACCGGCCAGCACCGACGAGAGCATGATGCGGTTGTAGTTCGGATGCGGCTCTGCGCCAATAATCGTAATCTGGTACCGATTCGGATTCAGCTTCAACAGTTGTTCGACGAACGACACCCCGGCCATCCCATTGCCAATCATTACTAATCTGGACTTCATCATCAGCTATTCCTCCTGTACATAAGAAGGCCTATCCCCATGTGTAAAAAAACCACATAAAGATAGGCCTCGTTGCCGAATTGGATGCGACACGCCGTTGTGTCGACTGCGTATAAATTTGACTAAAGTATACCTCCCAGCAAATTTCATGTCAATATAGTTAACATAAAAATATGAATCTCTCTTCTATGTGCCAAGATTCAATAATGAAGTTAGTTATTCTCCCATAGTTGAAGGAACTCTATTTCCCTGAGGGTACTCACCTTTTTACGTCGACAGAGCTGGGGAGCCGTGTTATATTAACTTACAACTTTGCCAGTCCGTGTTAGAGTGAGAGAAGGCTATGAGTAAGGAATCTAAGAGGTGATTGCTTCAATGCTGTCAACAATCCTGCTAATTACGAATGGTCATCCCGATGCCCAGGTGGCCCAGCTGCAGCAGAACTGCAGGACGCTGCATCTTGCGAAGAATGAAGAGGAATCTCAGAGGCTGATCTCGGTGGCAGATGCAGTCGTGCTGCATGTTCCGCTGGAGAAGATGAATGAATGGCAGAATTCCGCTGTCCGGATGCGCAAGCTGCCGATCTTCTGGTACAGCTGCGCGAAGCAGGAGCTGCCACGCGAGATGGACTGGGGGTATTCACTTGACGGTCTGCTATTCCCCTCCATGACGGCATACGAGATGCAGTATGCACTGCGCTGGGGCGTCCGCTGCTTCCTGCAGCGCAAGCGCTGGGGCGAGGAGCGCGAGCAGCTCATGCAGCGGCTCGAGGAGCGCAAGTGGATTGATCAAGCGAAGTCCGTGCTGTGCGAGATTAAGGGCATATCCGAGGCGGAAGCCTATGACTTCCTGCGCAAGCAAGCGATGAATGAGCGGAAGAGGATTGGGGACATTGCGATGAACATTGTGAAGGTGTATCAGCTCATTCATGGGTGATGGCGGCTTCGAATTCTTTTCACAAAATAATTCATGTTAACTATCTTGACATACCCGCAAGACGTCCCCTATAATTCGGTTAAGCTCACAAGGACGTGAACGAAACGAATTCCGGCTGGCACAATGTCGTGCCGCCGTCAGGCAATGAGGCCGCATTTTCAATCCTCTACTGGGGATTGTTATGCGGCCTTTTATGATGCAATCCATCTAAAATTCCAAAAGCCAAAGGAGTAATGTTGTATGATGAATCGTGATGGTTTCCTAAAAAGCGGTCACAGTCCTTCTCTGCTCAGTTCCTTCCTATACTTCGACGTTAGCTTCATGATCTGGGTGCTGCTCGGCCCGCTCGCTGTCGTCATCATGAATGATTACCAGATGGATGCCGCTCAGAAGGCGAATCTCGTTGCCCTGCCTATATTGGGAGGCTCCATCCTACGTCTCGTGCTCGGCTTCATGACCGATTATATCGGACCGAAGCGGACCGGACAGATCGGGATGATCATTACGATGGTTCCGCTCGTATGGGGCTGGCAGTTCGCTGATTCCTTGCAGGAGCTGCACATTGTCGCCCTGCTGCTCGGCGTAGCCGGCGCTTCCTTCGCCGCTGCTCTGCCGCTCGCCTCCCGCTGGTATCCGCCGCAATATCAAGGGCTCGCTATGGGTATCGCCGGCGCCGGCAACAGCGGCACCGTGTTCACGACGCTCTTCGCTAACCGAATTGCCGAGCATTACGGCTCCTGGCATGTCGTGTTCGGCTTCGCTCTCATTCCAATCGTTGTGGTGTTCCTGGTCTTCAGCCTGCTGGCGAAGGACAGTCCGAACCAGCCCGCTCCGAAGAAGCTGAAGGATTATGCCTCGATTCTGAGCCAGAAGGATACGTGGGTGTTCTGTATTATGTACAGTGTGACGTTCGGCGGTTTTGTCGGGATGGCGAATTATTTGACGATTTTTTTCAACACACAATATGGGCTTAGTGCCGTTCGCGCTGCGGACTTCGCTACGATCTGCGTCATCGCGGGCAGCTTCTTCCGACCGGTAGGGGGCTGGCTGGCGGATAAGTTCGGCGGTATTCGGATGCTGTTCGTGCTGTACGGAGTCGTCGGGATTATGCTGGCCTGTGTCTCCTCCCTCCCTCCGCTCGGACTCATGGTAGGGCTGCTGTTCATCGCGATGATGGGGATGGGGATGGGCAATGGGGCTGTGTTCCAGCTCGTGCCGCAGCGGTTCCAGAATGAGATTGGCATCGTAACGGGCATTGTCGGCGCGGCGGGCGGCCTCGGCGGCTACTTCCTGCCTAAGATTCTAGGCAATATGAAGCTGACAACGGGCTCCTATACGCCTGGCTTCCTCATCCTGAGCGGCATTGCGCTTGCTTGTATCGTGATGATTATGATCGTGCAGATTGGTTGGAAGAAGTCATGGATCGGTCAGGGCGGCAAGGCGCTCACGCAAGATACGCTTGCTTCCTAATCAGGACGCCTGGCACCGGGACCGAGAATGAGGAGGGATAGCTCTATGTCCATCTGGGACGGGGAGGATATAGGCGATCTGCTTGATGTAATAGATGATGTCGACGGTTGAAGGAGGAACGAACAGATGACGGCTGCCCCCATCCAGGAAGACCAACAACTGAACCAGCGAGTGAAGACGCACTGCTGCTACTGCAGTATGCAGTGTGGCATGGAGCTCCTACCGGCGGAGAATCCTTCCGGCTGGGAGGTGAAGCCCAGCTCCTCCTTCCCTGTGGCGACCGGCCGTCTCTGTCAGAAGGGCTTGAACTCACTCGTCCACGCCCAGCATCCGGATCGGCTGCTGACGCCTCTCCGCCGGGACTATGGCGCTGCGGGTCCGGGAAGAGCTTGGTCGGTTAGCACGATGGACGACGCGCTGGATGATATTGCGAGTCGCTTGCAGCATATTCAGCAGGAGCATGGACCAGATGCGGTGTCTGTATTCGGGGGCGGCTCCTTGACGAATGAAGTGTGTTACCTGCTGGGCAAGTTCGCCCGTGTCGCGCTGCGCACCCGCTATATCGACTACAACGGCCGCTTCTGCATGTCCTCTGCAGCAGCGGCTGGCATGCGCGCCTTCGGCGTTGACCGGGGACTTACCATTCCGCTCGATGATATTCCGCTCGCGAAGTATATTATTCTAGCAGGCACGAATATTGCCGAATGCCAGCCTACGATGACCCCTTACCTGGTCGCTGCGAAGAAGAATGGCGCCGTCATCGTCACGATTGACCCTAGGCAGACGATGACCTCCAAGCTCGGGGATGTCCATGTCAGCTTGCAGCCGGGCTTCGATTCGGTATTCGTGAACGCGCTGCTCTACGTCATTCTAGAGGAGCAGCTGTACGATCGTCATTACGTTCGTGACCATACGAATGGCTTGGAGGATATCCGCGCAGCGGTACGGGGCTATTCGCCAGAGACGGTATCCGGCTATACGGCCGTTCCTGCAGAGCTCATCCGCGCTATCGCCAGAGGCTTCGCCAAGGCGGAGACGGGTATCGTGCTGACGGCTCGCGGAGTAGAGCAGCAGGTGAACGGCGTGGAGCATACGCTCAACTATATGAACTTATGTCTGCTCACAGGCAAGATGGGCAAGCCAGGCTGCGGCTTCGGCGCCGTCACCGGCCAAGCTAATGGACAAGGCGGCCGCGAGCATGGGCAGAAGGCGGATCAGCTTCCAGGCTACCGCATGATCGATGATCCTGCTGCGCGGGAGCATGTCGCCGGCGTCTGGGGCATCGATCCTGCGGAGCTGCCAGGCAAGGGGGTGTCGGCGTACGAGCTGTTCGACCGCGTGCTCGATGGAGAGATCAAGGCCATGATCGTGCTCGGCTCGAATCCGCTCGTCTCCTGCCCGAACAGCAAGCGGGTGAAGGAGGCGCTGGAGCGGCTGGAGCTGCTCGTCGTCGTGGATCTGTTCGAGACGGAGACCGCCGAGTATGCCCACTGGCTGCTGCCCGGCTCCTCCTTCCTCGAGGCAGAGGGCACGCTGACGAACCTCGAAGGGCGGGTGTTCCACCGGCCCGGCGCCTTGGCTTCGCCCGGCGCAAGCATGCCGGATTACCAGCTGATCTCGCAGCTGGCTGAACGGCTCGGCAGAGGCGAATACTTCCGGTACGAATCACCGGAAGATGTATTCGCTGAACTCTGCCGGGCAACGGCAGGCGGCAAGGCCGACTACAGCGGCATGAGCTATGACCGGCTTCGGGGCAGCGGCGGCCTATTCTGGCCCTGCCCTGCCCCAGACCATCCCGGCACCCCTCGCATGTTCGAGGATGGCCGTTATTACCATGCCGACGGCCGTGCGCGTCTGCATGGCATTACGCCGGGATTGCCGGCGGAGACCGTCTGTACGGAGTATCCGTACATCCTGACGACCGGCCGCCTCGGCAATCACTACCTCAGCGGCGCGCAGACTCGCCGGACTCCTGCGCTGCTGAAGAAGGCGGCGGTGCCTGTCGCCGAGCTTCACCCGGTTGTGGCCGAGCGGCTGCGCCTGAGGCTCGGCGACCGGGTGCGGCTGACGACGCGCCGCGGCTCGCTCGTGTTCGAGGTGAAGATCACGGAGAGCATCCACCGCTCAACGATCTTCGTGCCCTTCCACTGGGGCGGCGAGCTGTCGGTGAACCAGCTCACCAGCGATGCCCTGCATCCCATCTCGCGGATGCCGGAGTTCAAGATCTGCACCGTGCGCGTGGAGCGTGTCGCTCGGGAGTCGCTGGAGAACAAGTCATGATGTTAGGTCAGTATGCGTGCAATGGAGCTCCTACAGAGATGAAGGCGGCAGCGATTATCGCTGCCGCCTTACATGATTTACTTCACTGGGAGCCATAGAGACAATGCCGATTCCGGATTCCAGCTCGGATCTCCGTGGCCTGTATACGTGACACGAGCTTGATACACCACACCCTTGTATTGTACTCTCGTCCCGACGGTATAGGTGCTATACGCATTCCATTCGGGAACCGACGGCAATTCAGGCTTAGCAGGTGTCGTTACCGATAGCGTTGTACTCGGATTCGACCGATTGCCAGCTGCATCTACCGCAACGACGGTATACTGGTAGGTCGCTTGGGGCTGCACAGTTGTGTCCAGATACGAAGTTCCCGCAGCAATGCCTAGCTCTACACCGTTGCGATACACCACGTAGTGCTTCACACCTACATTGTCATAACCCGCATTCCACATCACATCGACGCTCCCATGTGTCACTGACATCGTATGCAAGCCGGTTACAACAGAAGGCTTAACCGTATCGGGGTCCGTCGGATTCGGTTGTTCTACTGCCGGAGTGTTCACATGGATGACGTTGCTGGATTGTGAAGCGTTGCCGGCACGATCTACAGCCACCACATAATAGGAGTACTTGCTGCCTGGTTGTACCGAAGTATCTTTGAAGCTTGTTGTATCGGATGTTCCGATCTGCCGAGCCGTTCCATTGTTGTCTGCACGATATACGACATAATGGCTCACTCCTGTGTTATCGGAAGCTTGCATCCACATCACATTCACTTCATTGGAGGCGGTATTCATCACATGCAGATTCGTTGGAGCAGAAGGAGCTACTGTATCCGGCGGAACCACAACGCTTCCATTCTTCAGATTCACATCAATGACATTGTAGAAAGCATTCGCAGTATCCGCAATATCCCATACCGCAAGAATCACATGATACCCGCTGCGGTCTGTTGGAATGTTCACTCTGTGAGTGACAGTCTGGGCAGGGTTCGAGCCGTCATGCTGAATAGTAGCGATGTGCTCCAGGTCGGAACGCTTCAGCGGGGCGTTCGGGTTCCAGGTCTTGGTGGTTATATAATAATGCCACTTGGACGTCTTGTGGGCCGCTGTCTTATACCACGTGAATTCGTTGATACCGCCTGTCATCTCATGCTTAATCCAGCGCGTGCTTGTCTGCTCATCCAGTACTCCTCCGAACAGACCTCCTGCAGAAGCAATCTTCCCATCAGCGGGGCCGCCCTCAGGGAAGCCCTTAGGCGCTTCCAGACTCTGGGGCTCATACTGAACAGCGCCCACATTGTTCGCTCCCCCCAGCACTGCGCGGCTCGCCGGCTGCTGGATGTAGCCATGCCCCTCTGCAATGTCCGAGTACAGCACTCCCCCAGTCGTCACAATTCCAATTGCAACTAACCAAGGAAGCACTTTTCCACCCAGTTTATTGCGCCAACTTACGTTCTTCACTGCTCCATCATCTCACTTTCTAGGTTGTAGGAATAATTTTCATGAACAGATAAATTGTATCTCATCTGAGATTTTCGATAAGAGTCACAAGCACTAGTTACTGGGAGCATAAAGTAGGAGACAAATGAACGGCATCATACACGGAGGGAATTACTATGGGACGGAGTGGGTATGTCTCTAGACTATAAAAAGGTACCCACACGATAGCACTTATCTCAAAGTGTCTATTGTATGGGTACCGTTTATTTTATTTACGATCAACGAGACGATGCTTAAGCAGTTCCAGCCCCCACCCGCCGATAGCGGTCGCAATGCTAACGATGTACATGAGGAGCAGCACCTTGTTCGTCTGCGATGGGGTCATCTCTAAGCTCTCTATGCAATAATCCTTAATGAATAGACTAATCAGCATGACTAATGCGACGACCAACACGACACTGACCAAGTTATAGATCAACTTCCCTCTCGTCAAGCGGCAACGCCTCCTCTTCAAGGTTAGGATTCGCTCTAACTTAAGTCTAGCTCCAATTGTGAACCAACTTGTCCATATTATACTACACTCACTGGATTCCGTCGTCATGCTAAGTTAGAGCTCGCTACTCGTGGTGTCTAATATGGTAGGCTGATACTATTCGATTAGAATGGTATTCAATATCCAGGAAGACGGGGTCAATCATGACTGAGCCTATTAGATAGGTCGTCGTTATTGCACCAGTCTCCCCAATCTCGGTAGACTCCTCCCCTTCGCCCAGAAGCGCTTCTACTTCATCTCTCTCCATCCCCACGAGCTTATGCTTCTTCAGCAGGCTATCCATCATGATGTGCCTCTTCATTGGAAGCTGCTCCCACTTGCTGACTGTGAACCACGAGTAGTATTCGTTCATGGATAAGCGATACATGGGAACCGCTGAGATGAGCACACAGAGCAGAGCAACTGCCACGATGAACGGGCGGGAGCGATTAAGTACGGCCGCGCTTCGCCACTCGGCTACTATGATAATGAAGGTGAAGAGTAAGGGGAGCATGACAGAGGGTACCGATAGGAAGGAGAAGTCACTGTCCATGACATAGATTATAAAAAATAAAACCAAATGAATGATGGCATACGAAACTAACCAAAACAGTAAGTACCAAGATAACCGCCTTCGCCCAGTACTCTTATCGATGTCCGATTCCTCCATCTGGACCACTTCGTTCACCTACCCCATCCTCCTCAGCCGCTCCATCCACCACTCCTTATCAATGAGAAGGGGGCCTACGGGGAATATGATGTAATTGGGAGCTGGCTCAATCGGGTTATTCAGACCGGTGTAGACCAGATCAATCTGAAGCTGAAAAGGCTTAGACTTGCGACCCATCTCACGCTCGAACTCCGAGATATAGCTAGGAATATGCGGAGCGCTCTCCCAGTAGTAGATGGCACTCTGGCCGCCGGCCGGCATGTACCACCATTGCTGGAATGGCTCCCATGCCCGCTCGCAGCAAGCTCGAAGTATCGGACATTCTGCTGTGAAGTAAGGGGCTACTAGGGCAGGTGAGGCAGGGTACTGCTTACGCACCACACGGTCTGCCTTCATCGCAACGACCTTCGTCCACCATTGATGCCAATTCTGCTTGATCGTCATGAGGTCGTCCTCTGCCCGCAGCAAGCTCTGATTGGGCCAACAGCTGTACCTGTTCCGGTCATGCGATTCGAATACCCCGTAAGCACAGCCGACATAGATACAGAAGTTAAGCACCTCATCTCCCGAGGTCCATACATTCCACGATTGTCCCGAATACATCAGCAGCCTCTCCCTCTACCGCAACTTTTCGTTTTATTTTTTGATAATTAAGTATCTATATAAAGTATCTATATGAACTGGTTGTTCCATTAGCGCTTCCGTCCGATGTACAGGAGATGAGAGGACATCCCCAGCAGCGAAGGCTCTGAAGCCGTCCGAATAAGCATCTGAACGAGCTTGGCATACTCCTCTTCACCCTTGGCCCGCCAATGCGCCCACTGGTCCTCTCTGAGAACAGCGCCTGCGTTAGTTGACCCAATCAGCTCCAAGGTGTCGAAGCCATGGCTCTCCATGAACGGACGAATATCTTCCACGTTGTAGAAGTAAGCTCCCGTATACCTGCCCTCATCCGCATGATTAAATAATCCCGTCTCCATAAATCGCTCGATAGCATCGACTTGATTATTCGGCTTCCAACTCTCCGGATGCAGAAGTGAAGTCAGCATATGATTAAGCCTGCTCCGTATAGCAATGAAAACAACGCCGCCCGGCTTAGTGACCCGGTTCAGCTCTGCCATCGCCGCTTCCCTCTCCTCGACCTGCTGCAAGTGATAGAGAGGGCCGAGCATGAGAGATGCATCATAGGTATGATTCGAGATGAAGCTAAGATTCGTAGCATTAGCAACATGGAATCCATCGAATGAACGGCTTAACTTGAGCTCATCTGCCTTCCTCTCAGCAAGCTGCACCAGTCCTGGGGTGAGATCAGTGAGCGTAACCCGATAGCCAAGAACGGCGAGCTCCATAGCATAACGCCCTGGACCAGCTCCATTGTCCATCACAAGTCCCTCAGGTGGCAGATACTTCCGAATGTAATGCCAATTCACAAGGAACTCGAGCGGCTCCCGCTCCAATCGGCTCCACTCCCGTTCACCGAAGGAAGTGTAATAATTAATGACCTCGCTCATAAGCAGCACTCCATTCCCGTCATTCTACACCCTCTCCAATATCGTTCTTGTCATTAGAGACGTATCGAAGCAGCAGGAAGTTACTGTATCCCTCCATCGTTACAGTTCATCCCTACTCTGCACCCGCTCCTTGTCAGTCGCTTCGACCTCCTGCTTCTCTTGCAGCAGCTGCTGAATGTCGGAGAGCAGCTTCGTCGACTTAGAGTCATTCATCGCCGTAATGACGGCCAAGTAGATGATCAGGTACAACACCGCCGCTCCGGCGAATAGATAGACGACGATCATCGGCATTCTCCTCCCTATTCTGCAATACGCTCCTCCATCCACCTCTCAGCCAGCTCCTGGCTCTGAACCGCCAGCTCCTCGTTATAATGAAGAGAATATGGGTCCGCATACCCGTGCCCTCCATTCATCATGCTCACCGCAACCCTCTCCTTGCAAGCCAGCTGCTGCTGCAGCACAGCGGGCTCGAAGGAAGATTCCTGCTCCGCTAGGAATAACAAGACGGGACAAGCCGGGGACAGCTCCGTATAATCGCGAATTCGCGATCCGTAATACCCGATTACTCCGCACACCTGCGGCTCCGTGCTGCATAACCAGGCCAGGGTAGCTCCTACACTGTAGCCGATGAGGAGAACCTGTCGCTGCTGCGTCTGCTGCCCGAGCAGGAGCTGCTTCACCTGATCGAGTGCTTGGTTCAAGCCAATCTCACCCATGTAGTACTTGTAAGCCAAGGCTTCATCCTCATAGCTGAATGACTCTCGACCCAGCAGATTCGGGCACATCACTTCATAGCCCTGTGCTTCGTATGTACCCTTCACGCTGTCCATGAATGCATTCACGCCATAGATCTCATGCAGCAGGACGATGATCGGCCTGCTCTTCTCTTCACTCATTTCCACCCGTGTAACGCCCCTCAACTGTTATTGCTCGTATAGTCGAACCACACTCTACTATATATGACTTATCCGGATGTAGAAGTCCCCGAACCACAGGCAGACATAGCCGATAACGAGCAGTACAGAGGCCATCTTGCGCAGCCAGCCCATCCTCTCATGCATAACGAGGAAGCGGTCCTGATCCCAGCTCGTCGTCCCCTTCGCACGCAGATCATATTGCGCATTCAGCAGACATAGCAGATTAATGAACGGAATAGATAGGCCCAGTCCTCGCCAGATTACGGTATAGCCTCTCATGAGCGCTTCCACATAAGTTAACTTACCATCATCCCCAGTGCGCCTAACCACAATGTTGAACAGCCACTTCCCGCAAGTCGTGCCAATTCCAGACATCAGCAGCGCCTCTACAGGTATGTATAGAATGAGAATAATCACGTTCTCCAGCAATCCCATCCAGAGACCTGGCTGATAGGCTGGTATAAGGGCAGCAATGATCTGAATAACCATGGTGAAAAAAAGAATATCAAGCATCCTCGCCCAATAGCGATGCCAAGTCTTCACGGGATGGGCATGCTCTACAGGAAGGGTGTTCGTTGTAAGTGCTGCCTGCTTGGTGTCGACGTAGACGACCTTCTCAGCAGCCGAGTTCGATGATGTCAATGCTCTTGCCTCCTAAGTTGTCTTGCGAATGGTCTCCAGCGATACGGAATCTGATGATTCCTTGCCCACTTCTGTAGATGCTGCACTCCAGCATCCGAGTCTTCCGCGGTAAACCGGAAGCATAGGTGTACTGGTACCTTTTTCTCCCCTACAAGACTAATTCCAATGATAGGACGGAAGGCACCCTCCTGGTAAATACAATGAATATCAGCAGCCAATAAGGTCTGCCCTTCTCTCTGAATAGCCTCACTATTCATCACTAGAAGTGAAGGAGGTTCGAAGGCTCTAACAATGACTTGGTAGAGGTAACCTGACATGAATATAATAAGTGCAATATACAAATACGTCAGGATGCTCGTCCAATCCAAGGTTAAATAGAACAGGTAAACATATATAAAAACAAACACCATATTTACAACTAAAAAACCCTTAGGAACTGGGCTCCTAGTCATGTATTGGACAAAATTGCTATTCACTTCATAGCCCCCCTACAACCATCTCATGAACTTTGTCCTGCTCAGCTTGACCTTGTTCCGCTCAGCCCAGCGCTCAAGCTCCTTAATCCCCTCGTCCTCCTGCTCTCTGATGAAGCGGAAGGACAAGGGGATCGGTACCAGCTGCTTACCGACCGGCTTAATGCCGATCACGGGCTTGAAGTATCCACTAATGTAGATAACCTTGACCTGATTAGCTGTCAGTGTGATAGGACTGATCTGAAGGGAGTCATCTGCCAATGTCAGCGGTGCAGGCTTGTCGAATGCCCGATAGATGGCGAAGGCAATGAGAATGCACACTAGAATAAGGTATACAATGCCGAAGATTCCAGATAAGAAGTTGTCTCGAAACAAGACGAGATATTGATAAAGGGCCCACCCTAGGTAGATTGTGTAAACAATAACTCCCGGAACTCGCGGTGAATTCCTCGTCTGGAAAGTCATCTAATTCCTCCTCCGAAGCAGAGCAAACACGTAACCTGCAAGAATTGCGATAATAGTGCCTATCGTATACGTAATGAGATTCACATAAGCGGTATTCGTATATTGATTCATTCCCCTGCTCCCTGCAAAAGTCGCCTCAGGGTCCGAGGTCGAACCTAAGGAATGGAAGATGAGATGTGCATAGCCGTAAGCGATGAAGGCTTGCAGGAGCAGCAGCAGGATCAATAGAACCACAATGCCAAGCCGCTCCTCCCCTCGTGTCAGCCCTTCTCCGAAGAAGAGATAGGAAGCACGGCCCACCAGCCCCAGCCAGACGGCATACAGTGGAACTAGCAGGAATACGAACAGCAGGGCTGGATTCCCGTTGCCAGAGAAGTGCCCATTCGGGCGCGGCCGGAAGGTGAACAGGTCGACGAGCATCAGGCTTGTTAACGACGCCATTCCCAAGACTAATAAGCTGATGATGAGGCCGCTGTGCTTCTGCAACGTTCCGTTCATAACGTCCCCTCCGATTCTGTCACAGGAGCAGCCTTCCTCCTATAACGAGCGTAGTCCTCCGGTGTGTTCAAGTTGAGGAAGGGGCTTGCGCCCTCCTCCTCTATATCCGTCCATTCCACCTCTAGCGAATCAAGCTTGGCTAGCAGATTCATTAATCTATATTCACCAGCTAAGAGGCTTGCTTCTACCTGCTCAGCTGCTCGCGAATGATAGAAGGCATGCATCGGCTCCTTGTTCGCATAGATAATAGCCGCCCCGTCCGGGATATGCTGCTGCAGTCGCGAGACCAACGGCATGGAGATGACGGGCATATCACAGGCGATGACGAAGGCATAACCTTCACTCATGTGACGAAGTCCAGCATGCATGCCGGATAGCGGTCCGCACCGAGGGTATTGATCGTGAACGAACTCTACCTGCTCGGCAGCCGCCCCGAGCTCCAAGCGGTACCGTTCTTCCCTGTCCGCATCACCGACGGCAACCATAACGCTGTCACACCATGGTGCAAGCTGATCCACCAATGCCTCAAGCAAGAGCTTCCCTCCGACCTTCAGCAGCGCCTTATCCTCCCCCATTCGGGAGCTTCTGCCCCCTGCCAATATTAACCCTCGTACCGCTGTGCGACCTGCCATGCTACTCCCCCACTCAGCTTCATAATCTGTTAGTATGTAGTCCCCAGATTATACCATACATGCCGAATTATCGGTGACCCACACGGGTTAAAAAAAATAAAAAAACAAAACAAGCCCGCCAAAGCACTTGTGTGCCGGCGGGCTTCTTGTTCACCTATAGGCCATGCCGCTATGATGGCGGCAGGCCTTGTGCTCTTGTTGCTACGCCTTCGACGGGTCGAAGGAGCTTTTCAAGGAGACAATGCGGTTGAATACCAGCTTCTGCTCGGTCGTATCCTTCGGGTCAACACCGAAGTAACCGTGGCGGAAGAACTGGAACTTCTCTCCCCCTGCCGCGCCTTGCATATTGCGCTCCACGAAGCCGTTCAGCAATTCTAGTGAATTCGGGTTAATGCACTCCAGGAATGGCTTGCCTTCCTCCTCTGCTTCGCTCGTAATGAGCGGCTCATAGAGGCGGAAGTCCGCCGGCACGGCTTGGGTCGCTTCGACCCAGTGAATCGTCCCCTTGACCTTGCGTCCGGTGAAGCCAGATCCGCTCTTCGTCTCGGGATCATAGGTGCAGTGCAGCTCGACTACATTGCCTTCGGCATCCTTAATGACTTCCTGACAGGTAATGAAGTACGCATGCTTCAGACGCACCTCATTACCAGGGAACAGGCGGAAGTACTTGCTCGGCGGATTCTCCATGAAGTCGTCCTGCTCGATGTAGAGCACGCGGGAGAATGGAATATGACGGGAGCCCATCTCTTCATTCTCTGCGTTATTCTCAGCTTCAAGCTGCTCGATCTGCCCTTCCGGGTAGTTCGTAATGACGACCTTCAACGGGCGCAGAATGGCCATCGTGCGAAGCGCCTTCAGCTTCAGGTCCTCGCGGATGTAGTGCTCAAGCATCCGTTCATCGACGAAGCCGCCGCCGCGGGTCACACCCAGCTCTCTGCAGAATTCACGCAGCGCTTCAGCGGTGAAGCCCTTGCGGCGCATGCCGCTAATCGTCGGCATCCGCGGGTCATCCCACCCGTCCACGACCTTCTCGTCCACGAGCAGCTTCAGCTTGCGCTTGCTCATGACCGTGTTCGTCACATTAAGGCGGCCGAACTCATACTGGCGAGGCACCGATTCCATCTCGCATTCCGCAATCGTCCAATCATACAGTGGACGGTGGTCTTCGAATTCAAGGGTACAGATGGAATGTGTGACCCCTTCAATCGCGTCGCTTAGCGGATGCGCGTAGTCGTACATCGGATAGATGCACCACTTGTCACCGGTACGGTGATGATGGGCATGCAGAATACGATACAGCGCTGGATCGCGGAGGTTCATATTCGGCGAAGCCATATCGATCTTGGCGCGAAGCACCTTCTCCCCGTCCTTGAACTCACCCGCGCGCATGCGAGCGAACAGATCCAGGTTCTCTTCCACACTGCGGTTACGATAAGGACTGTCCTTGCCAGGCTCGGTCAGCGTGCCGCGCAGCTCGCGCATCTGGTCAGCCGTCAGGTCGTCGACGTAGGCCTTGCCCTTGCGAATAAGCAACACAGCCCGGTCATACAGCTCTTCGAAGTAATCCGAAGCGAAGCGAAGCTCGTCCCATTCGAATCCTAGCCAGCGCACGTCCTCTTGAATAGATTCCACATATTCCGTATCTTCCTTCACCGGATTCGTATCATCGAACCTTAGATTCGTGCGGCCCTTGAAGTCATCGGCAAGCTCGAAGTTAATGCAGATCGACTTGGCATGGCCAATATGGAGATACCCGTTAGGCTCCGGAGGGAACCGGGTCACGACTTCCTTCACTACGCCTTGCTCCAAGTCTTCTACGACAATGTTCTTAATAAAGTTAGAAGATGATGTCTTGATCTCCATGGCGACCAACCTTTCCCACGTAAAATTACTATCCCTCTATCATACACAAAATCTCGCAAAAATATAAGAAGGCTTGACTGGTTTGCACATTTCTAGTCATTCGCCCATAAGCTACAGTCAGAACAAGAGATACGGATGGTGAACTCGTCATGGAAAGCTCGGTTGTCGTATTCCCTCCTTGCGCATGGACCGAACTATCGCCTGTTATTCGGAAGTTCCTGCTTAGTCTAAGAAGCAAGCATCGCCTCTACTTCATTACAAGTGCACCCTTGCCGTCTGAGGCTGGCACTTCAATGACCGCCTTATCCATACATGAGCTTCGAGAGCTGCAGCTCCCGAAGGAACTGCTGCTGACCATCGTCATGCATCCAGCGTGGATTCTAGAAGCTCTGCCGCTAGGAGCAGCTAAGCTGACCGTCCTCCTAACCGATGACTATGGTTCGGATTCCCTCTGGCGCAAGTACCGGGACTGGCTCTGTGCCAGAGGAGATCTGGTCATCGCACCGACAGAGCCATTCTACTTCGAGCAATGCTTCCGCAGGAGCGCAGTTGCTCTGATGGACGGCACAGATCCGGTCAGCGACCGGCTCGCTGTGCAGGCCCTCGACTGGGTGCTGGAAGGCTTCGACCCTTCCCCGCTCCTGCGGCTGCAGCAGCATATTCGCGCAGAACGGTGCAGAGGGATTGCCGCTTCCGACCCTACGGAAGCGACCTCATCCTACTATTACTCCATCTATCGTTATCTAACGGGAGACTTGCAGGAAGCGCAGACTGCTATAGTAGAGGCGTATGTGCGGGAGATTATGCAAGGCAATGAGCATGCGCTGAAGAGCCATTACCTATTCCTATCCGCCATTCAATTGAAGCTTGGCCAGACGGAGCAAGCCATCCGAACCTACGAGATTGCAGCGCAATCCGAGGGAGAGCATGCTGTCGTCCACCAGTTGTTCAACTGGCTCGATTCCGGACAGGAGGAGCTGGCTCGAGCCGTTCTGTTCCGGTTGAATGACGACTATAACGAAGCCCTTCCGCTGCTGCTGCAGCTTGCTGATCACAGCCTGGATGCGAAGCGCATCCTGCAGGATACTTACCTCCAGACCGGCAGGCTTGAGCAGGCGTTGCTGCTCACAAGCGGAGAGCCGCGACCCTCTCCTGCCAGCAAGCAGGAGCAGGCTCTGCTCGAAGGAACCGTGCTGCTGCTTCAAGGGGAGCGCCATGCGTCCATTCACAAGCTGCTGGAGGCAGCCGTATACCGGCAGGACTGCTTAGCTAATCTAGCAGAGATTATTACCATAGAAGCGGCAGCCATACGATTAGCGGAAGGAGAGACCGAGCATGCACGTTGAGACAACAGGTAACGAGGGAGTGGAACAGAAGCGGTTACTGCTTCGCCAAAGCACGGGCAACAAGCTGACCGCCATGCTGCAAGTGCGTAATGAAGAAGGTCGTTATCTAGAGGCCGTACTGGCCGACTTGTCCTCCTTCGTTGATGAGATCGTAATCGTAGATGATGCGAGCAGCGACGGTACGGCAGAGCTGTGCCGCTCATTCCCTAAGGTTGTTAAGCTGGTCTGTCTGGAGCAGCCTCTATTCGCAGAGGAATGGAAGCTGCGCAAGCGGCTCTGGGACGAAGCGGCGGCGACGAGCCCGGACTGGCTGCTCGCAGTCGATGCAGATGAGCTGTACGAGACGAGAGCGAAGCAGCAGATTCGGGAGCTGATTAATCAGGACAGGTATGATTGGATTGCTTGCCGACTATATGACTTCTGGGGCTCTCTCTCTCACTATAGAGAGGATGAGTGGTGGAATCTGCACAAGCGGCATACGATGACGCTTGTTCGTTATCTGCCGGGTTACCCGTATGCTTATCCGATGTGGGATCATCATGTGCCGCGGCTGCCGGTCACTTGCTCTGCCTTGCAGGGGCTGCGGACAGAGCTGCGTGTGAAGCATCTGGGATGGGCTGGAAGTGAGGAGGAGCGGCTGGCCAAGTTCGAGCGATATATGAAGCTTGACCCTGACGGACGATGGGGAAGCCTCGCTCATTATGCTTCTATACTCGACACCGATCCTCATCTCGTTAGGTGGCGCGAGGAGGAGTCCGAGAGATGACGGCCCCCTCTATTACGATACTGACCCACAGCTATCTCGACGGGTATAACTTCGATGTGAAGCGGACGTTCGGGGGTGGGTTGGAGCGTTATATTCATCTGCTCTGTCAGTTGATTAGACAGATGGGGGTGACGCCCATCGTCCATCAATTCTCCTATTACGGTGCATTCGAGGTTGACTATGAAGGCTGTCTCGTACGGGGCTTCCCCTTCGATCCCGAGCAGATTGCTATAGGCATGGAGCGAATGGCTGACTCTGCGGATAGCGACTCTCTGCTTATCTATGCCAGTTGTATATGGCACCCGATTAAGTACCGCTCAGGCAGTCTAGCCATCTGCCATGGGGTCAGCTGGGACCGTCATGATCTGCCTCTGCAGACGAAGGTGGATGTCGCTCGCAACATTGGAGAGGCGATGCAGCAGCTTGAGCTGGTCGTGTCGGTGGACAGCCACTTCCAGACGTATTGCCGATCGGTTGCAGTCTATGAGGATGCTGATCAGGTTGCCCTCCTCCCTAACCCCGTCGATGTAGACTGGTTCACACCTGTGCGCAGGCCCAACTCCGCTGCTCCAGAGGGGGATGCGAGGCTGAGACTGCTGTTCCCTCGTCGTCTCAGCTACGAGCGGGGACTTGTCCTCATGATGCTGATCAGCAATGAGCTGTTAGCTCTGCACCCTCAGCTCACGGTTGAGTTCGCAGGTGAATTGGTGGAGGGCACGCCTCTAGCGTCGGCCTTCCACCTGTGGACGGCCGCCCATCCGCATCGGACTCGTATCATCCATCAGACCTATACATTCGCTGAGGTGCGCGAAGCCTATCGCGCTGCCGATGTGGTCGTCATTCCTACCCTGTTCTCTGAAGGCACCTCACTCTCCTGTCTCGAAGCGATGAGCTGCGGCGTACCTGTCGTCGCAACCAATATTGGCGGGCTTAACGATATCGTCATCGACGGCTTGAACGGACGACTCGTCGCTCCGACAGCACAAGCCATGCTGCCCGCTATAGACGAGCTGCTGCAGGATGCTTCTGCCCGCCGCATGATGGGCCGTATGGCACGTCGAACCGCCCACTCCTTCCGCCTGCAGAAGTGGCAGGCCCGCTGGAGGGACATTCTCGAAGCCCAGCTTGCTCTTAGGCCGCTTGGAGAGTAACAGATGATCTGAGGCGCTGAGCGCCTTTGCCTCACTATCCCCTTCCGTCAGGGTGGGGGGGGTGTGCGCGCCTTGCCACACTATCCCCTTCCGTCAGGATGGGGGGTTGTGCGCGCCTTGCCACACTATCCCTTTCCGTCAGGGTGGGGGATGTGCTTGCCTTTGCCTCACTATCCCCTTCCGTCAGGGTGGGGGACGGCAAGCCTTGCGCCTTAAGAAGACCTATTACTGAGCGACGGGGATAGTGGGGCAAAGGACCAAAACTGCCCTCTCCTGACTGAAAGGGATAATGTCGATAGGCGCAAAATATACATACTCGGTATTAGCTAGCCATCCCTTGTTATCCAGATAGGAACTGCGTTACAGTGGAATTAAAATCCAATCTAGGAGGAGCTCAGGGAGCTGTGTATGAGATTGGATTTTTTTCAGAGAGAGGGAGGGAGGGTTAGAGGTGAAGGTGCGCCCTAAAGATACAATAGCTGCGGGTCATCGACATACGGTTGGGCTGAGGTTGGATGGCAGGGTGACCGCTGTAGGTGACAATACATATGGTCAATGCGACATAAGCGAATGGAGTAATATGGTGGCAGTAGCGGCGGGTAATGTACATATGGCTGCCAACACGGGCAATGCTCATACAGTTGGACTAAGATCGGACGGTACAGTGGCGGCTGTGGGCTGGAACAAGCACGAGCAATGCGAGGTCAGCGGATGGAGCGATATTGTGGCGGTAGCCGCGGGTTGGCGCTTCACCGTGGGGGTTAGATCAGATGGAACCGTGGTGGCTGCAGGTAGAAATAACGAGGGCCAATGCGAGATAAGCTCTTGGAGGGATATGGTGGCAGTAGCCGCGGGAGATTGGCATACCATCGGTCTTAGATTGGATGGAACAGTCGCGGCTGCAGGTAATAATCGATATGGTCAGAGCAAGGTGAACGACTGGCGCGGCATAGTGGCGGCTTCAGCGGGTTATCTTCATTCGGTAGGGCTTCAATCTGACGGCACTGTGGTAGCTACGGGATTGAATAAGTATGAGCAATGTGAGGTAAGTGGATGGCATGGAATCATTGCTATAGCTGCGGGGAGTAATCATACAATCGGGCTTAAGTCGGACGGCACCGTAGTTGCTGCTGGTTGGAATGCGTATGGGCAGTGTGAAGTAACTACTTGGAGCGATATTGTGGCAGTTGCTGCGGGGTGCGCCTATACTGTGGGACTTCAATCAGATGGTACAGTGATTGCTGTGGGCGATAATGATTATGGTCAATGCGACGTAAGCAATTGGAGCGACATTATGCTTCCTGAGCTATAGGGATAGTGGACTAAAGGAGCACGAGAGCTCCTCGGCCTGAGCAAGGGGGATAGTGAGCAAAAGGAGCGAAATAGACGCACGTCCTTCGGCCTGAGCGAGGGGGACAGTGGGCAAAAGGAGCGAAATAGACGCACGTCCTTCGGCCTGAGCGAGGGGTATAGTGGGCAAAAGGAGCGAAATAGACGCACGTCCTTCGGCCTGAGCGAGGGGGATAGTGCAGCCAGGGAAGGAGCGTCGGCTCCGTCATCCCTGGTAAATGGCAATGAGGAGGCGGACAAGCAGCTCCGCCTCCAATTCCAGCAAGGGGAGCGAAGCTGACCGCTCCCCTGCGGGGTTCCGTGCGGCAACAGCATGCGCACGGGATCGTGCTGCGAAGCTTGCGGCCAGGCCGAAGGCCGCCGCCCGCGCGAGCAAGGGGTCTGACGCCGAAGCGCGGGCAGCGGAGGCGAAGCGGTCTGACGCGGCAGCCCAGCGGCCCGCGGCAGCAAGTGCAGCGCCGCCCGCGAGCATATCGCGGGGGGAGCAAGCTGTGTCTTCAGCTGCTGAGGTGAGCGGCAGCAGTTGAAGCAAGAGGACGGTTGCCTTCTCTGCAGGCAAGTCCGTAAGGAGCTCCAGCAGCTTAAGGTCCGGGACCCCTCCGCTTCCCTGCAGAAGCGCCGAGTAGTGTGCAAGGGCTTCCTCAACCGCGGCCCACACAGGTTCATTGCAGCTAGCCATCTGCAGCAGACGCTCCCATGCTGGGTAATAGGCCGAATGCAACTGTATAGCTCTGCCATAATAGGCTGCTGCCTGCACCCACTGCTCCACTTGCTCGGAGGCAAGCCCCGCCCCGTACATCGCACGATACGTTCCCGCTCCAGGAGCTGAAGTATAGTAAGGAGGGGACGTGCCAACGTCGATTGCTTCCTCATAGGCGAATAGCGCCTCTACGGGCTGCCCATTCGTAAGATGTGCAGCAGCGGCAGCTTCGTACAGGTCGGGGAAGTCCGGGTACATCCTTACTCCGCGCTTCGCCCACTCTACTGCCTCCGCCAGCCTCCCTGCCTGCCGGTAAGCATGACTCAGCTTCAAAAACAGGTCCGAGCCATAGCCGCTGCCCGCTGAGCCATCATCAGCAGAGCTCTCTGCTGAACAATCCGCTGAGCCATCAACTAGGCAACCGGCAGCAAGCCCTCCATTACACTCGGTTGCCAGCTCAGTTGCCAGCTCGGCTTCCAGCTCAGCTGCCAGCGGAGCAAGCCATTCTACAGCTTGCTCCATGCGCCCCGCCGCGAAGCTCTCCGCCCCCATCGCATACCGAAGCACCGGATCTTCCGGTGCTAGATGCAAGGCTCGCTCGATGAGCCTTAGGTTTCGGGTTATTTTGTCCCGACGGGTAACCATCTCATCTAAGTATCCATAATGCCGAATGACAATCGGGCAATACGCTATCCCTATCCCATCCGCTGCGATAGCTGTAATAGAGGTAGCCGCTTCTTCATGAATGGTCCCTGCGAACCTGATCTGAGGATCGTTGCGGAACAAGCGGCAGACCATGTCGCGAATCTCCGCAGGCTGAGATACGTCCCCAGTCAGGCTGCTAAGCGTGACATAGTAGCCAAGCGTGGTCTGCTGTGGAGACAGCAGCCGTTCCCATACCTGCTCGCTGCAAGGAAGCAGACGCTCATCCGCATCCAGCACGAGGATCCATGGCTGCTCCGCAAGCTCCAGCCCCCTATTGCGTGCCCCTGAGAAGTCATCCTCCCACTCTGCCCTCACAACCACTGCCCCATAGGACTCAGCAATTGGAATGGTCTCATCGCGAGAGCCCGTATCTACCACAATGATCTCAGACACGTAAGGCTCTGCAGAGGCCAGACACCCGCTTAACATATCCTCCTCGTCCCGCACAATCATGCAGAGGGATATAGGCAGCTTCATGCTCATCTCCTCACGCCCCCTCCGTCATCTATTCACATAGGCAGCAACAGCCGAATGGCTTGCAAGCATCGACTAGGACGGTCTAAGCCTGCTGCTTCATTGCACTGACTCAGGTAACGATCTGCCTTCCGCGCATAGTCCATATAAGTCCCCTCGCCCGCGCCTTCATCCGCTCCCTGCACCTCGGGATGAAGACGCGTCCAGCTCTCCAGCGCGATCCAACACCCGCTGCCACGCAGGGCGTTCGCGAGCCGCTCCATCGCCTGTGGTGTGTGCCAAGCGAATCTTGCCTGCAGCCTAGGCAGAAGCAGCCGTTCCTTGCCTTCTATACTCATGAGGCGGCATATTCGCAATAGAGGTGCAAGCTGGCCAGGGCTCAGCCGAAGCGCATCTTCATACGCCTTGACCGCTTGCGGCAGCAGCCAGTCTGCCTCATAGAGCTGACCAAGGAGATAAGCCGTCTGATGGGTTCCCATGCCATCCTCTGTATGGTAGGCACCCTGGGCAGGTCCGAGCTCCAGCGCTCTCTGAGCGGCCGCCCTAGCATCTGCATTCCTCCCAAGCTGAGTGAATACGGCGGCCTTGTAATGCCAGATGTCGGGATAGTCATGGAACTTCTCTGCTGCCCCCGACGCCGCTTCAAGCGCCTCATCGAGGGCCCCTAGTGCAAGCAGACAGCGCACTTGGTACTTGAGTACAAGATGTGCGAAGTTCAGGTGCAGGAAGCTGTCCGCCACCTCCGCTGCACGGAAGCAAGCAAGCGCATCTGCCGCTCTGCCGCTCCTCAAGTACTCCACACCCAGATTGTACAGGTGAAAAGGCTGCCCAGGCTCCTCAAGCAGGGTCTGCTCAAGAAGCTTGGTGTTACGCTGAACCTTGTCTCGATCCGCTACCGCCCTCGGGTGATAGCCATAATGGTGGATACGGATATCGGTTAACTCGAACTTCGCTTCCGCATTGTGTTCCAGAATCGGTGCCGCAATCTGCTCGTGAATGCGGCCGACGAACCGATGCTGGGGCCTATTGCGGAACATTCGCAGCACAGGATTAATGGCAGCTCCGCCATCCTCCCTTGTTCCTCCGTAGTTCCACACCTGCAGGAGATAGGCAACTGCCTCATCTCCCTCCGCATAGTGGCGAAGCCGATCAGCGCAGCCTTGCTCGAGCTCTTCATCCGCATCCAAGAACAAGATCCAGTCTCCGGCAGCTTGAGAGAGGCCGGCATTGCGTGCTTGGGCGAAGTTATCCTGCCAAGGGGTGGTGACGATGACTGCGCCATATTGCTGGGCAATCTCCACGGTGCGGTCCTCCGAGCCTGTGTCTACAATGATGATCTCGTCGACCGCTCCATGCACGCTCTGAAGACAACGCGGCAGATTCTCCTCCTCATTCTTCACGATCATGCATAAGGAAATCAGCTTCCGCTCCGCCATGGTCCTGCATTCGCCTCCTCTGTACGCCGTTCCATTCTGTCTTCCAGCCCGTGCCGAGCAGTCTCTGCAAGGAAGCTCTCAGCTTCACCGCATCACGGTCCAGAGCCCCTCGATCCTGAACAGCCGCCTCGGCCTCCCCTTGGTACAACAGCTGAATAGCCTCCAGCGCCAAGGCTGCGCAGCAGGAAGCCTCCCCTAGATATGCCCGGGTGCGGAGGGAGCCAGCTTGCTCCTGTTCAGCCTCCGTCACACCTTCCGCTGCCTGCTCCATGAGTGCCAGCGCTTCATTGTAATTGTGCCGGTTGTAGAGAATCTCAGCTAGGCGGAATAATCCTGCGGGCAGCAGGGGCCCCCTCTCCATTCTCTCTAGCAGCCGATAGGCGGCGGCCTGGACATATCCTTGATCGTAGAGCAGCAGGTCCAGCTCTTCCCCCAGCCGCTCCTCCCGACTGGCTAGCTTCGCCGCCAATCTCACCATCCCGAGCTGAACAGCACGCGACATTAAGGCTAACCGCAATTCGAATGTCATAGGCTCCTCACCCCATACGACCCCAGCGGAGCCTGTCACCAGATGCCCCTCTGTCCAGCAGCATAGAATGAGGTCCAGCTCCATCTGCTCATCCGCCGGCTCACCGTTCATCGTCTGAAGTCTAAGGAGCCTCGCTGCTTCGCCGTACTGCCCCGTACCCATTAGGCATTCTATATATTGCTTGCGCTGTGCCGGGTTCAGTGCATCTAGTTGAGAACGCCATAGGGGCAGCGCTTCGATGTATCCGCCAATTCCAGTCAGCCTGGAAGCTACAGTTGTCTGCAGCCTAGTGTAGTCTTGTTGATAGCCTGCAGCGATGTAGCTCTCCAGATGATGATGGATAGCTTCGTCGCTCATTCCCGCTTGCTGGAGCAGATTCGCCATCCCTGACTGGGCATCTGCATGCGTCGGCTCTTCCCGCAGTGCTGCCATGTACAGCTTCAGAGCCTCCGCAGCTTCCCCAAGTCGATGAGTGACATCCGCCAGAGCCGTATAGGCTTGATAGGTAGCCGCTCCCTTGGACAGGATGTAGTGGGTTGCTTGGCTAGCTGCTGGGGTTGACACCACTGCTGGAATTGACTCAGTTACTTCAGTTAACTTTGCTGCTGGGGTTAACTCAGTTACTTCAGTTGCTTCAGGCATATGGGAGCCGCCCGTCCCTCGCCTCCTCTGCAGCTCCAGTCCCGCCTGCACAGCTGCCCGATAGGCAGCGGCTGCTTCAGGCAGCATGCCCAGCCGCTGCAGGCATTGACCATACAGCAGCTGCAGGTCAGGATAGTCGGAATACCTTGCTGCCTCTGGCCTCAGCAGCCTCTCCGCCTCATCATGCTGGCCGGTCTGAAGCATAGCTCTCCCGGTATCCAGCATGAGCACAGGCCGATAGGCAGCATAGAGCGGAACACTCTCGCAAGCGGCAAGGAAGCTCGTGCACGCCTCCCCCCAGCGACCAAGCTGGCAGAGCGTAACTCCCATGTTATACCTTGCAAAAGCACCCCCAATCCCCTGCGCTAACTGCCCCTCCAGAATACGTCTGTTCCGCTCTGCCTTCGCCTTGGCTGCCATTATACGTGGCACATAACCGTCATGACCGAGCCGAATTCCGCATAGAGGCCCATCAACATAGGCATAGCTAGCCAGGCCCTCTCTGGATGAGGGCCTAACTAGCTGCTCATGAATGGCACCTGCATATTCCAAGCCCTGATCGGCACGCAGCAACCGTACCGCTTCATAGGATACAAGCTCGGTATGCTCCTCATTCGTATAGTTATCTATCTGCACTCGGGCGGCCGAGCTCTGCTGGCTGCGAAGCCACTCCCGGGCGGAACGGATAGCCTCCCCGTCCATCACCCATTCGTCGGCATCGATTACCAGCACCCAGATTGTGCGGCTATGCAGCAGCAGAGCATTGCGTGCTGCAGCGAAGTCGTCCTGCCAAGTGAGATCAACGACTCTCGCTCCATATTGACGCACGATATCCTTCGTACCATCTGTTGAACCGGTATCGCCCACTACAATCTCGTCCACATAGCCAGCCAAGCTGTCTAGGCAGCGCCCTATAACTCGCTCTTCATTACGAGCAATCAGGTGAACACCAAGCAGCATCGCAATATCCTCCGTTCTAGCTGCAACAACGTAGCAATGATACTAGCTGCCTTGACCGTTGAAGTAGACATCAATCGTGGATGGGAATCCAACTAGACGAGATTTATAGGATAGTCTGGTGTACTTCAGGAAGCGCTGGGGTACTAGAACATCCGTCAGCCCAACCGCAATTCCAGTCGTAGTCGTTACGTCCGTATACCAGTTCAATCCATTCGCGCTAATCTCCACTCGGGCATCTACTGCATTAATACCAGGCCCTTGGTTGTATACAAAATAAGAATATGTGCCAAATACGCTTGTGGTGACAGTTGGCAGCGGGGTGAAGGCATTCGATGTCACAATGCCCGTGTTCGCAATCTCCTGGAAGCTCCTCTGCGAGATCGAGGTTATGCTGCTAAGGGTACCTGCCGTAATCGTCGCTCCTAGCACGCTGCCTACGGTGGACAACGTTCCGGCCGTGATTGTCGCGCCAAGCACGCTGCCTACGGTAGACAAGGTCCCTGCGGTTATCGTCGCGCCAAGCACATTCTCTACCGTCGTTAGCGTTCCAGCCGTTATCGTGGCACCAATCACGCTAACTGTACCAGCTGTAATCGTAACTCCTAGTATGCTATTGATTGTGTTCAGCGTTCCACCTGTGATCGTTGCTCCCAGCACGCTGCCTACGGTGGACAATGTTCCTGCCGTGATTGTCGCTCCCAACACATTCTCTACCGTCGTTAGCGTTCCAGCCGTTATCGTGGTACCAATCACGCTAACTGTACCAGCT
>NZ_JBHSHW010000023.1:0-120251 GCF_042653305.1 Paenibacillus sp. GCM10023252
AGCGTTCTTCCAGTTCCTGAAGCCGCTTGAGCTCTTCCAGGTGCTCGCTTGGTGTTGGAATATCTTCTGGACTAATATCGTCACGATAGGCTCGAACCCATTTCCGTACCGTTTCGGGGTGGACATCATACATGCGCGCTAAGACCCCCACCTTCACACCAGACATCGCTTCCTTCACAATCTCTATCTGCTTTTCTACACTTGGCCTCTTCCTCATACCCTATCCTCTCCCTTATCTATAGAATAATAGATTGTTAGGAGAGACTCCAGTTCCATTACGGGGCCTAGGAGAAAGTGCACCAGAATGGCGACGAGCGAGCGGCGAGGGGCGCCATAAGGTGCAGAAATGCACCAGAATGGCGACGAGCGAGTGGCGTCGAACGCCATAAGGTGCAGAAATGCACCAGAATGGCGACGAGGCTCCTAAGCGTGTGGCGGCGAGCGCCATAAGGCGCCATAAGGTGCAGAAGGCAGCCCGCCACCGCGCGCCAAAAAAAGCTGCGCCCCGTATGACAGGGCGCAGCCTCAACACTTCAAAATGCCTTACTTCACAGCAGCGTCGTAACGCTTGCCGACTTTGTTCCAGTTCACTACGTTCCAGAACGCTGCGATGTAATCAGGGCGCTTGTTCTGGTAGTTCAGGTAGTAAGCATGCTCCCATACGTCCAGACCTAGGAGCGGCGTGTCGCCTTCCATGATCGGGCTGTCTTGGTTAGGAAGGCTGTATACCTTCAGCTTGCCATCCTTGCCAACTGCAAGCCATGCCCAGCCGCTGCCGAAGCGAGTAGCTGCAGCCTTAGCGAAGTCAGCCTTGAACGTGTCCAGGCCGCCCAGTTCGCTCTCGATTGCGGAAGCAAGTGCGCCAGCAGGTGCGCCGCCAGCTTCAGGACCGATTGTCTCCCAGAATAGGGAGTGGTTAGCATGTCCACCGCCATTGTTGCGGACAGCGGTACGGATAGCTTCTGGCACGCTTGCCAGGTCAGCAATCAGTTCTTCAATCGACTTGCCTTGCAGTTCAGGAGCGGACTCAAGAGCCGCATTCAAGTTCGTTACGTATGCGTTGTGGTGGCGATCGTGGTGGATCTCCATCGTGGTTGCATCAATATGTGGTTCAAGTGCGTTGTTCGCATAAGGCAGTGCAGGTAGTGTGTGAGCCATTAGATTCATAACCTCCTAATTAGTATGTAGTCATTGTTCATGTATTATTATCCAATATCCGACTATATAAATCAACATTACAGTTGCAAAAGTCGGCTAAGGTGTTGTAAATGCCTGAAGCTGTTGCAAAAGTCGGCTAAGGTGTTGTAAATGCCTGAAGCTGTTGCAAAAGTCGGCTAAGGTGTTGTAAATGCCTGAAGCTGTTGCAAAAGTGGGCTAAGGTGTTGTAAATACCTGAAGCAGTTGCAAAAGTCGGCTAAGGTGTTGTAAATGCCTGAAGCTGTTGCAAAAGTCGTCCTCCTGTGGTCGAATAGAGTCAAAACGAAAAGGAAGTGACGACACGATGCGCCCTAGTAATGAGCTGCAAGCGGTATTGGATACATTGGCTCAGAGGACAAGCCTTCAGCCCCTCTCGCCTAAGCAAGTATGGAATCCTTCACTGGTCCAGCAGATCAGCAGCCTAACGCTCCCTCATTCGAGTCATCCTGCAACAATTGCCCTGCTTACCGGACTGCACCTAAGGAACGACAGCATCGACCGAGCCCATGCGTATGCGCAGCAGATTGAAGATGATTCTACAGGCATGTATTGGCACGCCATTATCCATCGGATGGAAGGCGACTATTCGAATGCGAAGTACTGGTTCCGTATGACGGGCCATCACCCGGCGATGACCGGGCTCTATGAGCGGGCATCGCTCCAGCTGCCAAGCTTAATCTCGTCTAGCCAACTGACGCCGCACGTTGAGAGTTCCTTGCAGTCTATCATCCGCCAGCCCGACATTTGGGATGCCGTCCAGTTCACGAGTCTTGTTCAGCAGCATCAGCAAGGTTCGACCAGCAACGAAGCAGCATCTGTGCTGGAGCAGCTGCAGCTCTACGAAGTGGCCTCCTTATTCGACTACACTCTTCATCATTTCTTAACAATCTAGCTGCAGAGGATGTCATCAGTACCATAGGGGGCGGGGCAGAAGGAGCGCGCAGCACCTGATATAACGTGCGTCTTTTGCCCTGGAGCTATACATAATCTCTATGAAAAAACGAAATATCTCGTGTAAGCGATACCATTTAAGCGTTTTCACGAGATAATCAGCGATTTCTTCAATTTTTTTAAGAAATTTTAAAGATTTAAGCAGGATTTCGTTAAAAGTTGTCGTATATTATAAACTTGCAACACTATGACAAGCATAGAAGGTGTTAATTGATGAACGTACGTTCCTTCCAGTTGTCCGATTACAGCGCGGTTACTGCACTTCTCCAGGATGTTCTTACCGAAGAGTGCTACGAACAAACGATGGAAGCATTTGCACGCCAGTTGTCCTGGGATAGTGAACTTGTCCTGGTCGCTGCCGAGAATTCTTCTATTGTGGGCATGATTATCGGAACGATCGATAACAACAAAGGCTACTACTATCGCATCGCTGTAGACCCTCTTCATCAACGGAAGGGAATCGGCAAGGCGCTCATTCAATCGCTTCGAGTGCGCTTCGAGCAGCGTAATGTGACGAAGATCATGATTACAGCTGATGAGCACAATGAACCGGTTCTGCCGCTATACGAGTCGCTTGGCTACGCTGCGAATGACTTTTTCCGTTCTTTCCAGAAGCTTAGCATTGTAGCAGGTTAACTCCATCGTTCATCTAGAATAGAAGGTTAAGAAGAGCATATCTGGCTGCCGTTGCTTTTGGTGGTCAGATATGCTTTTCTTAATGTACGACAATCAATGGGGACAGGGAGAGTAGGATGGCAGCGTATCAGCAATGTGTCATTAAGAGCTTCAAGCACAATGGGCATATTCATCGGACTTGGCATTGCAACGCACTCATTCCGCCGCAGCGGTTATTCCCTGAGCACGCGGAGTCCTCTATGATGGTGCTTATCAATGAACAGACTCCGATTCAGGAGGCGGACGGGAAGCAGTGGATTAGCCGCGTTCCTGCCGTTTCTTTTTTTATCCCAGGGGAATGGTTCAATGTGGTGGCCTTACTTGAGGATGGAGGAATCCGTTACTACTGCAATATCGCTTCTCCGCCATATCGGCAGGGGAATGTCATTACTTATATCGATTATGATCTGGATGTCATCCGAACCGTAGACGGGGAGACGCTCGTAGTGGACGAAGAGGAATATGAGAGGCATAAGGCGGCTTATCATTATCCGAAGATTGTCGATGAGCGGGTGCATGCGGGGCTTCAAGCTCTGCTGCAGCGCGTCAGTGAGAGACAGGAGCCCTTCAATGAGGATAGAATCTTGACGTATTACAAGGACTGGGTGAATCATGGCAAGACTTAGAGCTCTCCTTGGCTGGTTGAGGCTAGCAGGTCTATCCATAACTATCGTGCTGCTGCAGTAAGGAGAGGAAGCGTGAAGGAATCTATGAACTACACGGACCTAGCATGCTCGGGAGGCAATCGCTGGGATGAGCTCAAGGAAGAGATGAGGGCTGCCGCTTCGGAGCTCGGCATTGACAAGATTGGCGTGGCTTCCGCTGCCCCGTTCACTGAGCTGAAGCAGAGGTTGATCAGGCATCGCCAGCTTGGCAGGGAATCCGGCTTCGAGGAGCCGGATCTGGACAAGCGCACGGAGCCTGCGCTGCTCTTCGACGGACCGCAATCGATCATTGCGATCGCGGTTGCCTATCCGTCGAAGCTGCCATCTCCGCCGAAGTCGGAGCCTGGGGCAAGGCGGGGTGTAATGTCGCGCTCTGCCTGGGGCGCGGACTATCACAAGGTATTGCGAGATCGGCTGGCGCGGCTCGAAGCTTGGCTGCGGGAGCGCGTGCCGGAGCTGCGTGCGGAGAGCATGGTCGATACGGGAGAGCTCTCAGACCGTGCGGTAGCCGAACGTGCGGGCATCGGCTGGAGCGCTAAGAACTGCTCGATCATTACGCCGGAATGGGGCTCGTGGGTATACCTGGGAGAGATGATTACGAATCTGCCTCTTCCACCGGACAGTCCGATTGAAGAAGGGTGCGGATCATGCACGAAGTGTATCGACGCTTGTCCGACCGATGCGTTAGTTGGTCCGGGACAGCTCGATTCGCAGCGCTGCATCTCCTTCGTCACGCAGACGAAGGGCTATGTCGAGGATGAGCTCATGCGCAAGATCGGCAACCGGCTGTATGGCTGCGATACTTGTCAGACGGTATGCCCGGAGAATCGGGGCAAGAACTGGACGCATCAGCGGGAGCTGCAGCCGGATACGGAGCTGGCGAAGCCGCTCCTCGTACCCTTGCTGGAGATGGGGAACAAGGAATTCACCTCCCGCTATGGAGCGACGTCATCCGCTTGGAGAGGGAAGAAGCCGATCCAGCGGAACAGCGTCATTGCGCTGGGCAACTTCAAGGATCCGAGTGCGGCTGCGCATCTGGTGCGGATCCTTACAGATGATCCGCGCCCTGTGCTTCGCGGCACTGCGGCTTGGTCGCTTGGACGAATAGGCGGAGCAGAGGCTGAAGCAGCGCTTGCTGCTGCCCTTCACAAGGAGATGGATACCGAAGTGAAGATGCGAATCGAGCAAGCCCTTCAACAGATCATCTTGCATTGACAGGAATATTCCTGAAGGGGTATATTTTAAGGAACAAGGTGAAGTAGAGCAGCTTGGCTTGCGGAGAGTCGGGGGGATGAGATGAATACGACAACACTCAGTGCGCTAGCTGAACCCAACCGGTTGCTGATCGTAGAGCTGTTGAGAGAAGGTCCCCTGACGGTGGGGGAGATTGCGGACCGGCTTCATATGAGACAGCCTCAAGCATCGAAGCACCTTAAGGTGCTGAATGAAGCTGAGATTGTCGAGGTGCGTCCGGATGCTAATCGAAGATATTACAGGCTTAGATCGGAGCCGCTTCAGGAGATGGACTCTTGGCTGGGTACGTTCCGTCAGATGTGGGAAGACCGATTGGATCGGCTGGATGATTATTTGCGTCAGCTGCAGCAAGCCGGCAAGGATGAGCAGTCTTAGGCATGCAAGGTCAGCTCCTAGAATTATAGGGCTATTTTTGCGAGGTTATTGGCCTTGCAGAGTAGCTCTTTTTGTTAGGTGGAGCAGAGGATTGGTAAGGAATTTACTGGATGGAGAGGGATGGGTAGAGCCTTCTTGTTGCGTATCCGAATCACTTGTCTAAGGTTTGCGAACAACAGCCGAACATGCTAATATTAGGTTCATTCGGACTTAGAGATTAAGCCAATTAGTAACGTAAGAGAGGGCACGGTGAACGTAGAGTATGTGGAGTTATATTATTCCAATCGTTACATTGATCGCAGGGGCGGTTGGCGGTTTTTTCATCGGGGTGTACTATCTGCGCAAGCAGCTGGAGAAGATGCAGAATGATCCTGAGATGATTCAGAAGATGGCGAAGCAGATGGGCTATAATCTGAACAAGCAGCAGATGCAGAAGGCCCAGCACATGATGAAGAATCAAGCGCACAACCAGAGACCAGGCCGCGGCCGCAGATAGAGACGTGCAGGTCTCTTAGGAGGATGGGTCCTTCGTAAGTTAAGGCAAGCCTAATGAAGGGATGGATCGTGATGGCGGGAAGGAAAGACTACGTCAACTCACAGGTCACGAACAACCGCGAGCAGATTGAATATCACATCAGAGAGATACTGAAGCTGGTTGGCGAGGATGTGGAGAGGGAAGGGCTGCTGGAGACACCGGCACGCGTGACCCGAATGTACGAAGAGATATTCGCAGGCTATGAAGTGGATCCGGCTGAAGTGCTTGGCGTGACATTCGATGAACAGCATGAAGAGCTCGTTATCGTACGTGATATCGTCTATTACAGCCAGTGCGAGCATCATATGGCACCCTTCTTCGGCAAGGCGCATATCGGATATATTCCGAGCGGCAAGATTGCCGGATTAAGCAAGCTCGCGCGTCTCGTGGAGGCCATTACGCGGCGCCTGCAAGTACAAGAGAGAATTACGTCTCAGATTGCTAACATTATTGAGCAAGAGCTTCAACCGGCCGGCGTCATGGTCGTCGTGGAAGGGGAGCATCTGTGCATGTGTGCTCGAGGCGTGAAGAAGCCGGGTAGCAAGACGGTAACGTCAGCCGTTCGCGGCGAATTCCGGACGAGCTCCTCCCTGCGCTCTGAATTCCTTGCCTTGCTTAAGCAATAGTATAATCTCTCCTATAACAAGATAGAGCCGTTCCTCTCAGGATGCTTCCGCATGCTCAGAGGAACGGCTCTTGTTGTGTTGCAATAGCAGCTACACATGACCTGCTTGAAGCCATGCAGCATGACGCAGCTTGAGATAATACCCCTTCACCAGCGTCTCCCCATTCAGTAGATCGGTCTCGTAATGCCTCTCGAATCCAAGATGTTCATATAGCTTGACGGCTGAGGCCATCATATCGGACGTGTGCAGGTGGAGCGTTGCCGCTCCCAGCTCAAGCGCTCGCGCAGCGGCTTCCCCTATCAGCTTAGTAGCGATTCCCTGCCCTCGAGCAGAGGGCGCGACGGCTAGCAGCCGGATGATAGGAGCGTTCAGGCCCAGCTCTGGTCTCCCGTAAGCAGCGTCTGATGAGAGGAACAACAGCACGCTGCCTACAATCTGTTCTCCGCTCACCGCTACAATCCGTGCATAGGGGCCCACACTATGGACGGACTGAAGAATGGAGGTGCGATATTCCTCCCAGCGGGGACCAGGCAATATATCGGCGTATTGTTCATAAGCGCTGTACAGCACATCTGCAATGGCAGCTTGCTCATCATCCGCCGCGTCTCGAACAATGATGGATTCATAAGAGGATCCCATCGTAGATTCACTCCATTCTCAGATTAGACCTCATTCAAGACTACTGTTGCCATAATACATACTATTCAGATAGGATAACAATAGATTAATGCAATCGTCTTATAGAAAAACTCTATTAGACGTCATGCCGCTGCCGGTGATAAAGTAATCGCTATAATCCTTACTAAAACGATAGGATTTATAAAAATAGCTGGCAGAGGGGTTTTAGCAATGAAAAAGACATTCTCATTATTAATCGTACTCGCATTATCAGCGGCTCTAGCCGGCTGCGGAGCTAATGGCAAAAACGAAGGCAATAACGAGCAGGCAGCGAGCGGGAACAAGGCGGAAGCGGCAAATGCTCCAAAGGCTGAGGTCAAAAAAATTATTGTCGGTACAGGTACCGGCTTCAAAAAAGTATGCTTCCTGGATGAGAACGGCAAGCTGACCGGGTTCGATGTGGAGCTTGTCCGCAAGATTGACGAAGAGCTTCCGGAATACGAATTCGAATTCAAGACGATGGACTTCTCTAATCTGCTCCTTAGCCTGGAGACGGATAAGATTGACTTCGTTGCCCATGAGATTGAGAAGAATCCGGAGCGGGAACAGAAGTATCTGTTCAACCAAGAGCCCTATGCACACTGGAGGAACAAGATCGTCGTGACGAAGGAGAATGACAGCATTCAGTCGCTGGACGATCTGAAGGGCAAGAAGGTACTAACGACTGCAACGAGCGCACAAGCTCAGATCTTGGAAAATTACAACAAAGAGCATGAGAACGCCATCGAGATCGTGTACCAGAACAATGGAGCCAATGATACGGTGAATCAATTGGTAACAGGCCGTGTCGATGCTACGCTGTCTGCAGACTTCGTGCTCTCGCTGATTGATCCGGAAGGCAAGCTGAAGACAACAGGAGAGCCGCTCTCTGAAGCGGATATCTTATTCACCTTCCGCAAGGATGAGCCGGAGAGCAAGGAACTGGCTGATGCCATTGATACGGCTATAGTGAAGCTGAAGGGTGACGGAACACTGGGCAAGCTGAGCACGGAATGGCTGGGCGGAGACTTCACTTCGGAGTCCAAATAAGACGATGATGGAAAGGTGGACATAAACGATGGGTGGTCATCCGTTCGATATCTCCTATGTATTCGAGTTCATCCCTAAGCTGCTGTCCACCTTGAACATTACTCTGCTGATCGTAGCTGGATCGCTGCTGACGGGAATATTGGTTGGATTCCTGGTTGCTCTTCCGCGGCTCTACCATATCCCTATCCTTGAGCGGCTGTCGCAGGTGTACATCTCCTTCTTCCGCGGAACCCCGATTCTCATTCAGCTGTTCTTGTTCTATTACGGCTTGCCCGAGCTGGTGAAGCTGGCGGGTGTGGATATGTCCAAGACACCGGTGCTCGTCTTCGTTATTCTCACCTACGGCTTGCACACAGGAGCCTATGTGTCTGAACTCATACGGGCATCGGTCATGGCGGTGGACAGGGGGCAGGTGGAAGCCGCGTATTCCATGGGCATGACCGGCTACCAAGCCTTCGTCCGAATTGTGCTGCCTCAGGCCGTTGCCATAGGGGTACCTGTTCTCTCTAACCTGATCATCGCGCTGCTTAAGGATACGTCGCTTGCCTTCACGTTAGGCGTCATGGACATAACGGGCAAGGCGGAGACGCTAGGGACGCTAACCCAGCACTTCATCGAGACGTATCTCGCTCTTGCCCTTGTCTATCTTGTCATTAGCTTCACGCTGGAGAAGCTGCTCTTGCTCGCAGAGCGCCGCCTGCTGAGGCATGAGCGTCCTGATAGTCCGGTTCGCAGAACCTACGGTCTGCGCAAGTACTTGTCCTTCAGGCAGGTAACTCGCGAGCTGGATACCAATAAGGGAGGTGCTTAGAAGATGAAGCTGGATCCCGCCTTCATATGGACGGCCTTCCTGCAGCTGCTGACGGCTATTCCTACCACGCTTAAGATTACGGCCGTTGCTGTAAGTGTTGGGTTCTTAATCGGGCTAACGATTGCGTTAATCCGTCTGTATCGTGTTCCCGTGCTGCATCAGATTGCGGTGTCTTACGTGACTTTTATCCGGGGAACTCCCATGCTTACCCATCTGCTGCTCATCTACTTCAGTCTCCCGATGATCATTGACGGCCTGGCTGCACACTATGGCTGGAGCTTCCGTTCCGTATCCATTCCGATGATTGGATTCGCTTATATCTCCTTCTCGATTACGGCGGGTGCCTATCTGTCTGAGGTTATTCGCTCAGGCTTGCTCGCGGTCAACCGGGGACAGATGGAGGCTGCCTATTCTATAGGGATGACTACGTCTCAAGCTCTTCGTCGAATTGTGCTGCCTCAAGCACTGGCGGCCGCGCTCCCGAATCTATCGAATTCCGTTATCGGCATGCTTCATGGCTCCACGCTCGCCTTCACGGTATCGGTCGTTGATATTAATGCGAAGGCGCAGATCGTGGCCTCGACGAATTGGAAGTTCTTCGAAGCGTATCTGGCGGCAGCTGTCATCTTCTGGGGATTAACCGTAGGGATTGAGCGGATAACCGGTCTCATCGAACGTCGCATTAACGTCTACAATCGAGGTGGAGTCGCATGATTAAGCTAACGGGCATATCGAAGTCATTCGGACGGCAGCAAGTGCTGAAGGATATTCATCTAACGGTGAACAAGGGTGAGGTGGTAGTCATCTTAGGGCCGAGCGGTTCGGGGAAGACGACCTTGCTTCGCTGTGTGAACTATCTGGAGAAACCCAGTGATGGCAAGATCGAGATTGGGGATTACAGCTTGGAGTGCAAGCGGGCAGGCAAGCGGGATATCCATACGCTTAGGCAGAAGTCGGCTATGGTATTCCAGCAGTACAATCTGTTCAGGCACAAGACCGCTCTCGAGAATGTGATGGAGGGTCTGTTAGTCGTCAAGAAGCTGCCTCGAGAGGAAGCGAAGAAGAGGAGTATCGCTCTGCTCGAGAAGGTTGGGCTTGGCGCCAAGCTTGAAGCCTATCCGAATCAGCTGTCCGGCGGGCAGCAGCAGCGGGTAGGCATCGCTCGTGCGCTGGCGCTCGAGCCGGAAGTCATCCTGTTCGATGAGCCGACATCTGCCTTGGATCCCGAGCTTGTGGGCGAAGTGCTAAGCGTTATTAGAAGGATTGCCAAGGAAGGCATTACGATGATTGTCGTCACCCATGAGATGAGCTTCGCCAGGGATGTGGCCAGCCATGTGGTGTTCATGGACGAAGGCAGCATTGTCGAGGAAGGGACGCCTGCCCAGCTGTTCAACCAGCCTCGCGAGGAGAGAACGAAGCTGTTCCTCAAGCGAATTACACCTGAACTGAACTATTCGATCTAGGAGGAATGATGATGGCCATTACATTAAGCGTGCTGGACCAGAGCCCCATCTACCCGGGGGAGACCGCTCACGATGCGCTCTCGCACACCGTTGCACTCGCACAGAAGGTAGAGAAGCTGGGCTTCCGGCGCTTCTGGGTGTCGGAGCATCATGATTCATCACATCTGGCAGGGTCTTCGCCGGAAGTGTTGATCTCGTACCTGATTGCGAAGACGGATAGCATCCGGCTTGGCTCCGGCGGAGTCATGCTCCAGCATTACAGCCCGTATAAGGTAGCAGAGAACTTCAATCTGCTGTCGGCCTTGGCCCCGGGCCGAATCGACCTAGGAGTAGGCCGCGCGCCAGGGGGACTCCCGCGCAGCACGCAGGCTCTGCAGCAAGGTATTACACAAGCGGCATCCTTGACTGATAAGATTCAGCAGCTGGAAGAGTATCTGCATAACTCCTTGCCGGAAGATCATCCGTTAGCGGGGCTTCAAGCCTCTCCGCAGCCGGTAGTCACTCCAGAGCTGTATGTGCTGGGAGCAAGCGTCGCCAGTGCTAGAATCACAGCTGAGCTGGGACTGCCCTACGTATTCTCCCTGTTCATTAACGGTGAGGTATCCACGACAGTCGAGGCTGTTAAGGCTTATCGGGAGAGCTTCAACCACAGCACAGGCAGGAAGCCGGAGGTCATTATCGGCCTTGCCGTACTCGCAGCCGATACAGAGGAGGAAGCTCGCGAGCTGGCTACGCCGCAGAAGCTGGTGAAGGTGCATCTATCCAGCGGCAGGACGGTTACCGTCAGTACGCTCGAGCAAGGAGAGGAGTACGGCCGGCAAGCGAATGAGCCGTTCACGATTGAGGAGAAGGAAGCCCAGATCATCAAGGGTACCAAGGATCATGTACGTCAGCAGCTGCAGTCGCTGCAGGAATTGACGGGAGTAGAGGAATTCATCATTACGACGAATGTATCCTCCTTCCCTGCCAGACTTCGTTCCTTCGAGCTGCTGCAGGAAGCGGTGCTGGAGCTGGAGTCTGTATCATGAGTACGGTGGAAAGTCAGTTGGTGGGGGCCGAGCTGTCCGAGCAGCTAATCGCCATTCGTCGAGATCTTCATCGTCATCCGGAGCTGTCCAACGAAGAATTCCGAACGACAGAGGTCATTCGTTCATGGCTGACGGAAGCAGGCGTGCGGATTGCCGATTACTCGCTGCGCACAGGCTTAATCGCAGAGGTCGGCGGGCTGCGAGAAGGGCCAATCATCGCATTGAGGGCCGATATGGATGCCCTGCCGATTCAGGAGGATACGGGGCTGGCGTACGCATCCGAAGTGAAGGGCAGGATGCATGCCTGCGGGCATGACTTCCACACGACCGTTCTGCTTGGCGCGGCTGCGCTGTTGAAGGAGAGGGAGAGTGAGCTGAAGGGGACGGTGAGGCTCATCTTCCAGCCAGCGGAGGAGAAGGCAACGGGAGCCCGGCAAGTTGTCGAGAGCGGAGCACTTGCAGGGGTGCAGGCGATCGTCGGCATTCATAATAAGCCAGATCTGCCCGTTGGAACGATTGGCATTAAGGGCGGCCCGATCATGGCCGCAGCGGATGGCTTCGTAGTGGAGGTAGATGGACTCGGTTCTCATGCGGCGGTGCCGGAAGCCGGCATCGATCCTATCGTGACCGCTTCGCACATCGTCACCGCCTTGCAAGCGATCGTCAGCCGCAACGTCAGCGCACTGAAGAGCGCGGTCATTAGCGTCACGAAGCTTCATAGCGGCACCGCTTGGAACGTCATACCGGAGAAGGCGATCCTCGACGGGACGATTCGCAGCTTCGATCCTGAGGTTCGAAGCCATGTCTTGAAGCGGTTCGAGCAGGTAGTGCAAGGCGTAGCCGCAGCCTATGGCACGACGGCGAGCCTACGCTGGATCGAAGGCCCGCCGCCCGTTGTCAATGATGAGCGGCTGGCGAGGGAAGCAGAGGCAGCGGCCAGCGCTCTAGGGCTGCATGCAGTCACTCCGGTTCCCTCGCTAGCCGGAGAGGACTTCGCCATCTATCAGCGGCATGTACCCGGGCTGTTCGTCTTCCTCGGCACCTCGGGCAAGCAGGAGTGGCATCATCCCGCCTTCGACCTCGATGAGCGAGCCATTGATCCGAGCGCAGCGTTCCTCGCTGCCATTGCCCAGCGGCTGCTCGCGGAGAGAGCTTAGACCTAACAGTGCAGCATATCTCTTACTTGGAAGGTGGACCATTCATGAGCAGAACCTATATTGAAGCCTATAGCTATAATTACAATCGGCTGGTTGATGCCGTGCGAGATACAACTGAGGAGCAGCAGCATTGGAAGCCTTCTCCGGATGCTTGGAGTGTAGCGGAAGTGATTGCCCATCTGGTCGATCACAG
This sequence comes from Paenibacillus sp. GCM10023252, assembly GCF_042653305.1. NCBI lineage: Bacteria > Bacillati > Bacillota > Bacilli > Caryophanales > Paenibacillaceae > Paenibacillus > Paenibacillus sp. GCM10023252. Next base: position 12,638 of record NZ_JBHSHW010000023.1, read on the forward strand.
CATCGTCGTCTCCTTCCGTATCCGTGATATCCTCGCGGGTACGACCGTCCAGCTGCCAGCCTTCAATCAAGACGCTTGGGTCAGCGGACAGCGGGTGAATGAAGCCAAGCTAGCCGACCTGCTGAGCTTCTATGAAGCTAGCCTTGCGTACAATGCCCAGCTGCTGGACCGTCTCACCGAGGCGGATTGGGACAAGTCGGGCATCAACTTCAAGGGAGATACGGTAACGATTGCCGATATTGTCCGCACCTTCACGAGCCATGTGGACACCCATCTGAAGCAGATCGAACGGACGAAGTCAGCACTCGCAGCAGCAGCCGAGTAGGCTAGCAAGACAGGAGGAGATTATATGGGGACTGGAACTGGAACTGGTACTGGTAAAAGACAGCTCAAGCTCGGAGCCCTGCTCCATGGAGTAGGCGGCAATACCGCAATGTGGAGACATCCGGACGTACTCGCGGATGCCAGCGTGAACTTCGACCTGTACAAGAGCTGGGTACAGAAGGCGGAGGCAGGCAAGCTTGATCTTATCTTCATCGCGGATGGCCTCTATATTAATGAGAAGTCCATTCCGCACTTCCTTAATCGCTTCGAGCCGATTACGATCTTAAGCGCACTGGCTTCTATTAGCCGCCATATCGGACTCGTAGGCACGTTATCTACTTCATACAGCGAGCCGTTCACCGTCGCTCGACAATTCGGCTCGCTGGATGTCATCAGCGGAGGCCGTGCGGGCTGGAACGTCGTAACCTCTCCGCTCGAGGGATCGGCACTCAATTACAGCAAGTCTGAGCACCCGGACCATGGCAAGAGGTATCGGATCGCCGAGGAGTATCTAGAAGTAACGAGAGGGCTATGGGATTCTTGGGAAGATGATGCCTTCGTGAGGGATAAGGAGAATGGCGTGTTCTTCGACAAGGAGAAGCTCCATACGCTGAACCACAAGGGAGAGTTCTTCTCCGTGCAAGGTCCGCTTAATATTGCTAGATCGAAGCAGGGTGGGCCGGTTATTTTCCAAGCGGGTGCTTCGGAAGTAGGCAAGGATTACGCTGCCAAGCAAGCCGATGCGATATTCACGGGCCAGGAGACGCTGGAGGAAGCGATCGCCTTCTATCAGGATGTGAAGGCAAGAGCCGCATCCTTCGGGCGCAATCCCGACCATGTGCTGATCTTCCCTGGCATCGGACCGATCATCGGCAGGACGGAGGAGGAGGCGGAGCGCAAGTACCAAGAGGTCGCCAGTCTCGTAACGATCGACAATGCGCTGAACTACCTGGGCCGCTTCTTCGAGCATCATGACTTCACGCAGTATGAGCTTGATGCACCATTCCCGGATCTCGGCGATCTCGGCCGCAACAGCTTCCAGAGCGGGACCGACAAGATCAAGCGCAATGCGCGCGAGAAGGGGCTGACGCTCCGTCAGGTAGCGCTGCAATCCGCCACTCCGCGCGGATCGTTCATCGGCACGCCAGAGCAAGTGGCTGATCGTGTGCAGGAATGGTTCGAAGCAGGCGGAGCGGACGGCTTCATGCTGTCGACTGCTGTGCCGAACGGGTTAGAGGACTTCGTTGACCTTGTCGTCCCTATCCTGCAGGAGCGAGGGGTATTCCGGACGGAGTACGAAGGGGATACACTGCGAGGCAATCTGGGTATTCCTGTACCGGAGAACCGTTATACGAAGGAGCGCAAGTCGCAGACCGAGCTTAGTGGATCGGTAGTACAATAAGGCTGTGCAGTTTAGCAAAAGCCCCGTGAGCCCATCCATTTGGACTCACGGGGCTTTTTACGGCTAAGTTAACCATGTTAATAAGGCTCCCAAGTGAGCTTGCGAGCAGCTTCGAAGCGATCATTGACCGCAGGCCAATAGACGACGTTCCACCAGTCCTTCACGTATTCGGGACGCTTGTTCTGATGCTTCAAGTAATACGCATGCTCCCACACATCGAGTACTAGCAAGGGAATGGCGTCCCACTGGGACAGGTTCTGATGCTTCTCCGCCATGAGAATCTCAAGCCTGCGGCTTCGCGGACTCCAGACTAGGATCGCCCAGCCGCTGCCCTCGACCTTGCTGGCTGCCTCCGTGAACTGCTGCTTGAACGCCTCGAAGCTGCCGAAGTCCTTCTTAATCTGCGCTGCAATGGGACCTGTCGCTTCTCCTCCGCCCTGCGGTGACATGATGTCCCAGAAGATCGTATGAAGATAATGCCCCGCACCGTTGAAGGCAAGCTCCCTCTCCCAGTGCTTCACCAGCTCGAAGTTGCCGCTCTTGCGCGCAGCCTCAAGCTCCTTCTCTGCCTTGTTCAGGCCATCCACATAGGATTGATGATGCTTATCATGATGGATGCGCATCGTAGCTTCGTCAATATACGGTTCGAGGGCATTATAGGGATAGGGCAGAGGGGGAAGGGTATGACCGCCAATCGGAACTTGAGCCGTGGTCGTGCTGGATGGAGCTCTAGTCTCCTGCAGCTCTTCCCCTACGGTACCTAAGTAGTAGTTGGACTCTCTTACGGCATGAGTAATTACGGTTCTCGCAACCGGATTACCAAGCGCGGCTTGACTGCGGGAAGCCAGCTGCAGCAGCTGGTCCACGTATTCTCTCGATTGCTGAATGGCTGCTTGCAGCACTGCTCTAGCCTCATCTTCCCCGATGGAAGCGGCTGAGTGATCAGAGGAACGATCAAGGGAATCCTGTGCGTTCAAGTAGGAGCTTGTGAATCTCTCCGTATGCGCGAAGAGCGGCTGCCAAGCTTGCAGCATGTGTACATATTCCGCTTCAAGGCCAGGTGTCGCTTGCAGAATGACGGAGGTGCTGTCTTTTTCTTGCATTTTCCAGAAGCGGATCTGCTCGAATACCCTGCTCGTCGCTTGTGAATCGTCGACATTCGACATTGCGTCTACCTCCTAAGAGCTATAGCTGGCTGTAAGCCATCTCTCTTAAGATGGTATTCACACAGGCTGGGAGGTATGCCCTGGGAGGAATGGATGAGCTAGTGAGCCATAGCGAGGCTTCGCTCTGCCTGCAGCTTCCCATCCACTTGCCCTAGGAACAGCGCTGCGCGCTGAATATATTCCTGCGGATGCACCTGGAACAGCAGCTCATGCTTGCCTCCCGGCACGATCCAGGAGCGGGACAACGGGTCGGATTGCCCAGTGGAGATCGCCTCAGCGGTCTGGAAGGGAGCCTTCGCATCCTCCGTCCCATGCACGATGTAGATCGGCATATCATAGGCGGTAGCCAGCACCTGCTCTGCAGGGATGCCCCCGAAGCTCGTTCCCGTCCAGACGGGCAGGATCGCCTCGATCAGAGGCAGAGACGGGAAGCGCGGCAGCTCTACGAATTGGCGGAGATTGTTGAAGAGAGCTTCCGAGCTCGGAAGGAACAGACTGTCCAGGATCATCGCATCGATCTCGTCCGTCTGCAGCGCAGCTTGAAGCGCCGTACCCGCCCCCATCGAGAATCCCCACACCGTAATATCCTCCGCACCTTGGCCCTTCGCATAATCTACGGCAGCGAGCAGCTGCTTCGCTTCCTCCCACCCGCCGGTCGCGGGCGCCTTGTGCTCCTTGGAGGCATAACCATAATCGAACATCAGCACATTATAATGAAGGCCATGAAGCAGACTCGTTAGCGTGTACATAGGGACCCAGGTCTCTTCGCGGTTCGCCCCGTAGCCGTGGGAGAAGATGACCGTTCTAGTAGATGGTAGAGCAGCTCCCCGGCTGGAGACGCGTCCTCCATCATCGGCTGCAGGCACATACCAGGCATCGACCGTCGTGCGCCCGCTGGCGCTAGGGAAGGTTGCTGCTGTATAGTCGAGACCAATCGCATCCTTCGGATTGGAGTGGAGCGGCGCCACATAGGGGTGAGCAAGCATCCAGGCCACATACCCGTGGAAAACAAGCCCAACCAGCAAAGCAATGACCGTGATGGTGGACACCGCGGCAATCCACAGATGCTTCCGACGGGAGCGGGTATCCGCCTCCGGCTCGGGCAGAGCAAGAGGGGGCGGTGGAGCCATCGGCAGCATGGGCTGCGGCAGCTCCAGCGGCAGGCTTGGGTGTAGTGCGGTTGTGCTCATGGTGGCGTCCCCCTCAATCATGTCATGCTGGAATAGTTCTCAAGGTTCCGTAAGCCGCTGGCTCCAGCAGCTAGCCAACTAACGGTGATCATTCATGTAAAAATGTAAGCGTTTCATATATTCTAGTACTTTCATCGTATGCCTTCAGGGCTAGCCTGTCAATCGGTGTCGCGGTAATGTTAAGCCTTTGTAATCATGCTGTAATGCAGGATGATACCTTTGCAGGGCTAGTAGAAATGAGTTATACTAGGTATAACTAGGTTTCATTCTGTGAAACTGTGAACGGTGGGTGATGGGAATGGATGACGGGAAGCTGACAGGCGGAGCCAAGGCAGGAGCAGACCGTTCGGAAGGGCGGACAGCAGGCGTGAAGTCAGGAGCTGGCGGTGCAGAAGGGCGGACAGCAGGCGTGAAGTCAGGAGCTGGCGGTGCAGAAGGGCGGACAGCAGGCGTGAAGTCAGGAACTGGTGGTGCAGAAGGGCGGACAACCGGTGATGACGGCAAGTCTACGGTTCGCTCGGTGGAGCGAGCGCTGGATATTTTGCTTTGTTTTACCGAGGGGACGGACCTGGCGATGACGGAGATTGCCGACAAGGTTGGCCTGCATAAGAGCACCGTGCATCGGATGCTGGCGACGCTCGAGGACAAGGGGTTCGTCGTGCGCGACAAGGGGACGGATCGGTACCGGCTGGGACTTAAGGTGTGGGAGCTGTCCGCTCATCTGTCCCAGAATGATGATCCGGCGATGGTATGGCTGCCTGAGATGGAGCGACTGCGCGATCTGCTCGGCGAGACGGTATCCATCTATGTGCGCGACGGCTGGGAGCGGATACGGCTGCAGGCGGTGCAGAGCAACCAGGCTGTACGGAGAGTGGCACCGGTCGGTGTGCGGCTGCCCCTCTATGCGGGAGCATCGAGCAAGATTCTAGTCGCCTATGCAGAGCCAGCGGAGCGTGAAGCGATATACGGTGAGGAATCCTGGGCGAAGCATGTCGACTTGGCGCTGTACAAGGAGCAGCTTAAGGAAGTGAAGCAGCAGGGCTACGCCACGAGCTTCGAGGAGCGGGAGCAGGGCGCGGCTGCAATCTCTACGCCGATCCTTGACCGGAGCGGCCGACTGAAGGCGGCCTTGTCCGTCTCTGGCCCGGCGAACCGGCTGACGCCTGAGCGGCTCCAGGAGCTGGCTCCCATCGTCATCGAAGCCGCTGGCCGAATGGGCACGATGCTGCGGTAGACGGGATTGTTAGCTGGCAGCTGCCTTGATGGTTGCTGGTATATCAATAGATTAATAGTTGCTGAGTTTGCAATCGCAGACTAGCTGATGGATAAGGTTCCCTTTGCTACAGCAAGGGAAGAAAAGGCAGTTAGACAGAGATGATTCTCTGTCTGACTGCCTTTTTGCGGTCTGCGCGATGGAACATCCGCAGCAGCGGAGTTGGGTTAGAGGAGTCTGCAAGGGTCATGAGGACCCTTACAGCAGAGGTTGGAGGGGTTAGAGGTACCTGCAAGGGTCATGAGGACCCTTGCAGCAGAGGTTGGAGGGGTTAGAGGTACCTGTAAGGGTCATGAGGACCCTTACAGCAGAGGTTGGAGGGGTTAGAGGTACCTGTAAGGGTCATGAGGACCCTTGCAGCAGGGTTCGGAGGGGTTAGAGGTACCTGCAAGGGTCATGAGGACCCTTGCAGCAGGGTTCGGAGGGGTTAGAGGTACCTGTAAGGGTCATGAGGACCCCTGCAGCAGAGGTTGGAGGGGTTAGAGGTACCTGTAAGGGTCATGAGGACCCTTGCAGCAGAGGTTGGAGGGGTTAGAGGTACCTGTAAGGGTCATGAGGACCCTTACAGCAGAGGTTGGAGGGGTTAGAGGTTAGAGGTACCTGCAAGGGTCACGATGACCCTTGAAGCAGGGTTGAAGTGGAGCGCAGCGCAGAGCAGGCGGGACGAGGGCAACACCTCGCCGCCGCTCCCTGCCCATCCCCAGCGGCTTCCCGCGCGGGGATGCCTTGCCCTTGGGGCGGCCTGCCCCAGGCAGGGAAGCCTTGCCCCGCAGTGCATGGGCTTAAGTCTTCGGCGAGTGAGAGCGAGGTAAGGAGTGGGGGATGGAGTGGAGGAGCGCAGCGTCCGCCTTTGCAAGTCGTGTTCCTACAGCGAAGCTGTATTCGAAGGAACACGACTTGGAACCGCGGCCGCAGCCCATCCCCCACCCGCCCCCGAGCGCTCCGAGCCACCCCAGGCGAAGCCCCGCACTTATGATTCTCTCCCTGCCAAAACAAAAAAAGGCCGCCCCAAGGTCAATCAGACCCCGGGACAGCCACTATCTTACTTCATGCCTGCAATCATCTGACGAAGAACCGTCTGCAGAATGCCGCTGTTGCGGTAGTAATCAACGTCAACCGTGGAATCCAGGCGAACGATCGCCGGGAACTCGAAGGTTGTGCCGTCTTCACGAGTAGCCGTTACAGTTACGGTCTGGCCCGGCTGTACATCGTTGGAGAGGCCAGTGATGTCGAACGTCTCGCGGCCGCTAATGTTCAGCGTTTTCCAACCTTGACCCTCTTGGAACTGCAATGGCAGAACGCCCATGCCGACCAAGTTGGAACGGTGAATCCGCTCGAAGCTCTCTGCGATAACAGCCTTCACGCCCAGCAAGAAGGTACCCTTCGCTGCCCAGTCACGCGAGCTGCCTGTTCCGTATTCCTTACCAGCGATAACGACAAGGTTCTTGCCCTTCGCCTGATACTTCATCGAAGCATCATAGATGGACATCACTTCGTCAGTCGGCAGGTAAGTCGTTACGCCGCCCTCTGTGCCTGGTGCTACGGCGTTACGAATACGGATGTTCGCGAACGTACCGCGCATCATGACTTCATGGTTACCACGGCGTGAACCGTAGGAGTTGAAGTCTTCCTTGCGTACATTGTGCTTGATCAAGTACTCGCCAGCAGGGCTGTCAGCCTTGATGTTACCTGCAGGGGAGATGTGGTCCGTCGTAACGGAGTCTGCCAGCAGGGCAAGCACGTTAGCCTTCTTAATATCTTCAATGTTGCCGATATCAGCGCCCAATCCCTCGAAGAATGGCGGGTTCTGAATGTAAGTGGAGTTCGAATCCCACTCATAGCTCTCGCCCTCTGGGATGGAGATGGCGTTCCAACGCTCGTTCTGCGTGAATACATTCTCGTACTTGTCGCGGAACATCTGAGCCGTCAGGGAAGCACTCATCGCATCTTGAATCTCTTGCGTAGTCGGCCAGATATCCTTCAGGTAGACCGGCTCATTCTTCTGGTCGTAGCCGATTGGATCATTAGCCAGATCAAGGTTCACCGTTCCAGCCAGCGCGTAAGCAACAACCAGCGGAGGAGAAGCCAGGTAGTTCGCCTTCACTTGTGCATGGACGCGGCCTTCGAAGTTACGGTTACCAGACAGGACAGCCGCTACCGTCATATCGTTATCAGCAATCGCCTTGCTCACTTCATCTGGAAGCGGGCCGGAGTTACCGATACAAGTCGCACAGCCATAGCCTGCTACGTGGAAGCCAAGCGCTTCGAGCGGTTCGATCAGGTTCGCCTTCGTCAGATACTCGGTAACGACCAGGGAGCCTGGTGTCAGGGAGCTCTTCACGTAAGCCGGCTTCTTCAGTCCGCGCTCTACCGCCTTCTTCGCGACAAGGCCGGCACCGACCATTACGCTCGGGTTGGAGGTATTCGTACAAGAAGTGATAGCGGCAATGACAACTGCGCCTGTGCCCATCTTGCTCACTTGGCCGTCGTTATGCTTCACCGTAACCATCTGCTCAATCTTCTCATCGCTCAGGCCGTAACCGCCCTTGTCGATTGGCGTACGAATGATGCCGTTGAACGCTTCCTTCATTGCAGTCAGCTCGACACGGTCTTGCGGACGCTTCGGTCCAGCAAGGGACGGAACGATCGTGGACAAGTCAAGCTCAACGATGTCAGAGAATACCGGATCCGGTGTCTCATCTGTGCGGAACATGCCTTGCGCCTTATAGTAAGCTTCAACAAGCTCGATCTGCTCTTCCTTACGGCCAGTCTGGTGCAGGAAGTTCAGTGTCTCACTGTCGACAGGGAAGAAGCCGACGGTTGCGCCGTACTCTGGAGCCATGTTAGCTACCGTTGCGCGGTCAGCAAGGGAGATGTTGGACAGGCCAGGGCCGAAGAACTCGACGAACTTGCCTACTACGCCTTTTTTGCGAAGAATCTGGGTGACCGTAAGGGCTAGATCTGTAGCAGTCGCGCCTTCAGCCAGCGATCCGGTCAGCTTGAAGCCAATAACCTCAGGTGTTACAAAATACAGCGGCTGCCCCAGCATCCCGGCTTCCGCCTCGATGCCGCCAACGCCCCAGCCTACTACGCCAAGACCGTTAATCATCGTCGTGTGGGAATCCGTACCTACGAGGGAGTCAGGGTAGACAACCGTCTCGCCGTCAATCGTCTTCGTAGCCGCTACAGAAGCCAAGTACTCCAGGTTCACTTGGTGAACGATACCTGTGCCCGGCGGAACCGCGCGGAAGTTATCGAACGCCGTCTGTGCCCAGCGAAGGAACCGGTAACGCTCTTCATTACGCTCGAACTCAACCTTCGTGTTGTACTCCAGCGCTTCCGGGCTGCCGAATGCATCAACCATGATGGAGTGGTCGATAACGAGGTCAACCGGTACGAGCGGGTTAATCTTCTTCGGATCTCCGCCAGCCTTCTTCACGGTATCGCGCATAGCCGCCAGATCAACGACTACCGGAACGCCTGTGAAGTCTTGCAGGACGATACGTGCAGGAATGAACGGGATCTCCTTGTCTTCGCGGCCGTCAGCCCAAGTAGCAAGCTGCTTCACGTGCTCCGCCGTAATCGCGCGTCCGTCGAATTGACGAACCGCTGCTTCCAGCAGCACCTTAATGGAGAACGGAAGTCTCGAGATATCCCCTAGGCCTTGCTCTTCCAGGCCGCCGAGACGGTAGTACGCATAAGACTTGCCGCCAGCTTCCAGCGAGGCGCGAACGCCGTATTGATTGTTGTTCTTAGTCACTTCGTAATTCCTCCTTCATCCGAATCAACCTAATGATTGCAGTGTATATTTTCAACAGGTCTCTTGCGAGAGTTTCACTGTATGAAACATAATTTCAAAAAAAACCTCATACCTCATTATATCGTCATTCCAAAGCTCCGTAAAGAGCAGAATGACATGTATTGCTGGGAATGCTCATATAATGAACCAGCAAATCCATGACATGACCGTGTAAAGCTATGACAAGGACAGCGGCTGGATAGAACGGTTGAATAGAAGGAGGGGACAGCATGCCTCGAACGGGCAACCGAAGGCCGGGCGGACGAACAGCCAAGCGCCAGACCACACAGCCTAAGCCGCAGCAGCATGCGGCCAAGGCCGCCATACATTCGACACAGGTGAAGATGGAGCCGAGAGAGGCTGGCGTCTATGGCAAGCCGGCAAGCAGCCGCAAGGGCACGAGAAGCACGAACGATACCTCTTACTCCCAATCAGAGCTTCATTCCTCAAGCACTCAGGCGAAGCCGGAGGGCTGGAAGGCCGTTGTCCATCAGTATGTGAAGCAGCTCAACCAAGCCGAGACAGATCAGCACGTGTCCGTCATAGAACCGTTAATCGGTGATTCCGACCACTGCATCCGTCTGCAGAGCCGCTTGGAGAGGCTGCGCGAGCGCGAGCTGCTGCGAGGTGCGCTTCCCACTCGAAGCGAGACGAGGGCTGAGCTCATCCGAGTGAACGAGTCTCGTGCGGAGACATCCATCTTGCTCAAGCTGCATATTCGTAAAATCATGGATCAAGGCGGCCGCAGCTATACCGAGGAGCGCAGCGAATACGAGCGGCTGTGGCTTCAGCAAACGAGCGGAACCTGGCATATTACGAGAATAGAGCCGCTTATTGCTGAGCGCAGGCCAAGGTACGGAACGAGTGAAGCCTTCTCGCTACAGGAGGAGGACTCCTACTCGACAAGTCTGAACAGTACGAAGCAAGAGGCAATCGCGTCCGTGCCCTTCCTTAATTATGACCTAATCTCCGAGTTCAAACACCGCACCGCTGGAATACGCTACAGGCGCGATCTGGCGGCGGCCTATGCCGACAGGTGGTGGAATGAGGCGAATCCTGCCTATGAGCTGTTCGAGGTGAATTGCACAAGTTACGTGTCGCAGTGCATCTTTGCAGGCAATGCTCCGATGAACTATACTGGTAAGAGAGAGAGCGGCTGGTGGTATAAGGGACGCAGCGGAGGCCGTGAATGGTGGAGCTATAGCTGGGCGGTGTCGAATGCCTTGTCGAATTACCTGTCCACGGCGCGCAAGTCCGGACTTCGGGCAGAGCAAGTGTACTCCGCTGAAGAGCTTCAGCTAGGAGATGTCATTACGTATGACTGGAACGGGGATAACCGTTATCAGCACAGCACGATTGTGACCGCCTTCGACTCGGCGGGCATGCCGCTTGTCAATGCGAATACCGTCGCAAGCCGGCATCGCTATTGGGATTATCAGGACTCCTACGCTTATACGCCTAAGACCAAGTACCGTTTTCTACACATTGTTGATCTATTCTAGGCAAGTTAACTATTATACAGTACCGGAGGATATGCTATGGGGGAGAAGGTTCGGGTAGGACTCATCTATGGAGGCAAGTCGGGCGAACATGACGTATCGCTGTCTACTGCATTCGCAGTACTCGGCGAATTCGATTATACGAAGTATGCGATTAAGCCATTCTATATAACGAAGGAAGGCAAGTGGCGTTCAGGCAGTGAGCTAAGCGCGCCTCCGCAGAGCAAGGATGAGCTAAGATTCACAGGTTCAGGAGGTACGCTCTCTGACAGCTCGGCCGCGGTGGCTCCGCTATTCACCGGGCTCGATGGAGCCTCTGGGGAGATCGATGTACTCTTCCCGCTGCTGCATGGCACATTCGGCGAGGACGGCACGATGCAAGGGCTGTTCGAGGTAGCCAACCTTCCCTACGTAGGGGCGGGTGTGCTCGCTTCTGCAGTTGGGATGGACAAGGTATTCATGAAGAAGATGTTCGCTCAGGAGGGGCTGCCGCAATGTGTATTCCGGCACTTCAACCGGACGCAGTGGGATAAGGATCCTTCCTTCTTCATCATGGAGATTGAGATTGCACTGGGGTATCCCTGCTTCATCAAGCCGGCGAACCTTGGCTCGAGCGTTGGAATCTCGAAGGCCAGGAACCGGGATGAGCTCATCGCGGCTGTTGATTATGCCTTCCGCTTCGACCGCAAGGTCATTGTTGAGGAATTCGTCGATGCACGCGAGATTGAAGTCAGCGTGCTTGGCAATGACGAGCCGAAGGCTTCGGTTCCGGGGGAGATCTCGGCTTCGAATGAATTCTACGATTACAAGGCCAAGTACATAGACGGGAAGTCTACGATGCACATCCCGGCGAATATCCCGGATACAGCGGCCGAAGCGATTCGCGAGATGGCGGTGCGTGCCTTCCAGGCGATTGATGGGTCTGGGTTATCTCGAGTGGACTTCTTCCTGCGGAAGCAGGATGGGCAGATTTTCATCAATGAAGTGAACACGATGCCTGGCTTCACCCCGTTCAGCATGTACCCGCTCATGTGGAAGGAGACCGGACTCTCCTATCGCGAGCTGCTGGATGCGCTCATTGACCTCGCGTTCGCTCGCCATGCGGAGAAGCAGCGGATTGATTACGGCGGCGGGGTTACTATATAAGCATAGAATGGACTTAAGGTTGTACGCGAGTGTAGCGTGCAGCCTTCTATTATATATCTACACAGGAGGCAGCAAGCGATGGGATTCCAGACTGAGTTCAATTCGGTATGCAAGTTCAAGTCGGAGCAGGAGCTGTATGATCTGCTGGAGTACGGCAAGGGCAAGATGATGAAGTCAGGGTTCCGGGTGTTCCCGGCAGGGCAGAAGGTTATCGCCTACTCCCCTAACAATGAAGCGATTGCGATCGTACGGATACTTGCTTCCATCGCGGAGATCAACTTCCAAGGGGAAGAAGTGACGCAGGTGGAGATGGAGCTGGTGCGCAAGCTGACGGTGGAAGAAGCGCGTGTGCAGACGGCTCTGGCGGATGAGATGTTCTTCGGCGAGAAGCGGGGGTAGGAAGGGATGATCGTCCGGTTCGGCTTCGTCGCCATGAGTATGCAGCTAGAGAACGCTTCGCCGTCCCGCACGATGACTTACGCTACCTTCTCCAAGCTGGGTGACCGTGAAGCCGCCATTCGGAAGCTGGAGCGTATTGCTGGTGAGAACTTGACGAGTACTCTTCGAGTACTTAAGCATTGCCGTGGGAATGATATCCATGTGTACCGATTCTCCTCCAAGCTCATTCCACTAGCTACTCATGAGGAGCTGGCGGATTGGGATCCGATGGCTGCGCTCGCTCATTCGTTCCAGGAGCTGGGCCGCTTCGTGCGGGACAATGGCATTCGGGCTTCCTTCCATCCGGACCACTTCTGCGTGTTCAGCACGAATCGGCCGGAGGTGCTGGCGAAGTCGGAGCTGGACTTGAACTATCATGTAAGCATGCTTGAAGCGATGGAGCTGAACGAGCTGACGAAGTGCAACATCCACATCGGCGGCGCGTACGGCGACAAGGGGGCATCAGCAGAGCGGTTCATTCAGCAGTTCGGGGCGCTGGCCCCGCGTTATCGGAACCGAATCACTCTTGAAAATGACGACAAAACCTTCACCGCCCGCGAAACGCTTGGAGTCGCAGAAGCATCGGCGGTGCCGATGGTGCTCGACATTCATCATCATGCCGTTAATGACGGCGGGGATGGGGAGGCAGTGCTGCACGAGGAGCTGTGGCCTCGTGTGTTGAACACCTGGCAGCAGGATGCGGACAAGCTGTCCGGGCTGACTGGAGTAACGGTTGCTGAGATTCAGCGGCAGCTGCCGCCGAAAATTCATGCCTCCAGCCCGAAGAGTGACAAGGATCCTCGCGGACACGCGGAGTTCCTGGAGCTGGAGCCGCTGCTGCGGTTCCTGCGCGGGGTTGTAGGCTCCACACCGCGGCTCGACTGCATGCTGGAAGCGAAGAGCAAGGATGAGGCGCTCATGAGACTCATGCTGGAGCTGCGAGGCATGGAGGCGCGCGGAGAAGGCGTTCGGGTTATTGACGGTGCGACGATTGAGATAGAGTGAGTGGATGAACACCGCCTGAATCACCGCCTGGATCAACGCAAAAAAAACACCGCCAGAGCATGGGACCTGGCGGTGTCTTAGTTGCGTATGATAGGTGTTATGGGCTGCTGTGGAAGCCGGCATCGGCGAGATTCTTAATGAACTGAACGCCTTCTGCACGCGATAAGGAGCTGGCACCGTCATAGTCTTGGATAGTCATGCTGCCCGTCTTGCCTTCGGAATATTGGTGTTCGTACAGATATTGAATAGCGGAGTCTCCCTTAAGGGATTGACCTTCTGCAGCGGCTATGAGCTCCGCTACGGCGAGCCTGGTGATGGGTAGCTGCTTAGCCTTGCTGTTGCTCGACCCGAGCAGAGGAAGGTCTTGCTGCTCGGCATACTCATAATAAGGATCAGACCAGCGGTCCGAGGCGGTATTAGCCGGCTTCCAGTAGAGGGAGAGCATCAACTTCAGCCATTGCTCCTCCGTCACTCTGGTATCTGGCCGGAAGCTCCCGTCCGGGAAGCCGGAAGCGATCTTCTCCTTGCCAGCCCATTCAATGGCGGGCTTCGCCCAATGCTTCGCGATATCGGTGAAGAGGCTGTTAGGATCTGGCACTGGTACTGGAGGTTTGCTCACACTGAAGAATTGCACGGTATAGGTGATGGAGGCTGGTGACCCGTCATGCAGGGACCCCAGTCCGTCGACTTGCACATGATAGCGCTCCCCCGCTTGAAGAGATCCAATGCCATCCATTCGGAAAATAATCGCAGGACCCGAACCGTAACCCTCGGTCTCTACATTCATGTATCGGCCAGCTTCGGTTACCTTGTTGTCGGCTGAGCTGAGCTTCCAGGTCTTGCTGTCGCGCTCACGCGTTACCGTAATCTTCACCTTGCTGGCAGCTGGCACTTCGTACAGCTCGGGGTTAGGCGAGACCGACCATGCCGTTGTCGGCTTCATCACCTCGGTCGGGAAGTAGCCCCCTGCGGGATAGGCGATGTAGCGGAAGGATACTGGCTTCGCACGGCTCTGGTCGAAGATCTGAAGGGCAGAGTAGCTCCATCCATCCTTGCCAGATGCCAGTCCGAATCCCGTCTCTTGCAGAGGCGGATTCAGGATCCAGCGGCGATGGCCGATTACGCTCAGGTTGGACGTATCGGAATCATCCATGTAGGCATGGATGGAATTCACGAGCAGGTTGCCCCCATAGCCGTAGGAGGCGAAGATGTTCGAGCTCGTTGTGGAGGCGAAGCCCCGATCATAGAAGGCTTGCGGCATGTCATTCGGCTGTGATGGTCGATGGTCGAACTCGCCCTCAGAAGCAAGCAGGACAGATCCGTATTGGGCGTCTTCATTCAGCTTGGCCGTTGTCGTGATATCGGCAGGCAGACCGGATACATAGCGATAGAAGTTCAGAGCGTTCAGGCCCTCCTGGATATAGGGGGATTGAAGCGAGCCTGCACTATACGGCTTGGCAGCAGACGGCTTGGAAGTGTAGGGATTGCTCGTGTCTGCCTTCTGAAGCATGAGCTTGTTCCATATGGCGGTTATGTCCTGAGGGCTTGGCTGTGTGAGTCCGCTTGGTGTGGCAGCTTCAGCAGCGGCCGAATGATTAGGGACGGCGAAGATCAAAGTGACTAGCAGGACTAGTGACAGGATTAGAGTTAGGACTAAGGATAGGATTAGTGAAGTTGCTTGGGATTGGAATGGGAAGCGGCTGGGAGTGGTTGATCTGGTTGTCATCATGAGGTTCATTGTATAGACAGCACCTTTCTATGATGGAGTAGAATTGCACGGGGGTAGATTGGGCCTCCTCCACTTATTCCACATGAGAGGGGGCATAACCTGCTTGGGCAGGAAGATAAGGGAGAGAGCGGAATATGCTGGAATGGGTATTGCTAGTTGTACTAGGCTGCGTCGCGGCCATATTCGGCAGCATTGTAGGATTAGGCGGGGGAATTATTATTGTCCCTGCGCTGCTGCTGCTTGGGCCTGCGCTCATCGGAGAGCCCATTGATCACGCTACAGCCGTGGGGACCTCTCTTGCGGTGCTCATTGTGACAGCGTTGGCATCCACGTTGACTTATACGAAGCGCGGCATTGTAGATTACCGGAGCGGGTGGCTGTTCGCGATGACGAGCGGTCCTGCCGCTATAGCGGGCTCAGCGCTGACGGGACAGCTGCAGGGCGCTGCGTTCCAGCTGTCGTTCGGTGTGTTCATGCTGCTCATGGCAGCGCTGCTGATTGCGCGGGATTACATGAAGCCGGCTGTCAAGGAATGGCCGGTGAAGCGGGAGCTGACGGATGCTTCGGGGGTGACACATCGGTATAGCTATGCCATGATGCCTGCTCTGGCGATCGGGCTAGGCGTCGGGCTGATCTCGGGCTTGTTCGGCATTGGCGGGGGCTCGTTGTTCGTGCCGCTGATGGTTCTGCTGTTCCGATTCCCGCCTCATGTGGCGACAGCAACATCGATGTTCGTTATTCTCATCTCGGCTATATTAGGAAGCGGCATGCATCTGGCTCTGGGCGAGATTGACCTGTGGCTAGTGCTGGCGTTGGTGCCGGGAGCGTGGATTGGCGGGAAGCTGGGGGCAAGCATTGCGAGCCGTATGAGCGGCAAGGGGCTGCTGTGGCTGCTGCGGGTTACGCTGCTCGTGCTGGCAGGCCGGCTGATCTGGCAGGGGATTGCGGAGCTGTAGGGAAGGACGGAGTTCAGGCGGGAACAAGCCACTAAGGAGTGACTAACCTCTGAGTATGGAATGACCTGTAAGCTGTGGGGCTTCGACGTCTTGAGGAGCGTATGCGTAAGCGGGCTGCACGTGCTTGAGCGCTCCATTTCCCGCAATTTTGTACGATTATACAATGAATATGAGAAACTTATAGGATATTTATTCGTAGGAAGATAGATTATACTAAGTCTACGAGCATCATACTAATTATAGAGAGTAGAGTGATGGACCGTGAGTGAACAGCAGAATGCCTCTGTTGTAGGCAGCAAGAGCTTCACCGCTGTCGCCATTAATTGTGCGGCCAAGGCAGGGGAATGGATTAAGACGAAGCTGGGCAATTACGCAAGCCTTGATATAAAGTATTCCTCCCATGACCTCGTTACTGAAGTGGACAAAGGTTCGGAGAAGCTCATCCGCAGCCTGGTGCTGACCCACTTCCCGACGCATTCCTTCTTGGGCGAGGAAGGTGTTGAGCCAGGACCTGAGGCTTCTGTGCAAGCGCTTGCAGATGTGAGAGAAGCCGAGTATCTATGGATTGTAGATCCGATAGACGGTACAACGAACTTCGTTCACGGCTTCCCGTTCTTCTGCGTATCGATTGCTCTCGCATACAAGGGCGAGGTAATCGTGGGTGTTGTCTATGATCCGATGAAGGACGAGCTGTTCGTAGCCGAGAAGGGTAAGGGCGCATATGTGCATGGCAAGCGGATGCAGGTATCCGGTGAAGAGACACTGCGTGGAAGCCTGGTCGCAACCGGCTTCCCTGCCGATCACCACTACGCGCTGCCGATGAACTTGAAGGGTGTAGCAGCGATTGCTCCGCAGGTGCGGAACCTTCGTGTGGCGGGATCAGCCGCCTTGCATATGGCCTATGTAGCAGCCGGGCGCTTAAGCGGCTTCTGGGAGATTGGGCTGAATAGCTGGGATCTGGCAGCTGGAGCACTGCTCATCGCCGAGTCGGGCGGGGTCGTGACGGATACTTCCGGCGAGCCGTACCATCTGGGGGTAAGGAACGTTGTCGCTTCCAATGGGAAGCTGCAAGACGAGTTGATTGGCGCTCTGGCGAAGGCCGGGGCGATTGGGTAGAAGAGTTAGTAAGAAGGGCAGCTCCGGTGTTGGACGGGGCTGCCCTTTTTGCATGATACGTGATGTATATATAGTCTTCTGAGGCGGGCTCAGTCGGCGGTAGGTCGGTCAATTAGGTGCAATTTATACCTTATCCACGCTCACATGACTTCGCTAGCTAACCAATAGGTGCAATTTATACCCTATCTACGCTCGCATGACCTCGCTTGCTAATCAATAGGTGCAATTTATACCCTATCTACGCTCGCATGACCTCACTAGCTAATCAATAGGTGCAATTTATACCCTATCTACGCTCGCATGACCTCACTAGCTAATCAATCTAAGAAACTAATGTTCACTTAGCGCTTCGTGGACAATACCGTTCTAACGGGACCTAATTAGTAACCAATAATGAACCTAATCGGCGCGTCGGATGGTGTGATCCGGTCAATTAGGTGCAATAATGCACCTAATCGGTGCGTCGGATGGTGTGAGCCGGTCAATTAGGTGCAATAATGCACCTAATCGGCGCGTCGGATGGTGTGAGTCGGTCAATTAGGTGCAATAATGCACCTAATCGGTGAGCCAGCGGGAGCGGGCGGGAGGGTCATTCAGACGAGATGTTCCATCTGCGCCAAGTGCTCACGCTCCCCAGCGCTCACGCCCCCAAGCTCCCAAGCTCCCAAGCTCCCAAGCTCCCAAGCTCCCAAGCACTCGCGCTCCCGACTCCCAAGCGCTCCCAAGTGCTCGCGCACTCACGCTCCCAAGCACTCCCTGCGCGTTCCCGCGGCCGCGCCCCTAGCGCAGCAGCTGCGAGAAGGCATAGTCCGCGGCTTCGAGCGTAGCCGCGATATCTTCTTCGGTGTGGGCGATGGTGAGGAACCACGCTTCGTACTTGGACGGGGCCAGGTTAATACCCTGGTCCAGCATCAAGCGGAAGAAGCGGCCGAATCGCTCGCCGTCGGTGTCTTGAGCCTGGTCATAGTTGGTGACCGGGTGGTTGCAGAAGTGTGCAGAGAACGAACCGCGGATGCGGTTGATCGTGAGCGGGATGCTGTGGCGTGCGGCCGATGCCTGCAGGCCGTCTGCCAGCTTGGCTGCGAGCGCGTCCATCCGCTCGTAGGTGCCCGGCGCTTGCAGCACCTCGAGGCAAGCGATGCCCGCTGAGATGGAGGCAGGATTGCCGGCCATCGTCCCGGCCTGGTAGGCAGGTCCGAGCGGAGCAACCTGCTCCATGACGTGCTTGCGGCCGCCATAGGCTCCGATGGGGAGGCCTCCTCCGATGATTTTGCCAAGGGCGGTCAGGTCTGGCTCTATCGCCCCTGCATCAGGGAACACCCCATAGGTCTGCGCTGCGCCGTAATGGAAGCGGAAGGCTGAGATGACCTCGTCATAGATGACGAGTGCTCCGGCCGCTCGCGTCAGCTTGCACAGTCCTTCGAGGAAGCCTGGCTCCGGCATGACCATGCCGAAGTTGCCGACGATCGGCTCCACCATAACCGCTGCAGTCTCTTCACCCCAACGCTCCAGTGCCGCCGCCAGCGCCACCAGGTCATTGAACGGGACCGTGATGACTTCTTGTGCGATGGATGGCGGGATGCCCGCGCTGTCCGGGATGCCAAGTGTGGAAGGGCCCGAGCCTGCGGCGACGAGCACCAGGTCGGAGTGACCGTGGTAGCAGCCAGCGAACTTAATGATCTTGTTGCGCTTCGTATAGGCACGTGCCACGCGAATCGTCGTCATGACCGCCTCCGTGCCGGAATTGACGAAGCGGACCTTGTCCATGGACGGAATGGCTTCCTTCAGCATGCGGGCCAGTGTAATCTCAAGCTCCGTCGGCGTGCCGTACAGCGTGCCGTTCTGCGCAGCCTTGACGATGGCCTCTGTAATATGCGGATGGGCATGTCCTGTGATGATAGGGCCGTAAGCTGCCAAGTAATCAATATAGCGGTTCTCGTCCACGTCCCAGAAGTAAGCTCCTTCTGCACGCTTCATGAAGACGGGCGCACCGCCGCCGACGGCCTTGAAGGAGCGTGAAGGGCTGTTCACCCCCCCGACAATATGCTGGAGTGCCTGCTCGTACAGAGCAGCGGATTGTATGCGTTCGTTCATCGTCGTACCTCCAAGTTAAGTGAGTAAGTTAGGAATGGAGTCCTTCGTACAAAAAATGGAGGCCCAGCCTCAGTGATGAGAGCTCGGCCTCGAGTAATTGTCTTCGTCCAGCTGGTGCTGCTCATGAAATTAGACCGTGTCTAGTCGCTGCTGCTCATGAGATTCGACTCAGCTTAGTTGTTGCTGCTCACAGGCGAATTGCCGTCAGTCTCGGTGCCGGTTGTTCCATTCGCACCATCTGTACCATCTGCACCATCTGTACCGTCTATCCCATCCACCCCAGGTGAAGGGCTCGGAACAACGGTGTCATCGCTCTGCAGCGTCTCCTGCACGAATTCGAGCAGCGCATCATCATCCTTCACGACAAGGACAGAAGCACCGCCGACCTTATCTTCGCCGATCAGATCCATCGGCGGCACCTGTGCGGTACCCCCCACATGGCTGTCGACGCCAAGCTGTCCCAGCTTCAGCATGTCAGACACACTGAGGTTCGTCTCGATATAGGGAGAGACGCTCTCGAGGATATCCTTCATTTTCACAATATTCCATGTCGATTGGAGCTCACTGGCTACAGCCTTCAGGAAGTTGCGCTGACGCTCGGTCCGGGTGAAGTCGCTCATCGCGTCATGACGGAAGCGAACGTATTGCAAGGCCTTGTCGCCATCGAGCAGCTGGTAGCCCTTCTTCAGATCAATATCATAGCGGTTCTGGTCCGCATTGTCGGTATATCGCATATCCTTCTCTACATCGAAGTAGATGCCGCCGATCGTATCAATTAATGCCTTGAATCCTTCGAAGTCCGTATACACATAATATTGAATATCAAGTCCGAGTAGATCGCCAACAGTCTGCATCGCTAGATTCGGACCGCCCAGCGTAATGGCTGTATTAATTCGGTTGCGTCCATGATCCTCAATCCGTACATAAGTGTCACGCAGGACAGAGAACAGATGGGCCTTCTTCGTGACAGGGTCGAATGAAGCAACCAGTAAGGAGTCCGATCGTGGAACCTGATTCTCATCCAAGCCGCGGGCATCGCCGCCCAGCATGAGGATGTTCACGCGCTCGGTGCCTTCCCACTTCGGTGGAGCTTGCTCTGGAGGGTTATCGAACTGATCGAATCGGGATTCTCCGTCATCCTTCTGGAAGCCGTCAAGAGCTGAATATATGCCAACGCCCCAATAGGCTGCGAATCCGATGGCCAGACCTAATACTATCAGGAAGCCGAATAATGCCCATTTCCATGGCCGTTTCTTTTTCGTTTTCTTTCGCATTTAACAACAAATGCCCCTTTCAGCTCCTGAGAATAATCGCTGCCGTTTACTTTTGACCATCACATATCATAAAATTATAAAGCTGAACGACATCCAGAAGCAAGTTTTATCCGAATGACTGGAAATTTATCGGAATTTCCCGGGAAATGTCGAGCAAGAAAGGGGTTGTATCTGCCTATGCTGGCTATAGATGTGCGAGATCTTCGCAAGCAGTTCAAGGTTCAAAAAAATCGCGAGGGCTTGACGGGCGCCTTGCAGGACCTATTCAAGAGAGAGTATACCGAGGTGCGTGCGGTTAAGGATATCTCCTTCCAGATTCCGCAAGGGGAGATCTGCGGGTATATCGGTGAGAATGGAGCAGGCAAGTCGACAACAATCAAGATGCTCACCGGCATCCTCGTGCCGACCTCAGGCCACTTGCGCGTGAACGGATTCCTTCCATATAAGGAACGCGAGAAATTCGTGAATGGGATTGGGGTCGTATTCGGTCAGCGATCCCAGCTGTGGTGGGACATCGGAGTGATCGAGTCCTTCCAGCTGCTGCGCAAGGTGTACCGCGTCAGTGAAGCGGACTTCAAGAAGAGGCTGGACGAGCTGGTCGAGAGGCTGGAGCTGCAGGACTTGCTTAATCGTCCTGTCAGGAAGCTAAGTCTCGGCCAGCGGATGCGCTGCGAGCTGGTCGCTTCACTCCTGCACAACCCGTCGATCCTGTTCCTCGATGAGCCGACCATCGGTCTGGACATCGTCGTGAAGACGGAGATTCGGGAGTTCCTGAAGCAGATGAACAGAGAGCATGGGACGACGATCCTCCTGACGACACATGATCTCCAGGATATAGAGGCGCTCTGTTCCAGAGTCATCATGCTGGATGATGGACGAATCATCTATGACGGCGGGCTCGACGATCTGAAGACGCGGTGGAGTAAGGGCCGGGAGATTCAGTTCCAATTCGGAGCACAGACGCCGCTTGAGACACTTCGCCACCTTACACAAGGCTTAGAGGGAATTGAGTGGTCGCTTGAGAATGAAGTGACGGCGAAGATGTGGCTGCCCCACTCGGTTAACGTATCGGATGCGATGTCTCGTGTCGTTGGGGCGACAGATATTCGGGACATTAAGATCTTCGAGACGAATACCGATGAGATTGTGCGTGAGATCTATCAGTCCGGTTCGGCGTCTGCAAGCAAGGAGCCTGCCACGTCATGAGAAGCGCTTATCTAGACTTCATCCGCATCCGCTTCATCATGATGCTGGCTTACCGAGTGAATTATTACAGCGGAATCGTCATCTATGCTATCAATATCGGGGCTTACTACTTCCTATGGCAGGCGATATTCGGGGACAAGCAGGAGCTGCAAGGGTTCACGCTAGGGCAGATGACGACCTATATTGCGGTATCCTGGATGGCGCGTGCGTTCTACTTCAACAATCTGGATCGGGAGATTGCCAGTGAGATTAGAGACGGCAGCGTTGCGGTACAGCTGATCCGGCCGTACTCCTACCTCCTTGTGAAAATGATGCAAGGCTTCGGCGAAGGGCTGTTCCGCCTCTTGCTGTTCATGGTGCCGGGCCTCGCCATCGTCTGTCTCATCTTCCCGGTGAAGCTGCCGACCGATCCTGCCGTATGGGGAATCTATGCGGTCATGCTGTTCTTCTCCTTCCTGATCAATTCGCAGATCAATATCTTAACAGGCTTATTCGCCTTCTTCGTCGAGAATAATGAAGGCATGATGCGTATGAAGCGCGTCATGGTTGATCTATTCTCAGGCGTCATCGTGCCGGTTGCCTTCTTCCCAGGCTGGCTGTCGGCTATCATGCAGTGGCTGCCGTTCCAGGCGATCACCTATCTGCCAAGCTCCGTCTTCACCGGCCGCACGCCGCTCAACGAAGTCTCACGCGTGCTAGGTCTGCAGGTATTGTGGTTCGCCGTGCTGCTGTTGCCAATCTGGCTCGTATGGCGCGCAGCAAGACAGCGTCTGTTCGTGCAGGGGGGTTAACGAGATGATCTATGCCGTTCTATTCTGGGAATACTTGAAAAACTACGCAAAAACCAAACTAACCTATCGCGCTGACTTCTGGATTGAAGTCATCTCAGACTTATTGTTCCAAGGGATGAATCTCATCTTCATCCTTATTGTGTTCCAGCATACCGCCTCTCTCGGCGGTTGGTCGGAGGCCGAGGTCGTATTCGTGTATGGATTCTTCATGGTGCCGTCTGGCATCTTCGGAGCCATCTTCAATATCTGGAACTTCGGCGAGCGTTATATCGTGAAGGGAGAGCTGGACCGGGTGCTGACCCGGCCTGCGCACAGCTTGTTCCAAGTGCTGCTGGAGAATCTTGATCCTCCGTCCTTAATCGGGTCTATGGTTGGCGGTGTGATTATGATCATCTGCTGGTCACAGCTAGGTATTCCGTTCGAGCTGCTCGATCTCCCGATGCTGCTGCTGTTCATTGCTGGAGCGGTACTGGTCTATGCAGGGATCTATACGGCGTTGTCGGCGATCTCCTTCTACTCGGATGCGCCAACCGGTATCATGCCGCTGATCTACAACATTCAGAACTATGGCCGTTACCCGGTGAACATCTACAATAAGGTTATTCGCTTCCTGCTGACATGGCTGGTGCCATTCGCATTCGTAGGGGTCATTCCAGCTTCCTACTTCCTGGAGAAGAAGGCAGACGATCTGTCGAAGCTGGCGCTGCTCACACCAGTCATGGGAATCATCTTCTTCACCATTGGAATCTTGCTGTGGAATAACGGCGTGAAGAAGTACCGTGGTGCGGGTTCATAGACCGTACTATTAATGAGGGGGATACAAGTTGTCTAAGCTAGAGATTGGCCAAGAGGTTCCGGACTTCACGCTGCCTGCTTCGAATGGGGGAGAAGTGTCACTGAGCGATTATCGCGGGAAGAAGGTCGTGCTGTACTTCTATCCGAAGGATAATACGCCAACGTGCACAACAGAGTCCTGTGACTTCCGCGATGCCCACCCTTCCTTCGAGGGGGTTAATGCGGTCGTGCTGGGCATTAGTCCGGATGACATCAAGTCGCATGGCAAGTTCATTGCGAAGCATGAGCTGCCGTTCCTGCTGCTGTCGGATACGGAGCAGAAGATATGTGAGCTGTTCGGTGTCTGGCAGCTGAAGAAGCTGTATGGGCGGGAGTATATGGGCGTTGTGCGCTCCACCTTCCTTATAGATGAGGAAGGCAAGCTTGCCGCCGAGTGGCGGGGCGTTAAGGTGAAGGGACATATCCAGCAGGTGCTGGAGGCAGCTTCGGGAGTGAGCAGGAAGCCCGCATAGCGTAAGCGCTCATGCAGCTCATTCCATTTATAGAATGTCACTTTTAGAATATGACTCCAGGCGGGTTGACAGATTTTTCATGGGAATGGTAACCTAAGGAAGCAGTCATAGCGTTTTCGGATACATCCCTTGTCAACCGGCTAACCGGAGACTTCCTCTGCTTATCAGAGTTGGAAGTCTCCTTTTTTTATATATTAAATCTTAGTAAAAAGGTGGGAAAAGTATGAATATAGAAAACATTGAAGCATTCGTCTTCATTAATCATTATGGCAGCTTCAACAAAGCGGCGGAAATCTTGTACTTATCCCAGCCATCAGTAACAGCTAGAATTCAGTCGCTGGAGAGGGAGCTGGGATGCAAGCTGTTCGACCGACAAGGCAAGGGCATACAGATTACCGAGGAAGGCAAGAGATTCCTGCCCTACGGGCAGCAAATTCTGATGACCTACCAGAGAGGGAAGCTGCAGGTGAATCAGAAGAAGTCATTGCCAGAGGAGCTGAGGATTGGCGCTACTGTGTCGGTATCCAATTATACCCTTCCAACCCTGCTCCCTCGGCTTAAGGCCACCTATCCTAACATTCACTATAAGCTTATCACAGGCACGACAGATGACATTATAGGCAAGGTAGTGAATAAGGAAGTCGATATCGGCTTCGTCCGCAATGTGAATCATCCGAATCTGCAATCAGATAAGTTCTATGAGGACCCTATTAAGCTCTATGTGTATGAGGACCATCCGTTCATAACAGCTGAAGGAATATCCATAGCTGATATTGCCGCCGAGCCGCTTGTCTTCTTCGAATGCGGAGCGCTCGATTGGCTGCGGGTTCACCGAATATTCGGCTCCTTGGAGTATCCGCCTAACATTCAATTCCTAACCGACAATTCGGAGACAGCGAAGAAGCTCGTCATACAGAAGGTCGGGATCTCCTTCCTGCCAAGTCTTAGTGTGAAGGAGGAGACGAGCCAAGGAAGGCTCATTCCTATCTCACTCCCTGAGGCAGAAGGCATTACCCTCAAGACGAATATGGTATTCCATCCTGGCGCGCATACACCTATTATTGATTCCATTCTAGAGCTGGGCAAGGAACTATCGAATAAGCTGATTGTCACATAGATTTTATCTATTATGGCATGAATTGACTTAAGTGGAAGGCTAGTGGTACAGTTAGGTCAGCCCTTAATTCTTAGTTAAACACTAGGAATTATAAGGTTAATAAATAGACTAATTGGAGGAAATGATTGTGAGAAAAAATCTAATCATCTTAACCGCACTTATTCTAGTACTATTGACAGCTGCTTGCGGCAGCAACAGCGGCAAGGAAGAGTCAACGACGGCGGGGGCCGATGCAAAAGATGTGAAAAAGATTATCGTAGGCACAGGCAGTGACTTCGAGCAAGTAGCCTTCCTCGACAAGGACGGCAAGCTAACGGGCTATGATGTCGAGGTTCTCCGTGAGGTTGATAAGCGCCTGGAGCAATACGAGATAGAGTTCCAGACGCTGGAATTCTCCAACATTCTGCTTAGTCTCGAATCGGGCAAGATCGATCTAGCCGCTCATCTGTTCGAGAAGAACCCGGAGAGGGAGAAGAAGTTCTACTTCAATCAAGAGCCGTATGCTTATTGGAGAAACAAGATCATTGTAGCGTCTGATAATAATGAATCAATTGCATCGCTGGATGATCTCAAGGGCAAAAAAGTGCTGATCGGACCGACTAGCGCACAGGCTCAACTGCTTGAAAATTATAACAAAGACCATGACAATGCGATCAAAATCGTATATCAGCAAAATGATAATGATGAGATTCAGCAAATTACGTCCGGACGGGTGGATGCCACGCTTGGTGCTGACTTCCTGCTCCCTATCAAGGATCCGCAAGGCAAGCTGAAGACCGTAGGCGAACCGCTCAATGAAGGGCATATCCAGTATGTGCTCCGCAAGGATGACGAGGAATCTAAGAAATTGGGCGATGCCATTGATGAGACAATTAAGGAATTGAAGTCCGATGGCACGCTTAAAAAGCTGAGCGAGGAATGGCTGGGTCAAGACTTCTCCAAATAAGCCAAACTCAGGGAGCTCATTCCATAAGATGAGGGTAGGTGAAGGGCATGGAGCCGCTGCTGCAGGTTAATCACTTGCGGGTTGCCTATCGGAAGGATGGGCGAGAGCATCACGTCGTGGATGATGTCAGCTTCCACCTGTCGTCGCAGCAGACCGTCGCTATCGTAGGCGAGTCAGGCTGCGGGAAGAGCGTCACTTCCTTATCTATTATGGGTTTGCTTGGGACGGGCGGAGTGATTACGCAAGGAGGCATTCGGCTTGGGTCTGCTGAGCTGACCGCTTCCAGCGGAGAGCAGCTTCGCAAGCTGCGAGGCAGTCAGATGTCAATGATTTTCCAGGAACCGATGACTTCGCTTAATCCCGTACTTCCGGTTGGAGAACAGATTGCGGAGACGATCCGCCTGCATCTGAAGAGCTCACGAAGAGAAGCGAAGGGGCTGGCGGTGACATGGCTGAGGAAGGTCGGGATTGCTAGACCGGAGGCGGTCGCGAAGCAATATCCTCATTCACTATCAGGCGGGATGCGGCAGAGGGTCATGATCGCGATGGCGCTCGCTTGCCAGCCTAAGCTGCTCATCGCCGACGAGCCAACGACTGCGCTGGATGTAACGATCGGGGCTCAGATACTGGACTTGATGAAGGAGCTGCAGGCCGAGACAGGAACCGCTATCCTGCTCATTACTCATGATCTGGGCGTAGTGGCCGAGATGGCGGACCAAGTGCTTGTCATGTATGCAGGGCAAGTCGTGGAAGCCGGAGATGTCTTCACGATATTCCGTCAGCCTAAGCATCCTTACACGCAGGGCTTGATGCAGTCTATACCTCGGCTAGACCAAGGGAAGGTACGGCGTCTGCCAGCTATACCTGGAATCGTACCATCGCCTCAAGCGATGCCGGCAGGCTGCCGCTTCCATCCGCGCTGTCCCTATGCCGAATCACGCTGCCTGCAGGAGCAGCCAGCTCTCACGCAGTTGGAAGACGGGCAGGCGGTGCGATGCTGGCTGGTTGGGCAGAAGGAAGTGAACCTTGGCAAGGAGCCGGAGGTGGTCAGTGTATGACGATGCCTCTGCACTCGGAATTAGAGGAGACACCTCTGCTGCAGATCGAGCAGCTGCGAACGTATTATCCTGACCGCGGAAGCCTCTTCACCAGAGGAGGAGGCACGGTTAAGGCGGTCGACGGCGTGAGCTTGGCCTTGTACGAGGGGGAGACCGTCGGACTCGTCGGGGAATCAGGCTGCGGCAAGTCGACGATTGGCCGCTCCATTATTCGATTGGAGCAGCCGCAGGCCGGGCGTATCCTGTTCCAGGGGGAAGAGATTACGAGCTACTCCAGGAAGAGAATGATACCAGTCCGAACTCAGCTGCAGATGATTTTCCAAGATCCATACGGGTCTCTGAATCCCAAGCTGCGGGTAAGCGATGCCTTAGCCGAGCCGCTGCTTGTCCATCGAATCGTCTCTCGCAGTGAAGTGTCCCGCGAGGTGGATCGGCTGCTGCATCTGGTCGGGCTCCCGCGGTCTGCTCGGAACCGGTTCCCGCATGAATTCTCCGGCGGGCAGCGCCAGCGGATAGGCATTGCCAGAGCGGTGGCCTTCCGTCCGAAGCTGATTGTATGCGATGAGCCGGTCTCTGCCCTCGATATGTCTATCCAAGCCCAGATTCTTGGCTTGCTGCAGGATCTGCAGGAGGAGCTGAAGCTCACCTACCTATTCATCTCCCACGGGATGGGCGCAGTCAGGCAGGTCAGCACAAGAATCGCGGTTATGTACTTAGGCAGGATTGTAGAGCTGGCAGAGACCGAGGCGCTGCTCCGCAGGCCGAAGCATCCTTATACAGAGCTGCTGCTCCATGCTTATCCTCCTCCTGATCCAACACTTCGGAGGCAGAGGAAGCTCCTCATTCAAGGGGATATGCCAAGCCCGGCCCATCCGCCGGCAGGCTGCCGGTTCCATACCCGCTGCCCTTATGTGCAGGAGCGATGCCGTCAGGAGGAGCCAGAGCTGCGGGATGAGGTTCATGCCGCAGCATGCCATTATCCGCTGGCTTAGCGAATCGGAAGGAGGAGCCTAGATGAGCCGCTATGTCCTGCGAAGGCTGCTCATTGCTATCCCGGTATTCTTCGGGATTACCGTCATGAGCTTCCTGTTAATGAACCTAGCTCCGGGCAATCCCGTCGATATGCTGATTGATCCGAATACACCCCGAGAGATGCTGGAGCTGAAGAAGGAATTGCTCGGTCTGAATGATCCGCTCTACCTTCAGTATGTGAAGTGGCTGACTGGCTTGCTAAGAGGGGAGCTAGGGTATTCCTTCTCTACCTTCGCACCGGTCACCGAGCTCATCGGCGAGAGGATTGGACCAACCTTGCTGCTAGCGGGTACTTCCTTGAGTATTGGCCTTGTCATTGCTATTCCTGCTGGCGTGCTCAGCGCCGTTCACAAGCATTCCAAGCTGGATTATGTCGTTACCGGCTTGTCCTTCCTGGGCACATCAATCCCACCGTTCTTCCTCGGGCTGGGGCTTATCTATCTTGTAGGGATACAGATGCACTGGCTCCCGACAGGAGGAATGTCAACGCTCGGCGAGCAAGCCGGCTTGTGGGATATCGCTCGGCATCTCATTCTTCCCGCAGCAGTGCTTGGCGTTACCATAGCCGGTAAGAAGGTTAGGTATGTCCGCGCGAGTATGCTCGATGTACTCCAGCAGGATTATCTCAGGACAGCCAGAGCGAAGGGATTAAGAGAGGCTGTCGTGACGAATAAGCATGCTCTTCGCAATGCTCTCATTCCCATCATTACGATTGTGGGAACCGAGATTCCGCTGCTGCTAGGAGGCAGCATCATCATCGAGCAAGTATTCCAATGGCCGGGCATTGGACAGCTAACGATGGAAGCGATCTTGTCCCGCGACTATCCGACGTTGATGGGCCTTAATCTTGCCGCAGCCTGCATCGTTCTGTCTACGAACCTTGTCATAGACATCCTCTATGCCTGGGCAGATCCTAGAATTACATACAGCAGCTCGTAGGAGGGGAAGAGATGGCGGCTACAGATCCCGCATGGAGGTCGGAATGGCCAGCCACAGCTAGGGGCAGCAAGCAAGAGGAAGGGGAGGCAAGCACCGAGACGGTAAGCTATGCGAGGCAAGTGCTGCGCCGATTCGCAGGGCATAAGCTGGCGGTCGTGGGACTAGGCACGACCTTCCTCCTTATCCTCCTCGGTCTGTTCGCTCCGTGGCTTGCTCCCTACTCTCCGAATGAACTAACCGATGCCTTCGGAAGCCGGCCCTCGTACAGCCACTGGCTGGGAACTGATCAAGTCGGACGTGATGTATGGAGCCGATTACTCTACGGCACACGAATATCCTTGCTCATCGGATTCGTCACCGTAGCGCTCTATGTGGCCTTCGGCACCTTCATTGGCATGCTGGCAGGGTATTACAGAGGCTGGCTGGATATGCTTCTCATGCGGACAACCGATATTTTCCTCAGCTTCCCCTACATGATGATAGTCATTGTAATCGTCAGCTTGCTAGGCGCTAACGTGACGACCATCATGGTCGTGCTAGCCTTGTTCAAGTGGCCGACCATCGCCATGCTGGTTCGGGGAAGCGTACTGTCGATGAGAGAGATGGATTACGCTAGAGCTGCGCTGGCTCTAGGCTACGGCACTCCACGTATTCTGCTTAAGCATATTCTTCCCAATGCGATGGGACCCATCATCGTTAACGCGACCTTCGGTGTGGCGGGTACGATATTAAGCGAAGCAGGCTTAAGCTTCCTCGGAATGGGGGTAGCCTCCCCCCAGGCGAGTCTGGGCAACATGCTGCATGACGCTCAGTCCCTTACCGTGTTAACCGACCAGCCTTGGCTCTGGCTTCCTGCCGGCTTCGTCATTCTCATCACCGTACTGGCCATCAACTTCGTCGGGGACGGCCTGCGTGATGCGCTTGATGCAAGGGTGTGAGAGCGCAGGCAGGGCAGTCTTACGCCATTATTATTGACTCATTCGATGAATGGAATGGAGAGATTACTATGAACCGTCAAGCCTCATCCCTTGCTCTTACCTTGCTGCTGCTGCTCATGCTCGTGTTGTCCGCCTGCAGCAACGCGAATAACAAGCAGCCGGAAGCCTCGCCATCCAGCGAGCCTGCGCAGGAGCAGGTTGCAGCTGTTCCAGCCTCCGAGCCTGCTGCTAAGCCCAAGAAGCTCACGATCGGCATCGTGAATGCACCCGTTACCTTGAACCAGATTAATACGCAAGGCAGCTCAGCTTCGGAGCTGCCCATCAGCCTCCTGAACGATGCCCTGCTCGATGTGACCGACAACGCGCAGTTCGTTCCCAAGCTGGCGGAGTCCGTTGAGACCGCAGACAAGCAGACCTTCCGGGTTAAGCTGAAGTCATCGGCGAAGTGGAATGACGGTACGCCATTCACGACGGCGGATGTCGCCTTCACCCTGAAGGCAGCCCTGCATCCGAAGGTGGAGACCTCCTTCCAGCTGGAGTTCATCCAAGGGTTGAATGACATCGGTAAGCTGGAAGAAGGAGCTGCCGACATCTCCGGCCTCACCATTATAGATGCGGCCACATTCGAGATTAAGACGAAGACGCCGATCGACCCGCTCGTCTTCCAGGAACGATTCGGCGCCAAGGTGAACTTCCTGCCCGAGCATATTCTGAAGGGTGTGGACCCGGCTCAGCTGTCTACCCATGAATATTTTCAGAAGCCGCTCGTGACGATTGGTCCTTATAAGTTCGCGAATTACGAGCAAGGCCAATATGTAGAAGTGGTAAGGAACGAGAATTATTACCTCGACGTGCCGAAGATCGATACGATCTTCATCAAGGTTCTTCCTGCCGCCAATCTCGTCGCACAGCTGCAGACGGGGGAGATTCACATGAATTCCTTGCCGGTTGGACTCGTGCCGATTACGGATTACGACAAGGTGAAGGGCTTCCAGAACGTGAATGTCACTTCGGCTACCGCATCCGAGCCCGCCGAGCTGTTCTTCAATATTGAGCAGCTGCCTGATAAGAAGGTTCGCCAAGCGATTGCCCATGCCTTGAACCGGCCTCTCATCGTGGAGCAGCTGCTCAAGGGGCAGGCGGAGATTATCGACGGCGGAGTGCCAAGCACTCATCCGTACAACAACAAGGATGTTAAGCCGTATGAATACAACCCTGAGCTGTCCAAGCAGCTGCTGAAGGAAGCGGGCTGGGATGCGGATCGCAAGCTGAAGTTCCTCATACCCGTAGGCAACAAGGTTCGCGAGCTGGCGGCGGATATACTGGTGCAGAATCTCGAGGCGGTTGGCATCAAGGTAGACGTGCAGAAGTATGACTTCCCGACGCTCATCGACAAGGTGGAGAAGGGCGAGCATGACGTGACGATCTTCACTAGAGATTACTATATCGAGCCTAGCCTCTACTTCACGACTTACAAGAGCAATGATCCCGAGAGTGTGATTAGGTACAAAAATCCGAAGGTGGATCAGCTCATCAAGCAGGGGGAGCAAGAGATCGACGAGGCGAAGCGTCACGAGATCTACAACGAGCTGCAGGCTATACTGCATGAAGAGGTTCCGACGCTGGCCGTCTATTCCGAGAAGAGACTGCAGGTCGTCTCCAAGGATGTTCTCGTGGGCAAGCCGCTTAATCTAGGAACGTTCAACAACGTGAATCAGTGGGATTTGGCAAGCAAGTAGATGAGGTTATAAGGGAATACCATTCCGTTATAATAGATTATTTTGATTGTACAAGGCAGTCATAAAATTATTGGAGGTGCAAGGAAATGGCAGAGTTAAGCTGTCTCGTATGCAAGTCGGATATCGAAGTGGAAGAGAAGGTAACGACAGGGGAGATTGTGGAATGCGACTCATGCGGTCAAGAGCATGAAGTACAGGTTGAATCCAGCCTGGTCACGATTGCTCTAGCTCCGGAGATCGAAGAAACTTGGGGAGAATAGGGGAGTGAATATGGATCAGTCGAGCACTGTTCTGATATGTGTAACGAAGCTGCGCGAGGAAGAACAACGAATTATTGATGGTCTGGGCAAGCTGGACATTCCGGTACAAGTGAATCTCGATTCGATGGACCTGCCTCTCGGGGTAGAGGATGCCAGCCGCTATTCCCTTGCCCTTATCCGCTGCCTCTCACAGAAGAATGCTCAGCATCGGTCCCAATTGCTTGAACTGGCTGGTATCGAGACCTTGAATCGAACGGATGCCATCAACATCTGCACGAATAAAATTCACCAAGCGATCGTGTTCCAGAAGCATGGCATCCCTCAGCCTAAGTTCCAGATTGCCTTCACGCCTGCCAAGTTGTCTGATGCGCTGCAGGCGTTCGGTGAGCTGTGTGTGATTAAGCCTGCTACCTCATCATGGGGAAGAGGCATTGCGAGAATAACGGGCAAGGATTGCTTGGAGGGCTGGATTGCTGCTAGAGAATCTATCGATCCGGCTCATCAATCCTTCCCCGTGCTCGTGCAAGAGTATGTGGAGAAGGGGGATTATGATATACGCGTCGTCCTTGTCGGCCGTACCCCGATTGTCGCATTCCGCAGGGTATCGGCAGAGAATTGGAAGACGAACACCCATCTAGGCGCGGAGATTGAGCCGTTAGCCATTAACGAGGAGATGGCAGCCATCTGCCGCCAGCTCGTCGAGGTGCTCGGTGAGGGCATCTACGGCATTGACCTGTTCTTCGACTACAAGCAGCTGCGTTACGTCGTCTGCGAAGTGAATCAGAACCCGGAATTCGCGAAGTCTTGGAAAATCCACGGCGTTGATGTAGCCCATCACATTGCCCAGTATGTCAAAGAGATGGTAGCTCATAAAAACAAGGCAAACCTCGTTGTTAATTCTAAGTAAATAGGGAGGACTAGTGGAATAATGGCTGATATTCTAACAGAACCGAAACCAACGATTAAGAAAGAAGATTACTTCTCCCTCTCCTTCGTTCTATCAAGGGTTCTTAATTCGGGCGTCATCATGAGCATCGAGAAAAATGACCATGAACTAAAAGGGCTGGAGAAAAGCATCGCCAAGCTGACGAAAACAAAATACGTATCCTTGTTCAACTCCTATACAGGGGCCATCCACGGTGCGCTGTGGGGACAGGACATTGGGTATGGGAGCTCTGCCCGGCTGAATCATCCCTCAGAGCAAGAGCGGAAGTTCGTACAGTGGCTAGGTGTTCATATCGTAACGGAGCCTGATGTGGAGTCCGCCTATCAATCCATTGCGATTAACTGGGATAACCTCGGTCAACTGGAACAGATTGTGGCGACGGTCAGCGGCAAGGCGCCGGTGCTCGTCCTTGATCTCACCGGTCTGGGATTCGGACCCGTGGCAGCTATAGCGGCTAATGAGGAGCGAATCTGGAAGAAGGCGGAGCGGCTCAAAATATTCGGAGCCTTCGACCTGCAGACGATGTGGACGCAGGAGGAGAGTGAACCGGAGCTGCAGCCGGCTGTACAGTTCAACTACAGGCTAAGCCCGCTCGTAGCGGCTTGTGCCAAGATCGCGCTCTTAAGGAGGAATTCAGCATCATGAAGACGGACTTCATACGCAAGCCGTTAGGGCTGCCCTCTGAAGAGTGGGTGAAGGACCAGCTTGCCTTCGTCGGGGGGCCGGCTGTCCTGCCGGAAGATGTCAGGAAGACCAACTTCCCGATCATTACGAAGGAAGATGTCATTCAATTGCTTGTCTCCATTCAACAGAATGGAGAGGAGGTCGTGGAGGAATTCCAGGAAGCCTACCGCCAATATGTGGGAGCGAACTACGCGATTGCTACGGCCAGCGGCACGTCCTCCCTGCATCTGGCGTTGGTCGGTGCAGGCGTGCAGCCAGGCGATGAGGTCATCGTACCGGCCTTCACCTTCATCGCCACCGCTCAAGCGGTTGTCGCCGCCAAGGCCATTCCCATCTTCGTTGATATCGACCCCGTTACCTACTGCCTGGATCCCGCGAAGGCGGAACAGGCTATTACGAGCAAGACGAAGGCGATCATGCCCGTTCATGTGCATGGACTGCCGGCTGATCTGCCTGCCTTGCGGGTGCTGACCGACAAGTATTCGCTTCGTCTGGTGGAGGATGCCTCCCATGCGCATTCCGCCTCCATCGAGGGCCGGCTGGCCGGCTCCATTGGAGACAGCGCAGGCCAGAGCTTGATGGCGGACAAGAACTTCCCCGTTGGCGGGGAAGGCGGCATCGCCTTCTTCAAGGAGAAGGAGGATTACAACCGCGCGCTGGCCTTCCTGGACTCCACCGGTATCGATTACCGGATGTCCTGGATTGCCGCGGCATTCGGCCTGAGCCAGCTGGACCGTCTGCCGTATTACGATGCCATACGCGCGCGCAATGCGTCGTACCTGACGAATGTCTTGTCGGAGACGAAGCTGTTCAGCGGTCCCTTCGTTCCGGAAGGCTACAAGCACAGCTACAATATGTACCGCGTCAAGCTGTCCCCGGAGAAGCTGGGGCTGGATGATCTCGAGGATTATCGGGTGAAGGATGCGGTTCAGCAGCTTATTAACGCGGAGGGCGTCTATGCGAGAGAGTGGCAGAACGTGCCGATCCCGGGACATCTTCCGTTCAAGAATAGGCGCGGCTTCGGCAACGGCTATCCATTCACCCTATCCCACCGCCAAGACTTCGGCTATGACCTGAGCCAGTTCCCCGAGACGCTGAAGATGCTTCGGAATTCGCTCACGATCTGCCGAGAGCTGCGTACCCCAATCGAGTACGAGCGTATTCAAGCCTATGCCCTAGCGTTCCGTAAGATCGATGCGAACCCGCGTATCATCCGTGAACTCGTAGAGCGAGGCGGCGAGCTGAGAGCACCTTATGAGAGAGACGCCAGACTCGGATGAGCGGCGCGGCGGGCAAGAAGAGAGTCGCGATTCTCGGCGGCAGCGGGTTTACTGGCGCTGAACTGTACAGGCTCCTTGGTAATCATCCTTACTTAGAAGTGAACTATGTCTCGTCGGAATCCAAGGCCGGGTACCCGGTTGACAAGTATTACATTGGGTCGGTGCATAAGAAGAAGGCAAGCTCCCTCAAGTTCGGCAGAATTGCCGAGCTTGACGGGCATTATGACGCGATCTTCTCCTGTCTGCCTACTGGTGAGCTGCCCAAGATTATTAACGAAGTGGCGGAGCATGCGGAATATATCTTCAACGTTAGCGGGGATTATCGGATTACCGATGAAGCGATCCTCCATCAGCATTACCCGGAGACGCTGAAGCATCCGTTCGAAGGCGGCTGGCACTACTATATACCGGAATTCAGCGAGGTTAACCGTTCGGTGAAGGTCGTGAATCTACCCGGCTGTATGGCGGTAGCCACCCTGTATACGCTCTATCCGCTCGTGGCTCATGATCTCATCGAGGGCCGGGCCGTTACCGATGCCAAGACGGGATCAAGCGGGGGCGGGAAGTCTACGACGGAGCATCATGCAGAGCGTGCGAACAACTTCAGAGCCTTCAAGCTCCATGGTCATCGGCACCGGCCGGAGGTGGAGAATGCCCTGAATGTGCATCTGGAGCGAACGGTTGACCTGCAGTTCTCCGTCTTCAGCCTCGACCTTCCTCGAGGGATTCTGGCGTCGACGTATACGACACTTAAGGAGGGAGTGACGGCTGTGGAGGTGAAGAAGGCCTTCTACAGCACCTATTCCTCCAAGCCGTTCCTGCACTACTTCAACTCCGGCAGCGGATCGCCCATGATCAAGACGGTAGTGGGGACGAACTATGCGGAGGTTGGGGCGTATGTGGAAGGCCGGAATTGCGTCTCCCTGGCGGCCATCGACAACTTAATCAAGGGTGCGGCCGGTCAAGCGATTCAGGCCGCCAATCTGTACTTCGACTTCCCGGAGGAAGCGGGTCTGCGAGCAGCGGAAGGGGCGTGGCCTTGATGAGCAGGGGCAGTCTGTATGTGATTAAGCTTGGAAGCAGCACGATCGTGAATCATCCGGAAGTGTTCGCGGAGGTTGAACGAATCGTCAGGAGAGGCAGCCGGGTGCTGCTCGTGGCAGGAGGAGCCGAAGCGATTCGGCAGAAGTACGAGGAGATCTCGCGTCCCATGCCCTTCCTGACACTGGCATCCGGAGATGAGGTGCGCTACTGCTCTCCCGAGGAGCTGCCCTTCATCCAAGAGGCCTATCATGATCATATATTGAGTGTCGTCCGCAAGCAGCTGCAGGGCTATGGGCTTAGCGTCTATGCGCAGCTGGGCGGAGAGCAAGCGCTCGTCCAAGGGCAGAAGGCGAAGCCGCTTAAGGCTATTCGCGGGGACAAGGCGGTCATTGTCAGAGACTCTTACTTCGGCCAATATACAACCAGTCACACCGCGTTCCTGCAATCGATGCTCTCGTCCTTCGACGTCGTGGTGTTGACGCCTCCCATCTGGGATCCAGAGCTGGACTCCTTCATCAATATTGATGCGGATGTGCTGGCTGCCCATCTAGCAATTGATCTGGAAGCTCACCATCTGCGGTTCGTTACCGGTACGCCAGGTCTCCTGCAGGAGATTAGCGAACCCGGCTCGACGATTCCAGATGTCTATGCTCTTGATGAACTGCCTTCCGTTCAAGGGAGAATGAAGCAGAAGGTACGTGCGGCAAGGCTTGCCGTGAGCAGAGGGCTGGGCGACGTAAGCATTACGGGCCCCCATACGCTGGAAGGCGGAGCTCGCACGAGATTCTGGCAAGGGGAGGGGAACCTCGGGAAGCTCGACCTGCTGAACAAGGTTGCGCGTATTCCATCCGTCTCACAGGATGAGCATGAGTTGGCGAGGTACCTGCTGGAGGCCGTGAAGCTTCCCTCCGTGAAGGGCGAGATCGATGAAGCGGGCAACATCGTCTTCCGCAAGGGAAGCGGTCCTCATACGCTGCTGCTGCTCGGTCATATCGATACGGTCCCGCATGTGTGGCCAGTTCGGACCGACGCTGAGGGCTTAACGGGAAGGGGCGTCGTCGATGCGAAGGGAAGCTTCGTGAACTTCCTTCACATGCTGGAGGAGGCGGAGGTACCGGAGCAAGGCACGCTGCTTGTGATAGGGGCTGTCGAAGAGGAGATCTCCTCCTCGAAGGGAGCTTATTATGTGCGCGACCACTACCAAGCGGATGCGGTCATCATCGGCGAGCCAAGCGGAGAAGACAGCTTAACGCTCGGTTACTTCGGGCTGCTTAAGCTGCGTATTACGATTCATCGCGCGCAGGAGCACACGGCTGCGAAGGATACGGTGAGTGTCATTGACGAGCTGTACAGCGTCGTGTCCGATCTGCGCTTGCGGGTTCGTGATCTTGATCCGGATTCGTTGTCCTCTCTCATTGATATCGAGCATCACCATGATCGAGGCTACTTGACTTCGATTGGAACGCTGAACTTCCGTATCTCGCCGGGAGCAGGGCGTAATTATCTGGATAAGCTCGTCCTTGCCTTCCCGGAAGGGGTGACGGTGGAGGTGCTGCGGGCTACGCCCGGATTCGCGAATTCGCGCTCGGATCAGCTCGTGAAGGCCTTCGTGCGCAGCTTCGCGAAGCACGGCAAGTCGATTCGTTATATTAAGAAGCGCGGGACTAGCGATATGAACACGCTGGCTACCACATGGGAAGGTGTACCTATGGTTGCCTACGGACCAGGTGATTCCAGCCTGGACCATACGAACGAGGAATATCTGCATGACGCAGAGGTGTTGTCCTCGCGCGCGATTCTTACAGAAGCCGTATCCGAATGGTTCCGGTTAAGGACGGAGGAGTAGAGGTGCAGACGATACCGGTGCAGAGGGAGAGTCATATAGAGCTTCCTGTGCTGATTGAGAGAGCGAGGAAGGCAAGGGAACTCATCATCGACATGGCGGCAGCGCCAACGGGCTGCCATATTGGAGGAAGTCTCTCCGCCATTGACCTGCTGATCGGAGCCTATGCGAGATACGGCGAGGATCCGAACTCCGTCGTTATATTAAGCAAGGGACACTCCGCAGCTGCCTTATATGCTACTCTGCATGTATATGGCATCCTGCCGGATAACCCAGCGGAGAGCTATGGGGCGGACGGCTCCTTGTTCACAGGCCATCCGAATCACAAGCTTCCGGGCATCCCCTTCGCAACGGGGAGCCTGGGGCATGGCATAGCTTATGGGGCAGGCTGGGCGCTGGCGCAGAAGCTGAAGGGAACGAGCGGAGTCGGACTTGTCATCGGCGGCGACGGCGAACTTCAGGAAGGGCTGTGCTGGGAGACCGCTCAGATTGTCCAGGCGCGTTCCCTTACCAACTTCATCTATGTCATTGATGTCAATGGAGGCCAGAATGACGGCTATGTGAAGGATATCTCACCGATTCACAGCTTGAGGCAGCGCTTCGAAGCATTCGGATTCGCCGTAAGAGAGATTGACGGCCATGACTTCGAGGCTATCCTGAGCGCCGTCGAGCCCGACCCTGAGCGGCCCGTCGCTGTCTTGGCCACTACGGTTAAGGGCAAGGGCGTCGCAGCGATTGAAGGCAATGCGGAAGCGCACTATGTGAAGATTCCTGAGAAGCTGGCCAAGCGATGGAAGGCGGGGCTCCAATGACGCGTTCAGGCAGAGAAGCCTACAAGGATGAACTGGCAGCAATCGCTGCAGGGAATGAACAGATTATATGTATAGAAGCAGATCTAGGCGGCAAGAACCATCCCTTCCAGCAGCAGCATCCCGAACGCTTCTTCAACCTCGGCATTGCTGAGCTTGCGAGCGTTGATATCGCCGCCGGGCTGGCTGAAGCGGGATACGTTCCGTTCTTCTCCACCTTCGCTGCCTTCGCTGCCCTCCGCGCAGCAGAGAGCGTGAAGCTGACGATGGGCTATATGGGCAAGAACGTGAAGGTGGTAGCTGCGTATGGAGGAGTGTCGGGCGGATGGTTCGGCACGACGCATCATGCCCTGGAGGATATCGCGGTCATTCAATCGTTCCAGAACATTCGGATCGCTTGCCCGCATGGGGAAGAGGAGACGAGGCGGGTCATCCGCGAGGCGGCTGCGTCGGCAGAGCCCTATTACATCAGATTGGGCAGGAATGACGCCTATGACAGCCTGCCGAGAGAAGAAGGCGTCAGCTGCAGGGACATTCTTGTGGAGGGAGGCAGGGGATTCGCTGCGACAGATGGGATTGCAAATAGAGAGGTGCGTGCAGCTCATGCAGATCATGCAGATCATGCAGCTCATGCAGATCATGCAGATCATGCAGATCATGCTGATCATGCAGATCATGCAGAAGCCCACCCGGCCCCCTTATGCTTGGTATCGGTCGGTGAGCAAGCGACCGAGCTGTGCAAGGAGATCGTTCAGAACGATCCGTCTCTCGTTCATGCCCATCTCTGCTATGTCGATATTCAGAGCCTGCAAGACTCCCTTCCGGCATTAAGCAGTCTGTCCCATAAGCTGCTCGTTGTCGAAGAACACCGTGCAACCGGCGGGACTGCCTCCTACCTGGCTCTCCAACTCCCGGAGCATAGGGTGTATTCCCATCATTGCGGCGAGCAGTGGCCGATCTATGGGGGAACACATGCAGAGGTTCTGTCCTATCTGGGATTCGGTCTCCAGCCTCTGCAACAGCAAATTAGCGAGATAATAGGAGGAAGTACACATGGTATTCAGCGTACTTAAGCCTAAGAACTTCCGCCAATACTTCATCGCTGATATTGTATCCGGGTTCGGCGTAGGGATGAGCACCATTGGTGCGAACTGGTACCTCATGGATAAGACCGGCTCGATGACCTCGGTCGGTCTGATGCTGTCCTTGAACGTCATCGCCGGATTCCTCATCTCGGCCTTCGCCGGGACATTCATCGACAAGTGGAATCGCAAGACGATACTAATCTGGGCGAATGCGATCCGGGCAGTGGCGCTTCTCCTTATTCTCGGCGGATTCTTATCCACCGGATTCCGGGTGGAGTATCTGTATGCGTTCGCAGCCATCAACGGCATGGGCTGGGCCGTCTACATGTCCGCTTCGAGAAGCTTCGTCCAGGAGATTCTGCCGGAGAAGGATCTTATACATGGCAACTCATTAATCGAGATCTCCTTGCAGGTGGGCATGTTCATGGCGGGGGCGCTCTCAGGCATTCTATACAAGTACGTTGGCTTCGAGGTGATCCTCCTGCTTAATGCGCTTGCCTTCATCGTGAGCAGCTTCTTCCTCCGCCGGATCAAGCATACGCCTCTTCCTATCGAGAATAGGGGAGAATCCTATCTGGATTCCTTCAAGGACGGGCTTCGGTACCTGGCGGAGCGGCCTTATCTATTCGTTCTAGGCATCGTATCCATCATCCCTCTTGTCTCTACGATGGTGTACAACGTCGTGCTGCCCGGCTATGTGAACGAGGCGGTGAAGGGAGATTCGGTCGTCTTCGGGCTGTCGGATATGTTCTACGGCGTAGGCGGCCTGCTGTCCGGATTCCTTGCGGCCCCTCTCGCGAGGAAGTTGTCGCAGAATGGAACGATTCTGCTGCTCTTCATCGTGTCGGTGCTGAACCTCGTTGCTATAGCATTCGGCTCGACCGTACTGCTCTTGTACTTCGGCAGCGTGCTGATCGGTCTGACGAACTCTTCCCTGCGCATCCTAATAACGACGGAGCTGATGGAATCGGTGTCCAAGTCCTATATGGGACGAGCGACTTCGGTATGGATGGGCATCTCCTTGCTGCTGCAGACCGTCTCGGCCACAGGTCTCGGGGTGGTCATTGACCGATATTCTCCAGGCGTAGGCTTCCTATGCATGAGCGGAATCATGCTGCTTGGCCTGGTCCTCTATGTCGTACTGAGCAGCAGAAGCGCACGGAAGGTGACCCTGGAAGTCTAGCAGGGCTAGATATTTGTTCTGAAAAAAAAGGAGGAACACCAAATGGCAACCGTCAAGACAGTCGCATTCGTAGAACCAAGCTTCTACGGCGTTAGCTTCGCTAGAGCCGCTTATGAACAGGGGCATCGGGTAATCTCGATTGTCTCCTCTCTGGATAATCCTCAGAAGTACGGCTACGAGGGCATCTACCACGACCTGATCTTAGCCGATATTCGGGACGAGGAATCCATCTATGGAGCCATCGCACAATCCCCGTATGCCGGACAGCTGGATGCCCTTATTCCCGCTACAGACTACGCTTCCCACCTCACAGCGAAGGTTGCCGAGCGGCTGGGACTTCGCGGTGTCCCCTACGAGGCAGCGCTGCGGTCTCGCAACAAGGATCTGGCTAGAGAGGCTTATGCAGAGCATGGCGTCCCGAGCGCAAAGTTCAGGAAAGTGAGAACCTACGAGGAAGCAGCTGCTGCTGCATCGGAGATTGGGTACCCTGTCGTACTGAAGCCGACTAACTGCGCAAGCAGCCAGAATGTATACTTCATTGCCAGCGAAGCCGAGCTTCAGCGAGCGATTGAGATTATTGTAGAGTTCAAGGTGACGTATATGGACTTCAAGGTACGTGAAGACTACCTAATTGAGGAATATCTGGATGGACCGGAGTTCAGCGTGGAGCTGTTCGTCAGAGACGGGCAGCCGCTCTTCTCAGCTGTCACGGAGAAGCTGACCTCACCGCTGCCGTACTTCGTTGAGATTGCGCATACGCTTCCCACTCCTTCGTATAAGGAGCAGGAGGCTGCCATTATTCATACCGCAGTAGAAGCACTGAGGGCTATCGGCATTACCAATGGACCGAGCCATGTGGAAGTGAAGCTGTCGTCCACAGGTCCGCGGATCATTGAAGTGAACGGCAGGCCGGGCGGCGATAATATCTCTTCCGACCTGCTGGTGCAGGCTTTTGGGATTGATATTTTCGAAGCGACAGTGGACTACTACCTGGATAACCCGATTAATCTGGACAAAAAGCAGCACCGGGCAGCAGCTATCGCTTATGTGACGGCTGATCGAGACGGAATCTTCGAGCGGCTGGAAGGGTTCGATGGAATCGACCAGCAGGAGGGAGTCGTTCGTTCCCACCTCGGAGTAGCCGAAGGAGACGCAGTCTCCGTTGCTAGAAGCTCGGATGACCGGTTAGGCTACATCATTACTGCAGGGGACACTCCGGAAGAGGCTAAGGAGCTTGCTCTCGAACTGGCCGGAAGGGTTCGAGTCGTCTATCGGCAGCAAGAGGCGATAGCGGCACAAGCACAAGCACAAGCACAGGCATAAGCACAGGCATAAGCGCAAGCTTAAGCTTAGAAGAATGTACTAGAGTACAGGAAGAGGTTGCATGCATATGGGAATCGCAGTAATCTACGGGAGTTCGCGCCATGATGGCAATTCAGAGCAGTTAGCGAAGCGGCTAGTGGAAGGGTTCCATGCCGATCATATTCATCTAGCTGATTATCGGATCGAGCCGATTACAGATTACCGTCACTCGGAGAAGCAGCCCTATCCGGACGATGATTATCATCAGGTGCTTGAGCGTCTGCTAGTCCAGGACATCCTTGTCTTCGCTACGCCGATCTATTGGTATGGCCCTTCGGGGCTCACCAAGACCTTCATCGACCGATGGTCGCAGTCGCTTCGGGAGAATAAGGAGGAATTCCTGTCGAAGCTCTCGGTGAAGAGCGCCTGGGTCATCGGCGTAGGCGATGACCAGCCGCATCTGAAGGGCATTCCCCTCGTCCAGCAGTTCCAGTATATCTTCGAATATACAGGCACGACTTACGCCGGCTATATTCTGGGCAAGGGGAACAAGCCGGGCGACATCCTGGAGGATGCCTCTGCCCTGGCTGCCGTGGATGCGATTCGAGGGCAGTGGCATTCTTCGGGACAATATACATAAATTATTCACTGTACTATTTCCTCAATATCAGGTACGATGAGAACTGTTTTCTCTTCTTAGAGAGACCACATGCCGCGAGGATGTGGTTTTTTGTTCATGCAACGCTCTCCCGCGGCACAGCATATAATTGACAACCATGCGCCTATCTTCGTATAATCCATAATGCCTCCTAATTCACTTGGAATTATAAGAATTGATTCCGAATTGCGGCTTGGGGTTATGTACTCTTGTGAGCTGCAGCAGATTTCTCACCAGATTCTGCATAGGTTACATAAGGATGGGCATGACATTAATGAGGGTCGTAGTCAGGAGGGTTTAAGCTGATTGAATTGACGGATGTGAGCAAATCCTACCGTGTGCGTTCCGCGTCGGTGGAGGCGTTAAGGAATATTAATCTAACCGTGAACAAAGGTGAAATATACGGCATTATCGGCCATTCAGGTGCTGGGAAGAGCACGCTGCTGCGCTGCATTAACCTGCTGGAGCAGCCGTCTGGCGGATCCGTTAAGGTAGCTGGTGTAGAGCTGACCGCATTAGGCTCGGTACAGCTGCAGAAGGAACGCCGGCGGATCGGCATGATCTTCCAGCACTTCAACCTGCTCACTTCGGCGACGGTACGCGACAACATTGCCTTCCCGCTGAAGCTAGCTCGTGAGCCGAGGGCCAAGTGGCGGAAGCGGGTGGACGAGCTGCTCAAGCTGGTCGGTCTGGAGCAGCATGCGGACAAGTACCCTTCCCAGCTGTCAGGCGGGCAGAAGCAGCGGGTAGGTATAGCCAGAGCGCTCGCCAACAATCCGGATGTGCTGCTGTGTGACGAAGCGACGTCCGCGCTTGACCCGCAGACGACGAATGCGATTCTATCGCTGCTGCTCGACATTAATGATAAGCTCGGCATCACCATTGTGCTCATCACGCATGAGATGAACGTCATCCGTTCCATCTGCGATCGGGTGGCGGTCATTGACGGCGGCCAGATTGTGGAAGAAGGACAAGTCCTCGATGTGTTCCTGAAGCCGCAGCACCCTGTCACTCAGGACTTCGTGGATCAGGTATCCGATGCCGTTGATCCGAGGGCACTCCAGCAGGGCCGCAACAGCCGGCTGCTGCGCGTCCATTATGTGGGCAGGCTTACGTACGAGCCGATCTTGTTCAATGCAATGAAGTCGTCCTCCGTTCAGTTCGCTATTCTGCAAGGGACGGTCTCGCGCATGAAGCATACGCCGTACGGGCAGATCATCGTAGAGCTGATTGGCGAGAATGCCGAGATCGAGCGGATTATTGACGTCCTTCGTCACGAAGGCTTGAACGTGGAGGATCTGATATGAACGAAGAAGAGAAGTTTGGCTCGAATATTCGGTGGGAAGAAGTATGGCAGGCGACTCAGGATACGATGACGATGATGTTGGTTTCGATGATTTTCACCGTTATTCTTGGCCTGGCGCTTGGCGTCATTCTGTTCTTGACCTCACGGAAGCAGCTGCTGCAGCAGCCTATCATCTATATGGTTCTGTCCTTCATCGTGAATGTGCTTCGTTCGGTCCCGTTCGTTATCCTGCTCATCAGTATCATTCCGTTCACGAAGTGGGTTACAGGCACCTCGCTCGGTGTGGAAGGGGCCATTCCTCCGCTCATCGTAGCGGCAACGCCATTCTTCGCCCGGTTGGTAGAGACCTCGCTCCGCGAGGTGGACAAGGGTGTCATCGAGGCGGCGCAAGCGATGGGGGCGTCGAAGTTGGATATTGTGTACCGTGTGCTGCTTCCCGAAGCGAAGCTTGGCCTCTTGGCAGCAACCACGATCACGGCGGTTACGCTCGTCTCGTACACGGCTATGTCCGGTATCGTTGGGGGCGGTGGACTGGGAGACTTGGCGCTCCGGTACGGCTACCAGAGGTTCCAGACCGACGTCATGCTCATCACGGTCGTATTGCTCATCATATTGGTTCAGCTCCTGCAGACGGCAGGCGATCTGCTCGTTCGCAGGTACAGCCGGAAGTAGGATTGGCATAGATAGAATATTACTTGGAGGGATTCACTTACTATGAAAAAAATCACCTGGTTGTCACTTGTATTGGTTCTCGTTCTAGTCCTGTCTGCGTGCGGCGCGAAGTCGAACAACACAAACAATGGGGAGTCTGGTTCGAATGGACAGACTCAGCCTACAGATGAGCCTAAGACGGAGACCGTTAAGCTGAAGGTTGGCGCTACTTCCCGTCCTCACGCAGAGCTTCTGAACTTCGTTAAGCCTGCATTGAAGGAGCAAGGCGTAGAGCTTGAAGTCGTAGAATTCACGGATTACATTCAACTGAACACGCAAGTGTTCGAGAAGCAGTTGGATGCGAACTTCTTCCAGCACACGCCGTTCCTGGATCAAGATAACAAGGACCGCGGCTACAA
Organism: Paenibacillus sp. GCM10023252; assembly: GCF_042653305.1. Lineage (NCBI taxonomy): Bacteria > Bacillati > Bacillota > Bacilli > Caryophanales > Paenibacillaceae > Paenibacillus > Paenibacillus sp. GCM10023252. The sequence continues at coordinate 57,592 of NZ_JBHSHW010000023.1, forward strand.
CCTCGTGAATGTTGGCGGTGTCCACATTGAGCCGCTGGGCAGCTACTCGAAGAAGATTAAGGATATTGCTGAGCTGAAGGAAGGCGGCCTGGTCGCTATTCCGAACGATCCGTCCAATGGAGGCCGTGCGCTGTCCCTGCTTGCAGCTAACGAGTTGATTAAGCTGAAGGAAGGCGTCGGTGTGAACGGTACGGTAGCTGATATCGTGGATAACCCGAAGAAGCTGAAGTTCAAGGAGATTGAAGCCGCTACTCTGCCGCGCGTGCTGGATGAGGTTGAGCTTGCCTTGATCAACACGAACTATGCTCTTGAAGCGAAGCTGGTGCCAACGAAGGATGCTCTGTTCATCGAAGGCAATGACTCTCCTTATGTGAACATTGTCGTTGCTCGTCCGGACAACAAGGATTCCGACGGCATCAAGAAGCTGGTTGCCGCTCTGAACACACCTGAAGTGAAGAAGTTCATTGAGGATGAGTATAAGGGCGCGGTTGTTCCTGCGTTTTAATTAGTTAGTTTGTGAGATTGTGAAGGCCCCGGTTCCTTTGTGGAATCGGGGCCTTTGTTTATTGGGCGAGGCGAGGGTGCGTTGGGCAGGAGGAAGTGGGCAGGTGTGACCGCTCCCGGGAGCGGCATGATCGATAAGGTGCAAAAGTGCACCACAATGACCGCCAACGGGGCGCGGTGCGGTCGATAAGGTGCAAAAGTGCACCACAATGACCGCCAACCGGGCGCGGCGTGGTCGATAAGGTGCAAAAGTGCACCACAATGACCGCCAGCTGGGAGCGGCGTGGCCGATAAGGTGCAAAAGTGCACCACGTTGACCGCCAACCGGGCGCGGTGTGGTCGATAAGGTGCAGAAGTGCACCATCGCCCGCTCGAATGGAGATGTCGTTATTGACGCGCCTGATGGCCATAGCAATATCGAAGCTTGGGACGCATTCGTGAGGAGTGTGGAGAGCAAGCAAGAGGCGAAGGTCAAGATGGGGGTAACTTGTCTGGCTATTGATGTTCAGAAGAATGCAGGATGGGTGGAATACCAGCTTGTCGGCTGCGGGGAAGGCGAATATGAGAAGGTGGAGTTATTCCGTGTTAAGGAGTAACTCCACATCTTGAGTATCACGGATTTAATGACTTGTAGCAGGCTTGAGTTAACCTGCCGTGACTTGCCGTGGGATCATGTTTTTCCGGCGATAGACACTTAGTAACAGACCAACGATACCAAGCTCCAAGACATAATTGGTTCCTGAATAGCTTACGAATGGCAGGGTGACAGAGGTCATCGGCATTAGTCCAATCGTCATTAGGATGTTCCACATGAAGTGTACGGTCAGAATGCCAAGTAAGCCTAAGACAAGTCTCTTCGCGAATGGGTCTGCAAGCTGCTTAAGCATGAGACTGATTCTGCGCAGGAAGTAGAAGGATAAGAGAACGAGCGTGATACCGAACATCCAACCAAATGAATAAACTAAATAGCTTAAAATAAGTTCGTTATGAAGAGAAGCCAGTTCTAAGGGCTCAGCATGAAGGCCTTGTCCCCACCAACCGGCGGATTGTATGGCTTGCATAGAATGCTCCGTTGCGTACCTTGCATCTTGTGACGCCATCGATGGCGTGAAAAACGCTTTTAATCGATAAAGGGTAAATTCTCGTTGATCCACATTGGCTAGAAGTACTAAGGCAAGCATAAGTGCTGGATATACAAGGGTGAACGAAGTAACCTTCCAACTCCGTTGTCCGAACGTAACCATTAGAATGATGGTGAAATAGTAGAGAGCCAATGGTATAGAGGTATGGGCAGTAAAGAATAGCAATGCAGGAATAGTTAGGAATAGAAACAGTGTACCAAAACCTTTGATGGTATCTAACTTGTTGGACATCATTGCTGCAAATGCAATAATGAGAAGGATTGTTGATACCATAGTTATATCAAAATAGAATGCTCCGAAGCCAAGCCATTTTTGTTGACCATTAAGCTGAGCGCCGTAAAATATTACAGCTAACATCAACGTTACTGCTAAAGTACTAATGGGCCAGCTTAACTTCACAAACTTCCGATAGTCTAAGAAATACAAGCCAATCATTAATATTAACCCGCTTCCCGTGTAAAAGGCTTTGTGCTCAAAAAAGTGAACTTGGCTTAAAGATACTGAGAGATTAGCGGAATCGAGAGAAAGCATGGCCAGCAATCCTAAAGCAACGAAAATTAATATGGCGGCCACGATTGACCACTCTGTCTTTGGCTTATGTACTTGGTGAAGCTGTTGTCCTACGGTTGTGGAGTTCCCCATCTGCTCCAACGCCTTTTGGATAGCATCTTCTTCATTCATGCCTTGGGCCGCATAATCATCTAGGATATCTTGCAAATGGCTCTCTAGTTCCAGCCTAATCTCTGCGTGCAGCTCTCTTGCTTTAATCTGACTGCAGACCTCATTAATGTAGGTATTAATCTTCTCATGATTCGTTAGCTGATTCATGACTTCCCCTCCCCAAGCACCTGATCCACAGCGGTACGGAACACGGTCCATTCCTGCTTCTTCTCTCCAAGCTTCAGCCGGCCTTGCTCGGTAATTTTGTAATATTTGCGCTTGCGCCCCCCTTGTTCACTCCAGATTGCCACAACTAGGTGATCTGCCTCCAGCGAGTGAAGGATGGGATACAAAGTGCCTTCCTTGAAAGTGAACAAGCCGCCCGATGTGCGCTCAATCTCCTTCGTCATCTCATATCCGTACATCTCCTTGCGATCAAGCATGGTAAGGATGAGTATGACGGTGCTGCCCTTCATCAGTTCCTTGTTAATCTGCATGCAGTTGAACCTCCAATTCTATATATAGCTTATCAATGCATCGAGTATCTATGTATAATAATAATGGGTACATATGGAATTGGCAAGAGGGGCTTAATGATTCATAAGTGAACTAGACTAGAGGTCATAATTGGAACATGACATCGCTTGGTATGAGTCGGAAGGGTTAAACTTTAAAGATATTTGCAAGATCAACTTGGAGTATAGTAGAGCTCATGTACTCAAATATCTGCTACATCCTTGCATCCCTATATTCAAGATAGGTCGTTAAATTCACAATATCCCTCAGATGAGCTTAGGGAAATGGCTGACCAATGGCTGTCGAAGTATGATGAGAGAGAAAAGCAAAAGGGATTACCTATCGAGACTACTACAATTTCGGCTGTTTTTTATTGAACTATAGGGCATGCAAGCGCAACAATACTGGTCGATTCTCGTCTAGATAGATAAGGGGTGAGAAGAATGAAAATAAAAAAATATGTTAAACCAGTTATTTGTGCTTCATTAACTGTATTGATGTTATCTGGCTGTGGCTTAAGTTCGCATGTAAACCAAGTAGAAACAGAACACAAACAGACAAATCAAAATACTATTGCATTTGTAGGTCAAAATTCTGAAAGCGTAATTTTACCAAAATTAAAACTACATAAAAAAACGAATGAATCTGCAGATATGATCGGTCTTATCGTGTATAAAGGTCGAATTTATACGCAAACTGCTACACACATAGCTCCGAAGTTTGCATCCTCGCTGCTTGGTGAGAAAATTGGACGTACGAAAGGTAACATTGATGAGTGGAGCGATCAATCTGCTTATGCAACTGAGCTCGCCTCAACCATTGGTGAAATTGAAATTTATACCGTTACGGGATATGACAGTGACTTCAGAATCATGTCGTATATGGAGCAGGATGGGGAGATATTGTCCGAGTTCTATGAGTGTCTTAACGGACTATCAGTAAATAGTGGAGAAGATATTTTTAAGAAACTGAAATTAGAAGACAATATTCAATCTGCTTCTTGGGAAGAACGTGACAGCTGGAATTATAATAAACAGGAATTTCATAATCTTTCGGTCAATGAAACGTTGCATAAATTTCTAGGCGAGTTAAATAAGGCATTACCAATTGAACAGCAACCTTTACAACAGATTGGTATCTTTGAAACCGAAGAACAAAAATTTGTTTTACTAAAATTAAACGATAATAGTGAAGTCAGATTACGGTTATTCAAGGATAGCTATGTGATGTATAGTAATGCCCATGTTTTCTTTAAAATGGACGATGGAGTATTTGATGATCTATGGAAGAGCTTAATGTGAGGTTAAATCAGATAGCTTAATTAACAACGAGAACAAGCTTCTAATTAGATTAAACTACGGAGAACGTTAACTGAACAAAGCCGGCTAAGATCGGGTAGATTACACTAATGCATACACCTCTCTGTTCTGGATAAATTATTTAATGTTTGTTTGGATAAAGGTAGAGAGGGGCATGAATCTTGAGGATAATCATTTGCTTTGTAATCCTATTATCAATGGCAGGATCGCAATTGTGTCATGCATCTGTTGAAAAGCCAAATAAGGACTCAAAAGAATTACAATTTCAAGATATGCTTGTATTGCTGTTGCTTCCTCATATGACAGAAAAACTTGCTGATGTATATTCGGATTTATTTACAGTACCAGGATCACCAGATATTTATCCTTATTTTGTTGATGTGAAGGATGTCAGAAGGGTAAATGGCTTCCGTGGTTTTGATTTCTTGATTACTCTTGATGTGCATCCAACTGTGGGACCTCATATTCCCGTTGGTGAAGATATTTTTACATATCGAATCTCTCCTGCTGGAGTTGAGATTAAAAATTTCGAACATGTTAAAGGGCCCAATAAACATGATTTCTCTCCAAATTACCAGGATCTTTTAAAGTAACGGAGATCGATAACTTAAAGCTGCTCTTAGGATGTAAAATGGCCGCAACACTGACTGACTCAGTGTCGCGGCCATTTTTTCAAATCAATGACCGTGCAGCTTATCGTGAATCGCTTGCTCGATGGCGTCCATAGGATCCTTAGGTGTCTCGGGCTCTACAGGCTTCTCAGGAGCTGGCGTTGGTTGTGGATTGCCTTCTTCAACCAATAGACCAGTGGCAAGAGCTGCCTCCTTCGTCACTTGGCCCTTCGCAACGAGGCGGTTCAGGACGGTCTGTTCTTCCCCCTTCAGCTTCGTCGTAAGCATCGCATACATGACCTCGACCATACTCCCGCGAACGAACGGATCTGCTGAGGTTAGCCGGGCAGCTGCATCGGTGCTAAGCATACCCGCCTGGACGGCGAGCTTGGCTGCGGATTGTGGCTGAGCATCTACATATCCTAATGAGCGCAGCATCATCGTAATGAATTGCTTGCCTGTTACACTCTGCTCAGGTGAGAATTGCGTTGTGCTTGTCCCCTTGATATAACCCTTATTAGTCGCATGCATCACGTAGGGATAAGCCCAATGTGTAGAACTCAGATCTGTGAATAGGGAAGCAGCACCGACTTCACTAGCCATTGACGTAAGGTCTCCAGACATTCGAAGCAGGACAACAGCTGCTTGCGCACGAGTCATCGTTTTACTTAGTTCGGGACCCTTGCTCGTACCTTGGAATAACCCGAGAGCCTCAAGCGTCTCCCGCTCCTTCTGATAGGGGCTGTCATTCGCATGTGAGATAGCAGTTGGCAGTATAAGCACTGCGATCATGAGGAGGACGAAGACAGCTCTAGTTATTTTCATCAGCAGGAACCTCCTTCAGCGGAGCAGCGGCATCGGCGATTGTATCGACCAAGGTGCTCGCTGCCATGGAGTAGTGGTTGACAGCAGACGCCACATCCTGATTGGTTGCTCCCTCATGAGGAGAGGATAACGTATAGCCTAGAATATTGCCCGACGGGTCGAGGTTTTTGACAAGGTGGACGGTCTTCATGGGCTTGGTGTAATCCTTAATCACTTCCTTGCTGCCTAATTGCTTACCAGACCAGAATTGTATGGTGGAAGTCCGGAGCAGCTGGTGGGATTGGTCATAGTATTCATTCGAGAGTGAGTTATGAAGGAATCGCTCGCTCCCATTCTCTCCGGTCAGCTTAATGAATTGCTCTTCGAATGCGTTGCTCCCCGTCTTCAGTGTGACTATGCCATAGACGATCGACAGCGGCTTATCCGTTCCCCCTGCTAGGGCGGTCAGCCAATGATTGGGATCCGCGGCAGTGGGGTGCAGAGTGAACTCGGCAGCATAACTAACTTCAATAGAATCAATTGCATAATGAAGAGCTTCTCCTTCGGCTGAAGCTTGATGAAGCGGGATGGCAAGCAGGGCGAGCAGCAGCAGGGTGGTCATGATTTTTCTCATTGGTTAATATCCTCTCCGTAGTAAAATGTCGGAATTCCTCCTCTCTTATTCGACATATCCCTTATATTTCCTTCATTACCACCTCGTGCAACTATTGGAGGGTCAGATTCGTTCATATTCATAACGAGGTCAGGAGGATGTTGAGGAGAGGAGAAGTTACGATGCACTTAGGGAAGTTAGGGTTAGCAGTCTTGATGAGCCTCATATTGTTCGGGGTGTTGGGATGTGCAGAGGAGGAGCCGGCTCAAGTGGAGACAAGCCCAAGCCCGACATTAGCTGCTAGTCCAACCCCATTGGTCCGCAAGGAGGGGGTTAAGGTGGAGGTAAGATTCTACAGTAATCTGGTGAAGGATAGTGACTTGTTAGTTGAATATGATAGGGAGGAGGGTCAGGTGTTCACAGCCGCGCTCAGCACAGGGGTCCGAATGAAGGGGATTATGAAAAGCAGACAACCAGATTACCGGGTTACAGTGGCTGGGGAGAGTGCCCCTGCTGAAGTCATCTTGTGGCTGAACTTCGACAAGTCTAGCGGGATGTACAGGTATGAATCTGACCCGGACACCCATTATACGCTGACGGAAGCTTCAGCGCAGGCTCTAGTTGAACTGATGTCCAAGCTAGAGTACTCTCCAGAGCAGGCGGAGAAGAACGGTGATCTGGTGAATGTGCATGGTCAGATTAGCAATCTGTCCGTATGGAAGAAGTTCACGGGGAATGTGGAGGCAGGCAAGCAGGATGCTGTGCGTGTAACGTCTTATACCACGGAGGGAGGCGCAGTGTTCGATCATCTGTCCTTCGACGGGAAGAGTATACAGCATATTCAAGACGGCACACTGGATGCATGGGGATCACGCGAGCGAATACTCAGCTACTGTGAAGGATTAGATTCGGACCAAGTGGAGGGAGGCATCCGGTACAAGGTAACTGGCTGCCGGGAAGGGAGTGTAAGTATCCCTCTCTTCACAGTAGAGAAGCTGAAATAGGGGGGGTGAAATAGAGGTAAAAAATACCTCTAAATGAGCCGGATGGTGGGTTTGAAGCGAAATAGAGGTAAAAAATACCTCTAAATGATCCGGATGATGGGTTTGGAGGCCTCGCCGCCTCGGCCGTCAAGGTTAAAAGACAGATATGAATGGGAAGGGCCATCCTGCAAAGGATGGCCCAAACTTGTCGTTACAGATTGCGTTGAGGGACCTCTAGCTGGAAGTGCCGGCCGGAACGGGAGGCTTCTTCGCTGCGTTCTTGGCTGCCTCCACATGGAAGTACTCCTGCAGCTCGGCTGCCTTCTTAGGATCCTCGAGGGACAGCTTGTCCTTCAGAAAATGCTCCACAAGCAGCTCCCAGCTAGGCACGGCCTTGCGAGCGAGCATCGCCTTAATGGCGTTCTTCACCATTCGGCGTTCCTTCGCATTGGAGTATACATCCTTGAACTTCTGCATCCGCTCTAAGTCCAGCTCGGTGAACACCGCACGCAGAATCTCCGCCGTCATCTTCGCATCATCAAGCGCTCGGTGAGCCGAGCCTTCTCCAGAGATGCCAAGCTCAAGCAGGGCTCCTTCGACGCTGACGTCGTTCGTCAGCCCATTCACCCGCAAGTAGCCCTTCAGCAGATCGTAATAGTCTGCCGCCATCCAATAGGAATCGTCCAGCTTATGCATGCGCGTGTCGAACACGATTCGCTTCAGATCCTCGCCGCCCCAGGTGAAGAGCAGACAGGACTCACTCCTCGCCAGCCAGCTGAGGAATTCACCAATTACCTTAGGGAATCCATCTGCGGTATCGATGTCCTCTTGGGGGATTCCGGTTTTTTTCTTAATGAAGGAATTAAGCTTGGAGAAGTATACGGGCTTCACCAGCGCCGTGAATTCATCTACATACTGCAGAGAGGAGTTCAGGCGTACCGCTCCAATCTCAATCACCTCCATCGGCAGCTCGCTTGCGAACTTCCGTCCATTGAACTCAATATCCAGAATAATATAATCCATGATGTCGTCCTTCCTCCGTCCTCGAACTCGTACCTCCATTCTATCAGAAATACTTCTCCTTAGGATAACCGAATTCGCAGCTCTTATCCTGTCATCTACTAGACAGCCCCCTCATATAATCTATCAGAGTGGTCAGTAGATCACGACAATTCGCAAGATAGAGAGGAAGATAGGGCATGCGGCGTAGGATGAGGATGCTGGGGTGGGCTCTAATTATTGCGTGCAGCACGGCAAGTGCAGGGAGCTGGGCTGGGTATAAGGGAGAGGCGGTTAGAGCGGAAGGACTACCATCAGGGAGGATAGCCGTAGTTCCACAAGAAGGCTCACCGCAAGCCCCTTCAGCGTCATTCACAGCGCCGAATTCCACCGCGCAAGGGGGGATGGTGGCAGGTATGCCAGACGAGCCCGTGGAGTCCGCTATGCTGGACAAGCCAGCCATGGCGGAAGGGCCAATCGAGTCCGCTAAGCTGGCCATGACGGATGGACCAGTCCAGCTTGCTGAGCTGGACAAGCTGGCTGCGGACGTGCAAGTCGCGGTCGCGTCCACTGAGCTGGACAAGCTGGCTGCGGACGTGCAAGTCGCGGTCACGTCCACTGAGTCGGAAAAACTGGCCACGGACATCCGAGTCGAGTCCGCCAAGCTGGCCAAGACGGGCGGACCAGCCCAACCAGCTAAGCCAGCTAAGCCAGCCCAGCCGGCCAAGCCTACCGTGTACTTGACCTTCGATGATGGACCTAGCGAGCATACGCTCGAGGTTCTGGATATTCTAAGCAGCTACAAGGTCACAGCCACCTTCTTCATGCTCGGAGAGCATGTGGACGAGAGACCGGATATCGTGCGCCGTGTCGTCCAGGAAGGACATGCCATTGGCAACCATACGTATGACCATGAGTACAAGAAGCTGTACGGCGGATTCGCTGAATTCGCCCGGCAATTGATGAAGACGGATCAGACAATCTATCAGGCTGCAGGGCAGCATACTAGGCTGGTGAGGGCTCCTGGAGGTAGTTATGGGAACTTCGACAAGGGGTATTGGGAGGCGATGAGGAAGTCGGGCTATCTGGTTCACGACTGGAATGTAGACAGCGGAGATTCTAGGCGGCTGGACGTAACGGCTGATGAGATTATACAGAATATACACAGCTCCAAGCTTGCTCATGAACTGACGGTGCTTCTGCATGACAGTCATAGCCATGCCGAGACGATTAAGGCGCTGCCTCGGATTATTGATTTTTACAAGGGTAAGGGGTATACGTTCGCTGCTCTTAATGAACAGGTGAAGCCTGTCCAATTCTCCCAAGCAGCGAAGCTGAAGTGGTCACGTGGTGAGGTTGAGCTTGCTGCAGCAGATGAGCTGAGGAAGTATGTCCTGCGTATGACGACGCCTCCTCCACAGCCGAAGCCGCCGCTGCTCGTCCATCTAGAGGATGGAGACCTGAAGCTGGCGGGCAGTGAATACATGCTGAGCAAGGGTGTCATCTCGGTCCCGCTGGACAAGCTGGTGGAGGCGCTAGGCGGAACCTACACCGAGGATAGGGAGAGCGGCATTGCTGAGGCGGCAGTAGGGGACAAGAGGGTGTTCTGGGTGAGAGAGGAAGCGGACTTAAGCAAGCCTCATCTAGTGCCGATCCGCGCCGCATTAAGCGAGTTCGGGATTCAGATTACGGACTATGCCTTCACAGCTGAGCTGAAGGAGATCTGGACATAGAACATCCGGGCGAATCTAGCAGGTCTATATCGAGAGGAAGCTGGCGAGACTGGAAGATAGAATAGATATACTCTTCCAGGAGGTCGGATGTCATATGAGTACCCCAAGTTACAGATTGAATTGGCAGGAGAACGAGCAAGGAGCGTGGCCAGAGCCCCCTCATGTCTTGCTTAGCCGCCTCATCTCGAGGGTGGAGACGGTCATGCTGGGCAAGCATGAAGTCGTATTGTCGGTATTGACCGCGCTGCTGGCGGGAGGTCATGTCCTCTTGGAGGATCGGCCCGGCGTTGGCAAAACGATGCTCGCGCATGCCTTCGCGCGTGTACTCGGAGGGGATTACCGCAGAATACAATTCACCTCAGATCTGCTTCCTGCGGATGTAACAGGCGGTCAGGTATGGGACAGCCGCCACAGTGAGTTCGTCTATCGGCCTGGCCCGATTATGGCGAATCTAGTATTAGCGGACGAGATTAACCGCACCTCGCCCCGCACACAGTCTGCCTTGCTAGAGGCCATGGAAGAGCGGAAGGTAACGATTGATGGCGAGACGCGGTCCTTGCCGGAGCCCTTCATGCTGATTGCTACACAGAATCCGCTTAGCTATGAGGGAACGAACGCGCTGCCTGAAGCGCAGCTGGATCGATTCATGATGCGGCTGTCCATCGGATACCCGGATGCAGAGCAGGAAGGGAGGATGCTGGACAAGTACGCCTCAGGACAGAGGATGGACCCTGAATCTCTTCGTCCGGTCGTGCATCCGAATGAGTGGCTGCGTATGCAGCAAGAGGCTAGAGGGGCCCATGTGCATCCTGATCTGATTAGCTATATCGTGCGAATCATAGGAGCTACCCGTTCCACGCCAGATCTGCTGCTGGGTGGGAGCCCGAGAGCTTCAAGAGATTGGCTGCGAGCTGCGAGTGCACGCTCGTATATCGAGGGCCGCAGCTATGTGCTCCCGGATGACCTTCGGGCAACTGCGTCTGCCGTAATAAGCCACCGGCTCATAGCTAGAGGAGGAGCACACCATGGTGGAGCTGCTGAGGCCGTGCTCCAGCGGATCATGAGGGAGACGCCGATGCCTGCAGGAGCAGTGACTTCGGCTGCGGCTGGGTCTGCTTCGGGGAGACGGAGACCGCTATGAAGAGCGCAGCAGGCAAGGCGAAGCAGGCGGGATATCAGACGAGATGGGCGGCCTGGACGATCATTGCTGCCGGCTGGTTAACGAGTGTGGCAGCCATCGTCCTGCGGGGAGGGGCTGCGGAATGGTTCCTTGCTGTGGTGCTGACTGGGCTTATACTCACCAGCGGATGGCTGCCTCATGCGGCCTTGCGAAGTGTGGTCCTTGTTCACAGAGAGATTAGCGAAGAAGTCGCGGAGAGCGGCTCATCGGCCACGATTAGACTGACAGTAGAGCAGCGGCTGCCCTGGTTGGTTGGCTGGATGGTGGCAGAGGAGGAGCTGCTTAGCCGCAGCTCAATGAAGCCTCGTTCAGCCTCACTAACCGTTATGCACGGATTAGGAATGAGCAAGATATGGTCGCTGAAGTATGAGGTGACTGAGCTGCAGCGAGGGCTGTATGAATATGAGGAGATTCGGATTACGGTACTGGACTGGCTGGGATTGACAGCGGTCAGCAAGTCACTTCGCTGCCCAGGCCGTCTGATCGTGCTCCCTGCTGTAAGTGTGGGAAGCGGCGGAGGGAGCGGCAGCTCGCCATGGATCGAGCAAGTAGAGGCGCCATTGTCAGTAGCGTCGAGGTATGGGGCAAGCACAGCGATGAGGACGGGAAGAGAGCTGGGCTATGGAGCTGACAGCCGTCCGTATCGTGAAGGAGATTCTCTACGCCATATCAACTGGAAGGCTGCAGCGAAGGGAATTGGATTGTACACGAAGGAGCATGGCAAGGAGCTGCAGGTGGAGGCGCTGGTCGCTATAGATATCGACGCTGCTAGCTATGGCAAGGATGACGGCTTGTTCGACGCTTGTGCAAGCTTGGCAGGAAGTGCTCTGCAAGAGGCGGCTGATGCAGGCATGAGGTGCCGACTGCTGATTCTGTCTCGTGAGAGGAGTACCGGACTTCCTGTGGGTGCCAAGCAAGCAGCCGAGGAGACTGTAGTTGTCACTAAGCTGCTCCAAGGGTCCAATGACGGTGTGAGAGGAATCAGCTTACTTCTTCAGGAGCTAGGGACAATCTGTCCTATGGATGACAGTAAGGCAATCGTGAGGAATGGGGCGATGCAGACGTACCGACTCCCCCGCAATAGCGAGTTGGTCTGTTATACGGCTGACTGGCAGAGGAGCAAGAGCTACGAATCACTTGCCGCGGAGGCAGCCGAACAAGGCAGCAGAGTCCATCTGCGAATTGTGGTGAAGGACAGCCAGCTGACCTACGCTATGCGCGAACAGCAGAGCAAGCTGGAGCGGAGCGGGGTGCTGGTTAGCTGGGTGCCTTACAGTCAACCGCTCGGTACGCGACTAGCTGGGAATGAAGGAGGTGCTTCCCATGGCCAAGTTCAGACGGTCTAGCTCAAGCGGTCCAAGCTCGAGCGGGAGAGATGGCTCGGCAGATGCTGCAGGTGCAGGGGCAGGGGCAGCAGGAACAACAGGAGTGGCAGGAATACCAGGGGCTAGCAGCCCAACGAGTCACTTCGGAGGGTCATTATGGTATCGGCTGCTGACGAGCTTGCTGTTGTATGGGCTAATCATCGAGTGGCTGCTGCCGTGGATGCATGCTGAGGATTGGAGTGAGGTGTACCAGTTCGGTCCGCTGCTCGTGGTGGTGGGCTGCATACTCGGAGCGGGGCTGTTCCAGCTGCCTTGGGGGCTGTCTCTGCTGGTGCAGGCATCCATCTGTATACTCACCGTAATGTGGCTGTTCCAAGGGAGCGAGCAATCCAGCCTGGCCTGGTTGATGGCGCTGCCAAGGCTAATCTGGGACGATGTCCGGCTGCTTTTTCAAGTGGGGATGTGGTCCATGTCGGGTGAACTGCGCACCTTGCTCCTGTTCGCAGGCTGGGCGATGCTTGCGCCAGCGCTTCAAGCGCTTATCTGGATGAGGCAGCTTGCTCTGGGGCTTGCTGCTATTACTGCAGCTTACTTGTTAGTGCTGGACATCTGGCTTGGTATGAATGTGCTGGACGGATTGGTCCGTACCGCTGTGGAAGGGCTATTGCTAGCTATGCTTACAGCAGTTCCTCGCGCACAGAGATTGCTGGGGGAGGATACTTACAATGCCTCGGGCAGCAGACGGCAAGGAAGAGGGATAGCGGCTCCTCTCCTGCTTATTCTGATGCTCATTGGAGCGGGAATGCTGCTTGCGAATGGCCGACCGGAATCTAATGAGCCTGCATCATGGACAGGTAAGCTGACGAATCGTCTGGAAGAGGCTGTAAGTAATATGGGCGACGGGACTAGCAGCGGGGCGGAATTGAAGGCTGGAGGAGTCGGCAGCTATTCCTTCAAGACGGGCTACGGATTCGATGATTCACAGCTTGGGGAGGCTCTGGAACGGGATGAGAGAGTGATCCTCATAGGGAGTTCGCCTGTGCGCACATATTGGCGTGGTGAGAGCAAGAGCGTCTATGACGGCAGAGGCTGGCAGAGCAGTGACAGCTTGATGTCGATGCTGCCTGTTCAGGATGAGGAGCAGGGGGGAGGGCGGCAGGTCCAGGGCGCTGTGGATAGTGGCCGTAAGATAACACAATCGGTTAAGGTTGCAGCTCCTGCTGCGGGGATGCCGCTCTTCAGCGGAAGTGACCGTGTACGAGTGAAGGGTCTGATAGGTGCGGATCCGAGGCGGAGTCTGGATACTTACATTCTGTATAAGGGCAATGGCGCCATCTACCCTCCGAGTGACAAGGTGAAGGTAGAGAGTTACACGCTTGATGTGACACTTCCGGTTACGGATGCAGCTGCTCTTCGAGCGTCTTCGGGAACGTTCTGGAGCGGACTCCGAGGGGAGACGACTAGTGAGTCGGTTGGAGTGAGCAATAGCGGGCTGGGGGTTGGAGCGGACGAGGCGAGCCAGTCTACCCAGAAGACCGCCGCCACTCTGTCCGTGACGGAGCTTAAGCCATACCTTCAATTGCCGAAGTCTCTTCCGAGCCGAGTGGTTGCACTTGCTTCGGAAGTATCGGGAGGCGGGGTCACGAGCCGTTATGACCAGGTCAAGGCGGTTGAGACTTATCTGCGGAGCAACTATAAATACACCCTGACGGAGAGCAAGGTTCCACCGGCGGGTGCTGACTTTGCGGATGATTTCTTATTCGAGCAGAAGCAGGGGTATTGTGCGCACTTCTCAACGGCGATGGTCGTTATGCTGCGAAGCCAAGGAATTCCGGCCAGATGGGTGAAGGGATATGCTTCGGGAACGTTGTTGTCAGACGGGAAGCTTGGGGGGAGCGGCCTTGCTGGCGACGAATCTGATGAGGCTGGCGGTGTTCGCCTAGCTGAGTATGAGATTCGTGCCAAGGATGCTCATGCTTGGGTGGAGGTCTACTTCGACGGCATAGGTTGGGTGCCGTTCGATCCGACGCCGGGCTTCGCCGGCGTCATCGGTGCCGCAGCAGCGGCACCTGCGGGCACGGCCGGCGGCGGCTCCGCCCAGCCGGCCGGCACGCACGGCAGCGCAGCCCTCGGCGAAGCCGCTAGCGCTGCCGCAGCGCCGGCAGCTCGCCCGGACGGACTGTCCGGGCGCGCGCAGGCGCTGCTCGAGGCGGCCGAGGACGCGGCCGCCTCAGGGGTTGCGCGAGTAGGCGAAGCCCTCGCGCAGGCGGCGCGGAGCGCCGCCGGGGCAGCGGCGGGGGCGGAGCCCGCCGCTGTGAGCGCCGCAGGCGCGGCCGCGCTAGCGCTGGCGGCAGCCGCGCTGGCTATTGGGCAGCGCGAGAGGCTGCGCCTCGCGCTGGCGCTGCGCCGCTACCGCGCGGCGTATACCGCGGCGGAGGCGGCCGTGACGGCCCCCCTTCAGCCGAGGACTCGGCTTCGGAACAGCTATATTCAGGCGGCCAATCTCATCTGGCCGCAGCTGCACCGCCGTATCGGCGGACGCTCGCCTGATCAATCGGCTCGCGAATATGCAGCCTCGGTTGCCCTCGAACTCTCGCCGGAGCGCATTGCTGCTCTCCAGCAATTCGTCGCTTGGGACGACTCGGCCAGGTACGGCCGGCCCGATTACTGGGCCGCACCAACCCCGCAAGAGCTCGAAGCCGCAGCGCAGCAGCTCTGCGGCCCGCGTAGGCGAGTCGTAGCTGTTAACAAGTCGGCAAGTACCAATCAAGGCAGCCCAATCCTACCTAGCAGCAACAGACCTACCTAGCCGCTCCACCATAGCGGACTAACTCAAGCATTGATTGTATGGTCAATGCTTATGGGTAGTCCGCTTCTTTGTTGTTTCCAGCAAGCCCCCTCACTCTTATTGGGATAAGCGTAGCCACTTAACAAGGATTTTCCTCGTTAAGCGTGCCCGGGTAGAGGGTGATAGCAGGTTTAACAAGGATTATCCTCGTTAGTGCCTAAGAGCAAGCTAGTTTGGGGCTAGCGTAGCCACTTAATAAGGATTTTCCTCGTTAAGCTTGCCCGGGTAGAGGGTGATAGCAGGTTTAACAAGGATTTTCCTCGTTAAGTGCCTAAGAGCAAGCTAGTTTGGGGCTAGCGTAGCAACTTAATAAGGATTTTCCTCATTAAGCTTGCCCGGGTAGAGGGTGATAGCAGGTTTAACAAGGATTTTCCTCGTTAAGTGCATAAGAGCAAGCTAGTTGGGGGCTAGCGAAGTCACTTAACAAGGATTTTCCTCGTTAAGCTTGCCCGGGTGGAGGGTGATAGCAGGTTTAACAAGGATTTTCCTCGTTAAGTGCCTAAGAGCAAGCTAGTTTGGGGCTAGCGTAGCAACTTAACAAGGATTTTCCTCGTTAAGCGTGCCCGGGTAGAGGGTGATAGCAGGTTTAACAAGGATTTTCCTCGTTAAGTGCCTAAGAGCAAGCTAGTTTGGGGCTAGCGTAGCAACTTAATAAGGATTTTCCTCATTAAGCTTGCCCGGGTAGAGGGTGATAGCAGGTTTAACAAGGATTTTCCTCGTTAAGTGCATAAGAGCAAGCTAGTTGGGGGCTAGCGAAGTCACTTAACAAGGATTTTCCTCATTAAGCTTGCCCGGGTAGAGGGTGATAGCAGGTTTAACAAGGATTTTCCTCGTTAAGTTGCTGCGAGAATCCGTGCAGCCACCATTTTCACCAGCTTAATATGGAATGTCTAGAAGCCCTTGCTTAATCGGTCTTAGCCTAATAACGCACAAGTCCCATCCCGCGTTGATCCCCAACCTTGACTCCCTCGAAGACCATTCTATATAATTAACCCATTAATTGAGGGAGGCTCGGTCATGAATAAGAATGAAATTATCGTTGTCCTTGATTTCGGGGGACAATACAACCAGCTCATCGCGCGTCGCATCAGGGATCTAGGTGTCTACAGCGAGCTGCTGCCTTACAATACTCCAGCGGCCAAGATTGCTGAGCTTCAGCCGAAGGGCATCGTCTTCTCCGGCGGCCCGGCAAGCGTCTATGCGGAGAACGCTCCGCAAGTAGATCCGGCTGTCTATGATCTTGGCGTTCCTATATTCGGAATCTGCTACGGCATGCAGCTCATCTCCCATCAGCTGAAGGGCAAGGTTGAGCGTGCAGGCAAGCGGGAATACGGCAAGGCTGATGTCCTGTTCGAATCTACCAGCCATCTCATTCAAGGATTGGACAAGCAGCAGACGGTCTGGATGAGCCACGGCGACCATGTCGTTGAACTGCCGGAAGGCTTCCGTGTGGATGCCAGCACAGAGCATGCGCCAATCGCAGCGATGAGCCACCCGGAGCGTAATATCTATGCGGTTCAATTCCACCCGGAAGTGCGCCACTCCCTGAAGGGCAACGAGATGATTCACAACTTCCTCTACAACGTGTGCGGCTGCGATGGCAACTGGACCATGGAATCCTTCATTGAAGACACCATCCGTGACATTCGCGAGCAGGTCGGAAGCAGCAAGGTGCTCTGCGCCCTGTCCGGCGGTGTAGATTCCTCCGTCGTTGCCATCCTTCTTCACAAGGCAATCGGCGATCAGCTGACTTGTATGTTCATTGACCACGGCCTCCTCCGCAAGGGTGAAGCCGAGAGCGTCATGGAGACGTTCGTGGGCAAGTTCGATATGAAGGTTGTTAAGATTGATGCTAGCGAGCGGTTCCTCGGCAAGCTTCGCGGCGTAGATGATCCTGAGCAGAAGCGCAAGATTATCGGCAACGAGTTCATCTACGTATTCCAAGAGGAATCTGCGAAGTTCGATGACTTCGAGTTCCTGGCTCAAGGCACCCTGTACACCGATATCGTCGAGAGCGGTACAGCTACAGCGCAGACGATCAAGTCTCACCACAACGTGGGCGGCCTGCCGGAAGACATTAAGTTCAAGCTGGTCGAGCCTTTGAAGGCGCTTTTCAAGGATGAGGTTCGTAAGGTTGGAGCAGAGTGTGGACTTCCAGAAGCAATCGTATGGCGTCAGCCGTTCCCGGGTCCTGGTCTAGCGATACGTGTATTAGGTGAGGTAACGGATGAAAAGCTCACCATCGTACGCGAATCCGACGCCATTCTCCGCGATGAGATTGCTAAGGCGGGTCTGGATCGCGAGATCTGGCAGTACTTCACCGCGCTTCCGAACATGAAGAGCGTAGGCGTTATGGGCGATGCCCGCACCTATTCCTACACCGTCGGCATCCGCGCCGTGACGTCCATCGACGGCATGACCGCTGACTGGGCGCGCATCCCTTGGGATGTGCTTGAGAAGATCTCCGTCCGTATCGTGAACGAGGTCGACAACGTCAACCGTATCGTGTATGACATCACTTCCAAGCCGCCGGCCACTATCGAGTGGGAATAGGCTCTACTCTATATAAAGCACGCAACAAGCACACCCCCTTCATGCAGAAGCGGGTGTGCTTGTTTTATCTACGCATTTTTTTCGGAACAAGATATTACCGCCAGTTCATGAAGTTGGGGCGGCCGTGGAGGCGACATCCCTGTTTTTCTCCTTTTGCACACTATCCCCTTTGCTCAGCAACACGGTGCGTGAAGCGAGTTATGTTTTTTTCAGTATGACGACAGAGTCCTGTATAGCCCATCCCTGACCGAAGGGGATAGTGTAGCAAAGGAGCGCAAAAGCCTTACCGCTCGAATAGTAACGGTGGTCCGATCTTGCCTCCCTTCCTCAGCTTCTCTTAATCTTCCCTTCAAGTTCACTTAAGACTGCTCGGTTATACTAAGCTCATTAGCAAGAGACGGAGGAATAATGATGAGCAGACGATCCAATCTGAAAATGCTGGCAGCCAGCATGCTGGTCACGAGCCTAGCCTTGAACGGGCTATTGCAGCCAGACAACGACGAGCGCGGCGTGCAGCCACCGCTTACTAATCAGTCTGACCGGCAGGATAAGCCTGCAGATACGAGCAGCTAATTGTCGAATGGTGACGAAATGTTCGCTATATACGTACAATGTAAATTTTACAAATGAATATTATTCGTGTTTCATCTTGACGAATAGGACCTAAGTCATTATGATGAGTATCTGAATACAACATCAGGAGACACAACAACAGAATATCTTTTCGTATAATCTCAAGAATCGGCTTGAGAGTCTCTACCAAGGTCACCGTAATGATCTGGCTACGAAAAGTAAGGATCGTATACCCGCGCTCGGTCCAGCGGTATACTTTCCCTCTTTTTGCGGAACCTAGGAGAACATGCGATTACTTGCATCTGTTTTCTTCTAGGTTCTTTGTTTTGTTCCACACAAATTTTGGGAGGTCATTTATCAAAATGGAACGTTTCTTTCGTCTTAAGGAACACGGGACAAATGTCAGAACAGAAATCATGGCAGGCCTGACGACTTTCATGACGATGGCTTATATTCTAGCTGTCAATCCAATCGTGCTTAGCCCTACAGGCATGGATTGGACGAGCATCTTCCTTGCAACGGCGCTTGCTGCTGGTATCTTCACCATCGCGATGGGATTGTTCGTGAACTTCCCGGTTGCACTGGCACCAGGGATGGGGCTTAATGCGTACTTCGCTTCAACCGTCATTGCTTCGCAAGCGACGGACCAGCCGATCTCGGTGTCTATGGCGCTGACGGCTGTGTTTATATCGGGTATTATTTTCATCATTCTTACCGTTACTCAAGTTCGTCAGATGCTGTTAACCGCTGTACCGGACAGCTTGAAGCATGCAATTACGGTAGGTATCGGGTTGTTCATCACGATTATCGGTCTGAAGAACAGCGGTCTGCTGACCGTTGCGGTGACTAGCTTCAATGATATTAAGGCCGGTGCATACACAGATGTTGGCGGCGCTGAGACGGTTATCCACCTCGGAAGCCTGCACAACGAGAACGTCATCCTGACAATCGTTGCTCTGCTGCTCATCGCCATTCTAATGGTTGTTCGTGTGCCGGGTGCGATTCTGTGGGGGATACTCGGAACGACTGCAATTGCTATCATTACTGGTCAAGTAGATGTGAAGAAGCAGCTGACTGGCCAGACTTGGGCCCCAGACTTCAGCAAGCTGAACTTCTTCGACTTCGACTTCGCAGGTGTGATGGAAGTGGGATTGGTTACCGTCATCCTGACATTCACCTTCGTCGAGCTATTCGATACGTTCGGTACACTTGTCGGTACGGCTAACCGTGCAGGCATTATGAAGGACCCTGTGCAAGGCAAGAAGCGCGTAGGTAAGGCGATGTTCGTGGATGCCATAGGCGTCAGCGGCGGCGCCATGCTCGGTACGAGCACAGTGACTGCATACGTTGAGAGTGCAGCGGGCGTGGCGCAAGGCGGACGTACAGGTCTGACTTCGGTAACGACAGGGATCTGCTTCCTGCTTGCTCTGTTCCTCTCGCCGATAGTTGCCCTGGTTCCAGGTCCAGCAACGGCAGCGGCTCTAATCATCGTCGGCGTGCTGATGATGCAGTCTGTTAAGGAGATTGACTTCAGCGACATGGTGTACGCGATTCCGTCGTTCTTCACGATCGTGCTTATGCCATTCACGTACAACATTGCGAACGGCATTTCCTTCGGTATCGTATTCTACGTGGTTCTTGCTTCGCTCGCGAATGCAACAGGCCGTGGTGAGAAGGGCAAGTACACCGTTCACCCGCTCATGTGGATTCTAGCCGTACTCATCGTAGCCCGCTTCATCTTCCTCGGCGGCGAATAGAATAGACACACCAAAAAAGCAGCGCTGGACCGGCGCTGCTTTTTTGGTGTTATTTCAGCTAACGCCCAAACATTGCTTCTAAGCATCAGAAGCAAGATAACCTGATAAGCCCTCACAGAGGTCTTAACTTACTTAAGAGCTTATATAACAATGAGTTTAAGACCTCTGTGAAGTCTTAAACTTCCAAGAGGGGCCGGCATCAGCAACCAATCAGCAGGTTAAGCCCTCCAGGAGGTCTTAACTCATCAATAATTGGATGCCAGAATGAGTTTAAGACTCCTGATAAGTCTTAAACTTCAGATAGAAGTGGCCTGTATGGGATCCTAGAGTTGGATGTTTCTAAGATAAGGGGAATCCAGGTTAAGTTTATAAGCTCTGATTCTACTTTGTCCGGAACCTGCTGGCAGCAGAATGTTTTTCTGAGTCATGCTCCTCAGTATAATGCGAGCCTTCTCATCCATAACTCTCATATATGAACACACATCAGCAGGCTGAATGGGGCGGCGTAAGCGCACTAGAAGTCGGACCACTTCCTTCTCCACTATATCATCTATAGACGTGCTCTCGTTCCTGCCCAGCCTGGATCCCATGTATTGCTGGAGAACCTGCTGACACAGGCGAGGGTTGTCCTTCACGGTATCGTAAGAGAATCGGATGACCTCCCAGCGGTCGATGACTAGCGAATTCTGCCTCATTCGTGAGTCTGCGAAGTCCCTGCGGCTAATGTTAGCCTGATGCGAGCCATAGCTGTCAATCTCAATAATGAATCGAACAGGATATTCCATCCAGGCATAATCAACAAATCTTATGCCATCAAGGTAGTCAATGATCTCATACTCAGGGTGCAGATTATGAAAATGTCCGAATCCAGGATACCAGACCTTCTCGGCAAAGGCCCTCTCTGCGTGTGCATGACCCTCCACTAATCGTCTTCTTCGTTCGCCACGACGTGCGTTCGTATGATGCTCCAGCCAGCTATTGTACATGCTCTCGAATCCCATCTTCGCTATCCTCCCAACCTAATAGAACAAAAAAGCCGCAACCCTGCAAAACGATTACTCGTCCTGCAAAATAGCGGCGTGTTCTTCACGACCAATAAACTCTTATACAACTGCTCAAAACATAGCATAATCTTCCAAATACCACAAGAGGGTAAAAGAAAGAAGAAAAGCATTGTGAGAACAGCAGGTTGAACACCAGTAGTGTGAAAAGGATTGTGCCACGGGAAGAGAAGAAGTTATAAGAGATGTAAGGAAGGAGAGGGTTCATCAAGGAAGATTAAACGATCTAGGAGGTGTGAAAGGGATCTTGCGGTGGGTTAGTGTGTATCCGAGAGTGAGTGCCTAGATTAGTAACTCCTGCCCAACAGAGGTATAATGGTATAAGGCATGAAGATAGAAGCAACCAACAAGCTGGAGCGATCTGCATCAAGCAAGTTGATGATTACATGGACAAGGAGAGGTTAACGATGAGAACAGAACAAGCAATGTTCGCAGGAGGCTGCTTCTGGTGTATGGTGTCACCCTTCGAGGAGATGCCGGGCATCCTGTCTGTCGTGTCTGGATATTCGGGCGGCCATACGGTGAACCCGACCTACGAGGAAGTATGCTCGGAGACGACCGGTCATGCCGAAGTGGTACAGATCACGTTCGATCCGGACGTATTCCCCTACGAGAAGCTGGTGGATCTGTTCTGGCGGCAGATCGATCCTACCGATGAGGGCGGACAGTTCCATGACCGCGGCAATTCTTATCGGACGGGAATCTTCTATTATAATGAAGAGCAGCGCGCGACGGCAGAAGCGTCCAAGCAAGCTCTGCAGGAGAGCGGCCGCTTCGATAAGCCAATCGTAACGCCAATCGAGCCTGCTCAGACGTTCTACCCGGCGGAGGATTATCATCAAGGCTACCATAGAACGAATCCGCTCCGTTACAAGATGTACCGCAAAGGCTCAGGCCGCGACGCCTTCCTCAAAAAGATGTGGAAAATTAAAAAGGATACCGGTGAGCTTAGACAGCGCCTGACGCCTATTCAATATGAAGTGACGCAAAATAGTGCGACGGAGCGGCCTTTTCAAAACGAGTTCCATGACTTCAAAGGAGAAGGGCTATACGTGGATATCGTATCGGGCGAGCCGCTGTTCAGCTCTCTGGACAAGTTCGACTCCGGCTGCGGCTGGCCAAGCTTCACAACTCCGCTCCACCAGGCGTCCATTAATGAATTAACCGACACGACACATGGCATGGTGCGGACCGAGGTTCGCAGCCAGGAAGCGGACTCCCATCTCGGCCATGTGTTCAACGACGGTCCAGGTCCGAATGGACTGCGCTACTGCATTAACTCCGCGGCCCTTCGCTTCATTCCGAAGGACGAGCTGGACAAGGAAGGCTATGGACAATATCTGAGCCTGTGGAAATAAAAATAAGAAAAGAATACCGCGCCGCCATTCAGTCTCCTCTGAATGGCGGCTTCTTCCATATCACCGCATATTCAACTCTTGTCTGAGGGATACTCTACCTATCAGGGAGGAGGAAGATTACCCCAATGACTCAGACCCCGCTATTCCCCATTCATCTGGAGCATACGGTACGTGAGCTTATGAAGCTGATGGCTGCGGGAAGCTCGCCAGCCATCCGCTCTCGTGAGTTCATCTTCCATGGCAGCAGGGGAGTCTTGCTCTACCATGGGTATTATTCTGATCAGAACAAGCTGGAGACGCATGTGCTTAGACCGATTCAGGAGGCGCATGCGATACAGCTGCAGGATACGATACCGATACTAGCTATGCACCCTTCGATAAGTCTGGAGGAAGTGAAGCAGGCCTTGCTTCAAGGTCATTGCGCTATACTCCTACAGGGGTCTGCCGTAATCTGGCTGGCTGACTTGAGTGTCCAGCCTGAGAGCGTGCTCACTGAGCCTCAGAACGAACAGGTCGTTCGCGGCTCTCAAGAGGGGTTCAATGATGACATCGACAGCAACATCCAGTCCATTCATAAGAGGCTGAGTGCCGAACAGCTACGAATTCAGACCCTGCAGCTGGGGAAGAAGAATAAGACCCAAGTATCCATACTATACGTCGACAGCCTAGCACAACCATCCGTCGTTCAGGCCATTGCCGATAAGCTCAATCAATTCCCTGGAGACTACGTGAAGTCGCCTGGGCAAGTGAGCGACAGCTTAGAGACAAGTCCTTGGTCCCTATTTCCACAGATGCTCTACACGGAGCGGGTTGATACCTGCGTCTCTCATCTCATGGAAGGCAAGGTCATCGTATTCATCAACGGGAGTAACTCTGCCCTCGTCTTGCCCGTTACGTTCTATATGTTCTACGAGGCAGCTGATGATGCAACCGCTCGCTGGTGGAACGGGACCTTCTTCCGCATCTTGAGGTTGTCCAGCTCTCTCATTACACTAGCGCTGCCCGCTATCTATATAGCGATCGTCTCCTTCCATTATGAAGTATTGCCTATAGATATCGTCTTCTCTCTTAAGGCGTCCTTAGAGAATATCCCGTTCGACCCGCTGCTGGAAGCGCTATTCATGATGATGGTGCTGGAGCTGCTTAGGGAGGCGGCTCTTCGTCTGCCGAAGCCGATTGCTCCAACCTTGTCTATCGTTGGAGGTCTCGTAATCGGGACAGAGGTGGTTAGGGCGAATCTGGTGTCGACGACGATGATTGTTGTGATCTCATTAACAGCGGTAGCCTCCTTCAGCCTGCCTTCCAATGAGATGCGCAACGCCTATCGGCTCGTCTCCTTCCCCTTGCTGTTCGCTGCTGCTATGCTCGGATTTCCTGGAATTGTACTAGGGTTCAGTCTGCTGCTCATGCATCTATGCAAGCTGGAGACTTACGGCGTTCCATACTTCTATCCAGCTGCCCCGCTTAAGGTTGGCAAGCTGCTGCAAGCCTTCATTCAGCTGCCCAGCCATTTCCTCAAGAATAGACAGTGGCTAAGGAGGGAGGATGAATGACAAGATTTCAGTTATTTACCTTTCTGCTGCAATCTCAGATTGGGATTGGCATATTAGCTTTTCCATATGATCTGCATAAGGCGGCTGGAGCTGACGGCTGGATCTCTGTACTCCTAGCTGGAGCTGCAATTCAGCTGCTATTGGTGATTTATGTTAGACTCATGAACCGTTATCCTCAGATGAGTCTGTATGAGTTGGCCCCTAAGCTGCTCGGTCGGTGGGCAGGAGGGGGCCTTAACTTGCTCTTCCTCATCCATTTCATACTGGCAGCCTGTGTCATTTTACTGCTGGAGATGGTGCTTATTCAGAATTGGATTTTTCCTTTTTATAACCCATGGCTTATGCTTGTGGCTAACTTAATCCTGCTAAGCTACTTCGCGAAGGAGCGAATCCAGATTATCGTTAGATACCATACGCTGGTCTCCTTCTTCATACTAGTGATGCTTGGCTTAATGTTCTTCGGATTGAATCACTTGGACATCAGATACTTGCTGCCCATCGGTCGAGAGGGATGGCAGGAATGGCTGCTCGGAATGCGAAGCTCCATCCTTACGTTCCTCGGCTTCGAGCTGTTCCTGATTGTAAGCTCGGAGGTGAAGCGCACGGAGGGCAAGGGATTAATGGCGCCTGTCATGTGGGCTAACGGCTGCGCGACACTCTTCTATCTCATCATCCTGCTCATCTGCTTCATGCACTTCAGCCCCGAATCCATTGACAAGATTCCGCAGCCCGTTCCATATTACCTGAATGGAATTACGATGCCGATCATTGAACGATTCGATCTGCTGTTCCTCTCCTTCTGGTTAGTTAAGGTCACAGCGACCTTAATTGGATATGTCTATGCAGCAGGTATGGGGCTCAAGATACTGTTCAAGAGCAGGGAGTCGAAGTGGCCCACTCTAATTCTCTCACTGATGATCTGCGTGGCAGGAGCTTGGTGGAATTCAGGAGAGATGGTGAGCATGTTAATCAGCTTGCTCGAGAATGTAAGCTTCTTCGTAATCGCGGCACCCATTCTACTGTTCATTGTGGCGCTGATGAAGCATAGACGGAAGGAGCATAGAGCATGAGCAGACAATGGGCAATACGAGGCTTAGCGACGTGGTTAACACTGATTGTCTTAACTACAGGCTGTGAGTACGGGGAGAAATTGAAGGATCTGCAGCTCATCTACGCAGCGTCACTTGACAGGAATGATCGGAATGAGATTGTAACGACGATAGCCCTCCAATCCCCTGGCAGTGAGGAGCGAACTACACCCGTTCATGAAGTGCTCAGTGACGCTGGACCGACCGTAGAATATTCTATGTTCAAAAAAGTAGGCATCCAAGTTGCAGGCCCCATCGCCACCTCCAAAAATCAAGTGTTCCTCATCGGGGAGCAGTTAGCCCGTGAGGACTTGTCTGTCGTGCTGGATACTCTATTCCGGAACTCGAATGATCCATTGGTAGCTAAGGTTGCTGTGGTACAAGGCAAGGCTAGTGACCTTATTCGACTGGAGCGTATCGGATCGGCAACGGCAGGGGAATATCTGCGCAAAATTCTCGTGAGTGCGAGATATGAGACAGCGATTCCGGAGGTAACTCTGCACTCTCTCCTTCCAATCTTCCACGATCCCGGTATGGATTCCGTGCTGCCATTCATTCAGAAGCAAGGGGACCGGGCTGCCATTAAGGGCATAGCCTTAATGAATAATCGGAGATATACCGGCGTATTCCTGAATGATACGCAGGCGCCAGTATTCTTATTACTCGCAGCGAAGAAGGGGCCCTTGTGCATCCTGACACGCAAGTTGTCAGAGGAGACCGAGGCTGAAGGAGAGATGACTGGACGAGAATCTTATATCTCCATTAATGTGGACAAGATGAAGCGTACCAAGCAGGTAAGGGTAGATCAGACCGGCCGAGTACACATTAAGCTGCGACTAGACTTGAAGGCGAATGTGCTCGAGTATCCGGAGGGGGGACTCAATGACAAGGCCAGGAAGGAGCAGCTTGGCAAGCAGCTGTCAGCCTTGCTGCAGCAAGAGGCGGTACAAGTCGCAAGTATCCTCCAGCAGTCGAATTCCGATGCCCTTGGCATAGGACGGGACGTGATGGCCTATTATCCTAAGGCTTGGGAAGCTATGAATTGGAAGGAAGACTACCGTAAGGTCAAGTTCGACATTCAAGTTCGGATGAAGCTCGGGACACATGGCATTATGAACTAGTTCATCGCTCATTGGTTCCTGAGCGGCTCAGCATGAGGTACAATGAGAGGACGACGACGTCAATCGTCAATGTAACTTGGTGAGGAGTGGGTAGGAGCGATGATCTCCTTATTATCTGTCTATGTAGATGACCCTGATCCGGATTGGCATAAGGCGAGATCGCCGATTCCGAGGCATATCTTCTTCTTAGTCACACAGGGCTCCTTCACGTACGAGGTGGATGGGGTCATCTATAAGCTCAGCAAGGGTGATGCCTTGTTCATGCCGCACGGCGTCATCAGGGAGGGGACTCAACAACCTGGTGAGACCCACCAGAAGTACACCATTCTATTCGATATGAAGCAGGATGAGAACCTGCTCCCCCTGCTGGCCGAGCGGCGTACCGTCCATGTGAAGGCAAGCAGCTACGATTATATGAAGCAGCGCTTCTCCATCCTGATTCAGCAATGGCTGGGCCGTATGCCTTATTATGAGACGATATGCGAGACCATTGCTGTGGAGATGCTTGCTTCTATGAATCGGGACCGGGATTATGCAAGAGTACCTTCTATTAAGATGGCCCACGTTCAAGCCATTCAGCAATATATACTGAACCACTTCCGTGAACCTCTAGCTATTCATACTCTTGCGAAGCTTGTTGACCGCACGCCGAATTACGTCACATCCTTGTTCAAGGAAGTAACCGGCATCTCGCCGCTCACATATCTCCAACAGGTCCGGATTGCTGCTGCGAAGGATCTGCTGCTTCACACCACCTTGACGGTGGGGCAAGTGGCTGAGCAGCTAGGATTTTATGATGTATCCCATTTTCACCGCACATTCCGCAGGCATACCGGTCTTCCTCCATCAGCTCTTCATCAGGAATCGACTGTAGATTCTTACAATTCATTGTAGATTGGTCCATCGCAATGTCTCCTCTGTATCCGCTATCATAGTAGTGGAATGTACAAGATAGATATCGGAGGGATAAGTGATGGGCAACATTAAGATGGATATCATGACGAGTCACCCGGCTCTGGTTAGCTTCTGGGACTTCCAAGAGGAAGCTGGACAAGCTCGGAAGGATTACGGACCGTATGGATATGCGCTTCTTGAAGGGAGCGGCGGACCCGTTGCGCGTGAGGAGGATGGGGTATTCGGCGACTATAGTGCTAGAATCGAGGAAGGCAAGTGGTTCCACATCCCGCGAGCGAGCTGTCCTGCACTTAATCTGTCGGGTCCGAACGCTCGGTTGACGGTGGCTGCGTGGGTGAAGCGCGGACATAAGTCGAATACACAGTGCGAATTCCTTGCGGGTATGTGGAACGAGACCGGGGCGAAGCGCCAGTATGGGTTGTTCCTGAATCTATGGATCTGGGACAGCGGGGAGCAAGTATGCGGACATATCTCGTCTACCGGAGGACCAACCGAGGGTCATCCCTGGTGTATGGATGCTTCTATTGGAGAGACGCGCGTGCCGAGAGAAGAGTGGCAATTCGTAGCTATCACCTACGATGGGAGGTATGTTCGTTCCTACCTGAACGGAGTGCTGGATCAGCGCGAGATACGCAATCCCTACGAATATCCTGGCGGAATCTATGAGGGAGGCGTAGATGGAGCCGACTTCACGGTAGCGGCCGTTGATCGGCTTGGTGAGATTGGCAACTTCTATGTTGGCAGTCTAGGGGGGCTTGCTGTGTACGAGGAGGCGCTTGCTGAGGAGGAATTGCTTGCCTTGGCACAGGCAACAGCAACTTAACAGGCTTTGATAGGTTGAGATATGTATAGCCCCGGTCGGCAGTTGCTGACCGGGGCTTGCCTGTCGTTGAACGAGGTCCGTTTATTCCTTACAGCTATCATATCGAGCACTGGGACGGGCGCTTGATTACAGGCACGGTATCGGTTCGTTAAGGTCGTGTGTGGGACGTAGAAAGTATAGGGCTGCCGTTCATGGTTTCCGCATTTTGTTGAGTACCGCCTGGGCGATGAACCAGCCATAATGAAGGTGACCGGCATACTACCGCTGCCAGTCTACTTCGGGAATCACAAGAGGAGGAGAATGATGAGAAGATCAAGCAAGCGATGGGGAAGGACGCTGGTCGCCTTGCTGGCAGCAGTCTTGGCCATGCCTGGACTGCTGCTGATGGAGCAATCTGCCCAGCTCGCCCATGCGGCGGGGGCATCGTACTATGTCTCTACTACCGGCAATGACACGACAGGTGCCGGAACGCTCGCCAGTCCTTGGAGGACGATTCAGAAGGCTTCGACCGTCGCGACTGCCGGCGACACCGTCTATATCCGCAGCGGCACCTACCGCGAGACGGTCACACCGACGAATTCGGGTACTGTCGGCAATCCCATTACTTACACCGCGTACAATAATGAGAGCGTTACTGTAAGCGGCGCTGATGTCGTGTCAGGCACGTGGACCGTACATTCCGGCAACGTGTACAAGACAACGGCTATGAATTGGACACTTGGACGTGGAATGGACCAGATTTTTGTAAGCGGTAACATGATGACAGAGGCTCGGTGGCCGAATTCCACGGACATCAACAAGCCGGTATTCAAGACGGTTGCGACGACGACAACGCGCAACACGACAGCCAAGACCGTATCGTTCACGGATACTGCGAATCTGACACAGGCGTCCGGGTATTGGAATGGGGCCAGTCTGTTCATGCATATCTACAACGGATTCCCGCAGACCGGCATAATCAATACTTACACAACTGGGACCATCCAAGCTACCATGGATACCTCACCCGACTATGAGAGTGCGGGAGGAACGAAGTCGTACTACATCTTCGGTCATCTGAACGCGCTCGATACGGCGAAGGAGTTCTTCCGGGATAGCGCGGGAACGCTGTATCTATGGACGGCTGACGGCACCAGCCCGGCCGGATATACAATTGAAGCGAAGAAGAGAGAATATGCCTTCAACCTGACGGGACGCTCTTACGTCACGATCAAGGGCATCTCTCTCAAGGCTGCTACGATCACGACCAACAGCAGCTTCGATTATGCGACACCGTCGACGCATGCGGCAACCGCTCATCATATCGTCATTGACGATATCGATGCGCAGTACGTGTCTCACTTCAACACACTGGTGGGAGGAGGCATGTGGGTCGGCAGACCGTATAAGCATGGATTGTTCCTGGCGGGGTCCGACCATACGGTGAAGAACAGCACGATTAACTGGAGCGCAGGGAACGGCGTGTACATTGGCGACGGAGCGAATAACAAGGTGCTGAATAATACAATCAGCAATGTAGGCTATACGATGGCTGGAGCCGCCGTCGACAGCGGCTCGAGCGATGAAGACGATGGTACGGTTGATCATGCCAACGAATTCGGCGAAGTTGCCTACAATACCATTCACACCTTCGGCAAGATCGGAATATCCATGTCCGGCATCAAGGGGGGGAGCATCCACCATAACGAGCTGTACAACGGGCTGCTCCAAGTGGCTGATGCCGGTGCTATCTATGGCTGGAATCGGGATACGAACCGGCTGGAGATTGCCTACAACCGGGTGCGGGACATGAACGCCGGGGTCATTAGCGGGAACAAGACGGGCATCTATCTCGACAATCGGATGCGCAATGCAATCGTACACCATAACCTGACCTACAATGTGCAGCGTGCACTCATTCTGAACATGCCGGGCGCATCCTTCCCGAAGGACGGCCAGTTCCGGTATGTGTACAACAACACATTCGATGCCACGAGCCTCGGCATGACCTACTCTCCTACGGGAACGACCGAGCAGGACTGGGGACAGACCTATCTGAAGAACAATATCTTCACCAGAGGATTCTTCCCGGCGGATGGCAATACGAAGGGCATGCAGCAGAACAATCTCTACTCGGGAACAAGTCCCTTGTTCGTGAACGCCGCAGCAGGCAACTATACACTGCAATCGACATCCCCGGCCATTAATGCCGGACAGGTAATTGGCGGTATTACCGATGGTTATGCTAGCAGCGCACCGGATGTGGGGGCCTTCGAATCAGGTGCAGCCGCCTGGACGGCAGGTGCGGGAACGATGCCTTCGGATGCGGAGACGATCACTTCACTGGCCTTCACCGCGACTGAAGATGCGTTCGTCAGGCAGGATGCGGCTACGACGAATTACAACGGAACGCAGAGGCTGTATGTAAGATCGTCCGGTACGGCGGCGCAGTACGGCTATGTGAAGTTCAACGTAACCGGTATTACTGGCAAGAGGATTCGCTCTATTAAGCTTAGGCTGACAGAGTCGAGCACGGATGCGGCAGGCAACACGAACTGGACGGTTAACAAGACGACTAGCGCCTGGAGTGAATCAACAGTGACCTGGAATACGAAGCCTGCTACTGATGCAGTTGCGACAGGAAGCTTCACACTTGCTATTCACGGGGCTGGATATGACAGCAGCATTGGGGAGAACACCGTGATGGAGCTGGTGCTGGACCGAACGGCATTCAGCACAGACGGAACGGTAGGACTGGCCTTGCTGCCACTCAGCGGTGCTAATCCGAGCGCATACATGAATCGGGATACGGCGGCTATGCCGCAGCTGATTGTCGACTATTATGGTACCGGTGGCACGCCGGATACGCAGCCGCCGACTGCGCCGGCTAATCTGGCCAGTCCTTCCAAGACGTCGAACAGCGTCAATCTGTCATGGAGCGCATCCACGGACAATGTGGGTGTTGCAGGCTATGACGTGTACCGTGGGGCGACCAGAGTGAACGCCAGTCTCGTCACATCCACTTCCTATATAGATACCGGGCTCGCCGCCAGCACGGCTTATACGTATACCGTCAAGGCGAAGGATGCGGCGGGCAATGAGTCGGCCGCCAGCTCAAGCCTTGGGGTAACGACGAACGCGGCTTCCGGCAACCGTAATGCTTATTCGACTGTTGAAGCGGAGAGCTACAACGCGATGAGCGGCATTAGTCAGCCAGGAACCTACATCGGCAGCTTCGACAACAACGACTGGATTCGGTACGATAATGTGGACTTCGGCAGCAACGGGGCCGCCTCGGTCACCATCCGTCTAGCGGTACCAGCAGCCTATGCCGGACAGCAGATTCAGCTTCGCCTCGGAAGCACGACTGGCACATTAATCGGAACGTTAACGACTGCAGCAACAGCAGACTTCAATACGTATGCCGCTCAGTCGACTGCGGTGAGCGGTGCGACTGGAGTTCAGACGCTGTTCCTTGTTGCCTCAGGAACTAGCGGAATAGCGAATCTCGATTGGCTGACGTTCACACAATCAAGCGGCAGTTCCACCGTCCTAAGCGAGGGATTCGACGGTATGACGAGCAATACCGCTCCTGCAGGCTGGACCGTGTCTACTCCTGCTAGCACTACTGCTACAGTAGCGGAGCTGCCGAGCCCAACGGACAAGAGTCTCCAATTGACAGATGCCAATGCCGCTAACCGTGCGACGGCTTCCAAGTCGTTCACGAATCAGACGGGGACCTTCACGTGGGAATGGAGCTATTACCTGACTTCCGGAACTAAGCCGGACTTCAAGCTGCTAAGCGGGAGTACGGACGCCGTAGTGCTCACACATGATACGACGGGACAGCTTAGTTACACGAATGCGTCCGGAACACCCATTAACTTCACAGCGGTAAGCGGACAGACCTGGAATACCATTAAGGTAATTGCGGACCCTGCAACCGATACGTTCGACCTGTACCTGAATAATACGCTGGAGTTAAGCAACGCTCCGTTCCGTAATGCGGTAGGAGGTATCGATGCCGTTCTGTTCCAGACTTGTTACGGATGCACGACATCCGTTCTGATTGACGACCTGTCCATCACCAATTAAGATGAGCGCCAACCAAGACCGCTTCTGGCACCAACAGGCGTCTGAAGCGGTCTTGGTCTACTGTCATATGCCATGCAGGCCATATTCAGCTGTCATCCTCTAACAAGCAGGAATGAGCGGGCAGTGCATCATTTATGTGATTAGTAGAGTGAGTTTCTTCAGTGATAGCGGGCTAAGTTGAATAGAAGCATAGCTTGCGGAATGAGATACTCGAGATAGACGGAGGAAGGGAATGAAGAGCATGCTTGAAGCAGATTATCCGAAGAGGAACAGCCGCATCGTGTTCATAGGCGACAGCATTACCGACAGCGGGAGGTTCGACGACGCCGAGGGCTTGGGCCGTGGCTACGTGCGTCATCTGCACAATCACTATGCAATAGATTATCCAGATCGAGGTATCGCGATTATGAATAAGGGAATAGGCGGCAACCGCGTCACCGATCTGGCTGCCCGCTGGGACGAGGACGTACTGGCTCAGGCTCCGACTCTGGTGTCCATCTCCATCGGCATTAACGACGTATGGAGGCAGCTGGATTGCCCGAATATCGAGCAGGTCATGCCCGAGCTATTCGAACAGGTATATGACGAGATTCTGGTGCGGACGCGCGAGGGCAGCACCGCAGACATTGTCTTGATGGAGCCCACCGTCATTCAGGAGGATCCGAACGCGCCGGGCAACAAGCTGTTAACCGTATATGTGGACATCGTGCGGCGGTTGGCTGCGAAGCATGGGACCATACTCGTTCCGCTGCATGGCGCGTTCCTTGAGTTCATCGCCCGAGGTACCGGCAAGCCGCTCACTTGTGACGGGGTGCATATGTCCCCGCTGGGGGACATGTTCATCCTGCGACAATGGCTGAAGGCGGTGCATGGCGATCGGTAAGGAGCACCAATCCATGAAGGACAATTGGGAGACGCTTGCGCCGGGAATCTTCAGGAGAGTAATCGGCAATCCGATGGGTGAGACTCCGCTGTCAGTGCTTAAGAGGCTGCCGCTTAGGGATGCTCTGGAGCGCAAGGGCAAGACGGATCTGCCTCCTGCAGCTTCCGAGATGGAAGAAGAGCGTCGGCATAGTGCAATTATCATTCGAGTTCCCCTGCTGGAGGACGAACGGCTATACGGCTTGGGACTGCAATTCTTCAGAATGAATCATCGCGGGAGAACACGCTATATGCGGGTGAACAGCGACCCGGGACAGGACACAGGTGAGACACATGCACCGGTGCCGCTGCTAGTTGCCGATCGCGGCTGTGGAATCCTCGTCAATACGTCTCGTGCGATTACGATTCATTGCGGGTCAACGAAGCGGCTGAAGGATACCCGGCCAGAGGAGGTGCGGGATCGCAATAGAGATTCGAGCTGGAGGGCGACGCCGGTATCGGACTTCCTGGAGATCGTGCTCCCCGCTGAAGGAGCGGAGCTGATACTCATCGGAGGGCCTGCCATGCTTGACGTCGTCGAGCGTTACAATCTGCTGTGCGGGGGAGGAACGCTGCCGCCTCGATGGGGGCTCGGATTCTGGCATCGTATGCCGTCTCTGTACGGCGAACAGGAGGTTCGTGAAGAAGCACGGCAATTCCGAGATAGGGGCATTCCGTGTGACGTCATCGGGCTAGAGCCCGGCTGGCACAGTGCAAGCTATCCCGCAACTTATGACTGGTCTCTCGAACGATATCCTAATCCAGCGCTGTTGACGGAGCAGCTTGGTGAACAAGGATTCAGAGTCAATCTATGGGAGCATCCTTACGTATCACCGCAATCGTCACTGTATGACAAGCTCTCGCCGCTGTCCGGGAATTACTCGGTGTGGGGAGGTGCGGCACCGGATTATACGATGGAGGAAGCTCGGCAAGCATATAAGGATCACCATGACGCCAATCACCTCGCTATCGGTGTCTCCGGCTACAAGCACGATGAATGCGACGGCAGCGAACTGACCAATGCGTCATGGATGTTCCCTGCCCACGCCAGCTTCCCATCCGGACACGATGGGGAGCAGATGCGCCAGCTGTACGGACTGCTCCTCCAGCATACGGCTGATGAGATGTTCCGCAAGATTAACCGGCGGACATTCGGACTTGTCCGGGCGTCCAACGCAGGAGCCTCCTCCCTGCCCTATGTGCTGTATTCCGACAAGTATGATCACAGACAATATATCCGGGCGCTCTGTAATTGTTCCTTCAGCGGTCTCCTCTGGACGCCCGAGGTGAGGCGGGCTGAGGATGCAGAGGACTGGGTGCGCCGCATGCAGACCGTCTGCTTCTCGCCGCTCGCAATGCTTAATGCTTGGGGAGACGGAACGAAGCCATGGTCTTATCCGGAGGTTGAGCCGATTATCCGTCATTATATCCGGCTGCGTATGCGACTCATGCCCTACCTGTATACAGCCTTCGCCCGTTATCGATTCTATGGCACGCCGCCATTCCGTGCCATGCCTCTTGTTATGCTGGGATCTGAAGGTGACGCCGTCATGGAGACAGGAGAAGCGGTGGACACGATGGAGTCGCTGGATACGGTGAAGGCTGCCTATGGAGCAAGTAACGAGCGAGTCTGGGACGATCAATATATGGTTGGAGAGGATCTGCTGGTGGCTCCCTTGTTCGCAGGAGAGACTTCGCGAGAGGTGCTCCTGCCACCTGGTATCTGGTATGAACTCGAGACCGGGGAGCGTCACGATGGAGGGGTAATCATTCGCGCCGATGCCGGCCTGGAGCGAATTCCAGTCTATGTGCGCGGAGGAGCCATACTTCCGCTAGCAGAGGCTGTCGATCACGTGCCGAATAGGGGATCCAGGCTGCCGGTGCAGCTCGTCCACTTCGGTGATTCACCGGGGGAATGTCTCCTGTACGACGATGACGGAGAGACGTTCGACTACGAGCGGGGACACTACAAGTGGGTAACATTCCAGGCCAAGCGGGATGACAGAGGGAAGCTTGTCGGTACGTCTGCGGATGAAGCCGACAGATTGATGAGCTATGAGATTATCGGATGGGAATTCGGCGCTAGCCGACTGCCCGAAGATCATTAATTCACAGGAATGATTCATCCTGCTGATGGGCGGCAAGATGTCCTAATCCTAGACAATGCCAATAGCCGCAAGCGGAGCATACCGCTTGCGGCTATTACCATGTATTCGGCAACAAGGTTGCCTGCGCGCTAGAATATATTCCGCTGCCAGCCTGCCAGCTTGGCATAGGCCTCTACATAGTAGTAGTCGCCGTAGATAAGTGACACGTTAATATTCTGACCTCCCGGCTTATTCCCCGTTCCCCCTAGCAGTATCGCTTCATGCTCCAAGTTGTCTAGCGCGCTGTAGTTGTCTGTCAAGGATTGCAGCATCTGCTCAGCCTTCCTCTTGTAGAAGCGAGACTCAGCTGGAGGCACATGCAGGGCGATCTCGAGCAAGCCGGAGGCTGCTATAGCGGCTGCTGACGTATCGCGCGGCTCATCCGCAGCCGGCTCATCCACACGGAAGTCCCAATGGGGAACATGGTCATCTGCAAGCGATGCGAGGAAGAAGTGGGATACCCGCTTAGCCGCATCGAGGTAGTGAACGTCCTTCGTATACTTGTACGTGTTGGCGAAGCCGTAGATAGCCCACGCTGCACCGCGGCTCCATGCGGATCCGACTCCGAAGCCTTGGCCGCCGATGGATTCAATCGCTTCACCCGTCTCCGGATCGAAGGAGACGATATGGTTGACGGATCCATCGGGACGAATGAATTGCTCCAGTGAGGTATTCGCATGCTTGACGGCAATATGCTTATACCTGGGGTCTCCTGTCTCGTTAGACGCCCAGAAGAGCAGCGAGATATTCATCATGCAGTCTATAATGGCCCAACCCGGATTATGGTTCCAGGCACGGATGAACCCTCCTGCAGCATTGAAGCGTCCAGCTAGGAAGTTCGCTGCCTGCAGCCCTCTGCGCCTGCCGTCCTCATCGCCGGTAATCGAGTGCTTAATGACGGCAGTTGCCAAGAATTGGAATCCTACATCGTGATGCAGATCATGGGCAGGCCTACTCAGCCACTGTTCAATATCCTCATCCCACCGGAAGGCGGCTTCCTTGTAATGGTCCTTACCCGTCATATCATGCATAATCCACAGCAGCCCAGGCCAGAATCCGGAAGTCCACCAGTCGGTGGAGAGGTTGTCATACTTCCCGTCCTCCTTGGCTACATGCGGGCTCTTATCCCCAATGAGCTCTATCATGCGGTCTACCTTAAGCTCCAGCTTCTCCATTACGGACCGTGAGCCAACTTCAATCATCGTAACAATCCCTCCAAGATCATGATGACGTCATTGTACCGTACAACCTCACTCTGAAAGTTGAAGCGTAATGTGCTAAAATGTTGTTAGGTTGTCATGTTCATGAAGGAGCGCGGACAAAAATGAGAATGATGATGGAGCAGGTTAGAATCGATAGGGGCTCACTTGGGATGAGTTATCGCAAGTATACGGAGCAGCCGTTCGAAGGGTATTACCACAGCCATCATGTCGGTGAACTTCTCTATATCCACCAGGGCAAGGGTAAGGTTATTGTAGGCGGGCGAACGTATGACATGAAGGCTGGCATGCTCTTCTACTTCCAGCCGTTCCAGCTTCACAGAGTCCATGCGGATATAAGCGCGGACGCTCCTTATGTACGAACGATTATTCATTATGTACCATCAATGGTAGAGAAGCATCTGCAGGCTGCGCCTCTGCTGCAGCAATTCTACCTTCATCTATGGCAGGATAAGCTGGATGTGCAGGGCTACGATCTGGGTACAACTGCCTCTTATATGGAAGCGCTATGCAGGTATTATTCCGATCGGCTGCAGCAAGCGTCGGCTGCGGAGCTGGAGGAGGTTGTCGGCCTCTTCTACACGCAGCTGGTTGAGATCGTTAGGCCCTTCGATTCGGGGGCGGGAACAAGTATGGACACGGGGATATCACGAGTCCAGCGGTATTCGGAAGTCATAATGCAATGGGTGGAGAAGCATTACAGAGAAGAATTCCATCTGGACCTGCTGGCGGAGTCTATGCACTTGTCCAAGTTCTATGTGTCTCGAATATTCCGTCTGGAGACAGGGAGCTCCATTACGGACTATATGATGGCTTATCGGCTGAAGGAAGCTTGTCTGCTGCTCCATTCGACTTCGCTCTCCATCGAGCGAATTGGAGCTGAGGTAGGTATGAAGGATACATCCTACTTCATACAGATGTTCAAGAAGCATATTGGCGTTACACCGCGGCAGTATCGAGTTAGAGGGGATAATTAGAAGGAGGAATAACGAGATGAACAAGATGAGTATGAGCTTGGAAGAAGCGATACGAACAAGGCGTACGATCGGGCGTGTGAAGAAGGATCCCGTGGAGAGGGCAGTCATTGAGAAGCTGCTGGAGGCCGCTTGCTGGGCGCCTTGCCATCATCATACGGAGCCATGGCGCTTCATCGTCATGACTGGCGAAGGAAGGGCGAAGCTGGGAGAGGGCTATGCCCGGGTTGCGATGTCTGAGATGGCAGGCAGCACAGACTCGCTTGAAGAGAGGCTGCTGAAGGAGAAGGGCAAGGCTTACCGTGCACCGGTTGTCATTGCGGTAATCTGCTCGCCCTCTAGCGATGCTAAGGTGAACCGGATAGAGGAGCTTGCTGCGGCTCATGCTGCTACGCAGAATCTGCTGCTCGCCGCGCATGCTGATGGACTCGGGGCGATCTGGCGCTCGGGTGACCCGATGTATCATCCGCTCATGAAGGAGACCTTCGGTCTGCAGCCGCAAGAGGAGATCGTTGCGCTCGTCTATCTGGGTTACCCGGAATTGGCTCTGCCTGCAGGCAGACGTACAGCGCCGGCTGCCAAGACGACTTGGCTGGAAGAATAGGCTGCCATTATAGCCATTATCATATCGCTCCGCCATGACATCATGGCGGGGCTATTTATTTATACTCCCTCTTATTCACATTGACTCTGCAGCTCCATCAGCGTTATAATGCTAAATACTTCACTTATAATTATCTTAGTACTAAATTAATAGTCGGCGCAGCAAGAAAGGAGGGAATGGCTATGTCGGCAATCGATCAGAATGATCTTACTCAGCAGCTGACTGAGCAGTCAGGCTACAATGCGGGTCTAATGGAAGTGTCGACACTATTCCGTACACTAGTCAAGAGAGTATCCCAAGAATGGAATAAGCGAATCCAAGGCAACTTGTCCTTCTCACAATTCAAGATTATTTTCAGGCTGCACTGCAATGGTCCGCAGAAGGTATCGGAGCTGGCGCAGTCGCTCAATATTACTTCTGGGGCAGTCACAGGTGCTGTGGATAAGCTGCTAAGTGGGGGCTATGTGAGTCGAGAGCGTGCAGAGGATGATCGCAGAGTCGTCTATATTACGCTCTCAGAACCAGGCCGAGAGATGATTGAATCGGTGCTGGTCGAGCAGAAGGAAGCCATCACGGACTTCTTCGGCGGACTGCCTGATGAAGACATGGAGCATCTGAAGCGTATATTCACGGACGTGTTGCAGAAGATAGACAATAGACAACAAGAGGAGTAGAGAAATAATGGAACACCTGACACCGAAGCGCAAGCTTACGATTATGATTGCCATCATCTTCGCGATGTTCTTCGCAGCTATCAATCAGACGATTGTATCGACGGCTATGCCTACGATTCTGGCAAGATTGAATGGCATGGACTATTACACATGGGCAATTACCATCTATATGCTCACTTCAACGATTGCAACCGTACTAGTCGGCAAGCTGTCGGACATCTACGGACGCAAGCCGTTTATTCTGGCGGGTATCGGTTTTTTCATGGTGGGGGCGTTCCTTACCGGCTTGTCCGAGACCGCACAGCAGCTCATCACCTATCGTGGCATTCAAGGGGTAGGGGCTGGCATTATTATGGCCACCGCCTTCACCGCAGTAGGGGATCTATACCCGCCTCGCGAACGGGGCAAGTGGACGGGCGTCATGACGGCGGTATTCGGCTTCTCCAGCGTCATCGGGCCAACTCTTGGCGGATATATCGTGGATCATCTCGCTTGGCACTGGGTGTTCTGGATCTTCCTGCCGCTGGGCATCGTCGCCTTCATCATGATCTTAACCCTGTTCCCGAAGGTAGACCGCAAGGCCTCAGAGTCGATCGACTACTTAGGATCACTCTTCCTGACTACCACCATTGTCCCTCTGCTGCTGGCCTTCTCCTGGGCGGGCTCCAAGTATGAATGGGGCTCCAGCGAGATTCTGTGGCTGTTCGCGGCGACGCTAGTCTCCCTGCTTATCTTCTTATATGTAGAGACACGTGCGAAGAGTCCCGTCATGCCGCTATCGCTGTTCAAGAATAAGCTTGTCACCCTGTCGAATGTCATCGGCTTCCTCATGAACTTCGGCATGATGGGGGCGCTCATCTACCTGAGCTTCTTCGTGCAGGGAGTGCTTGCGATCTCTCCAACCTATGCCGGGTATGTGACGATGCCGATGTCCATCGGAATGGTCATTACAAGCGCGCTTGGCGGACAGCTCATCTCCAAGACGGGCAAGTACAAGCGGTTCGCCTTAATGGGCATGCCGATTATGGTAGTGGGTATGGCGCTGATGATTGTGATGAACAGCGTCTGGATGGCCGTACTCAGTATGATTATATTCGGTCTCGGCTTAGGACTAGGCATGCCTGTGTTCTCTCTAGTCGTGCAGAATGCTGTACCTCACAAGGAGCTTGGCGTGGCTACAGGGACGATGCAGCTCTTCCGTAATATGGGCGGTACGATAGGTATTGCAGTCATGGGCTCCGTGCTCAGCTCCTCCTTGAAGCATCATATGGAGGATGCCGTGAAGTCAGGACAGGGCGTTGACTTCTCCAAGCTGGATCCGAAGGTTGCGGAGCAGCTTGCCGCCTTCCAGAATCCGCAGATGCTGACAGATCAGAAGAAGCTTGAAGCGATACACCAGAGCTTGCCTCAGGATCTTCAGCCCATGTTCGTTAAGCTCGTTGATTCACTCCGAGATGCGCTCAGCTCATCCTTATCGACTGTATTCTTAGTCGGTACGCTTATTCTTGTCGTTGCACTGGTGCTTACTTTCTTCATTAAGGAAGTGCCTCTGCGCACGACGAATCAGACGCCTCTTACCGAGGTGAAGAACGACAAGGAAGGGGCTCCGCGGAAGATCGGGGAACCAGCCTCGGACTAACATCAGCTATGAAGAAGGGCAGCTCATGAGCCGTAATTTCGGTTCTTGAGCTGCCTTTGCTTCTGGCAATCTGTATGGCAAGAGTGAATGGTTATTTGTATGATTTAATCTCGACAAGCAGGAATTGGTTTATATTTGCAAAAAGCGAACTTTAACTGTTTCCTTTCTGTTTAATGTTCGTCTTTTGGCGTTGACAAGGGAAGTGGGGCTTGTTAAACTATAGAAGGTCTTAGAAGGACCGGAACCTTTCAATTATATAATTTTGTAATTTATACTCGTATAATGTCGGGAATATGGCCCGATGAGTCTCTACCCGAGAACCATGAATTTTCGGACTACGAGCTTTTCAAGGGGCGGGGACTTCCGCTCGCGGAGCAGTCTGCGCTTGCCCCTGGGAGGCCCTGAGTCCCGCGACATCGGATGATCCGTTGTCTCCGGGACTTTTGTCGTTATTTAAGAGTGATACACTACATTCAACCAAGCAAAGGTGGGTTCAATCGCATGTCTGCGACAGTTGGCGTCATCATGGGCAGCAAATCGGACTGGGATACAATGAAGTTAGCCTGCGATGTACTTGATGAATTGCAAATACCGTATGAGAAGAAGGTCGTGTCCGCGCATCGGACGCCGGATCTCATGTT
Source organism: Paenibacillus sp. GCM10023252 (assembly GCF_042653305.1). Lineage (NCBI taxonomy): Bacteria > Bacillati > Bacillota > Bacilli > Caryophanales > Paenibacillaceae > Paenibacillus > Paenibacillus sp. GCM10023252. Next base: position 98,525 of record NZ_JBHSHW010000023.1, read on the forward strand.
CGAATACGCGGAATCAGCAGCAGAGCGGGGCCTTAAGGTCATTATCGCGGGTGCTGGCGGAGCCGCACATCTACCCGGCATGGTCGCTGCGAAGACGATCTTGCCGGTTATTGGCGTTCCGGTGAAGTCCTCGAATCTGAACGGGCTCGATTCTCTCCTCTCGATCGTTCAGATGCCTGGCGGCATCCCGGTCGCTACAGTAGCTATCGGCAATGCAGGCGGTACGAATGCGGGCCTATTGGCAGCTCAGATCTTGGGTGCATTCGATCCGGAGGTGCAGGCTCGCGTGCAGGCACGGCGGGATCGCATTCAGCAGGAAGTGCTGGCAAGCGGTGAGACGCTATGAGCCGAGAGGTTACAGCAGCAGGGTGGCAGGGTGAGGGGCAGACCTCTCAGACAGGCAATGAGCCGGGACAGGCTGCGGAGCAAAAGGTCATTCTGCCAGGCAGCACGATTGGCGTGCTGGGCGGCGGACAGCTGGGCCGGATGATGGCGCTGGCTGGAAGCGCGATGGGCTATCGCTTCGTCACGCTGGATCCGACAGCGGACGGGCCATGCGGCCAAGTAGCCGAGGGGATCGTTGCGGCTTACGATGATCGGGAGGCCGCTCGGGAGCTGGCCGCGAGATCGGATGTCATCACGTACGAGTTCGAGAACGTCGATGCGGAAGTTGCGGCCATGTTAATGAAGGAATCTTATGTGCCGCAGGGAAGCGAGCTGCTCTATACGACGCAGCATCGGCTACGCGAGAAGCGCGCGATCGAGGCGGCGGGTGTAAGAGTAGCACCGTACCGTGAGATTCGAAGCAGCGTAGAGCTGCTCGAAGGCGTCCGGCAGTTCGGCCTTCCGTGCGTGCTTAAGACCGCAACCGGCGGTTACGACGGCAAGGGTCAGTGGGTCGTGCGCGCTGAGAGCGAAGTGGAAGAAGCTTATGCGACACTCGCACGCTCTGGCGCTGAGCTGGTGCTCGAGCAGTTCATTCGCTTCGAGCGGGAGTTGTCGGTCATCGCAGCAAGGAGCCCGCACGGTGAGGTGAAGGCCTTCCCCGTGTCGGAGAACATCCATGTTGAGAACATTCTGCATCTGTCCATCGTACCCGCCAGGGTGGATGAGCAAGTTCAGCGTGAGGCGGAAGCACTGGCGATTCGAATTGCTGAGGGGCTTGGCGTCGTGGGGCTCATCGCTGTAGAGCTGTTCCAGACCGCGGATGGCGAGCTGTTCGTCAACGAGCTGGCGCCGCGCCCGCACAACAGCGGCCACTACACGATGGAAGCCTGCCGCACCTCGCAGTTCGAGCAGCATGTACGCGCGGTATGCAACCTGCCGCTGGGCGACCCGTCACTCATGACGCCGGTCGTCATGGTGAACGTGCTGGGGCAGCATGTGGAGCCGGTCATCCGGCGAATGGCAGCAGCCGATGAGGCAGCAGCAAGGCTCGGCGCAGAGCCGAAGCTTCACCTGTACGGCAAGAAGGATGCAGTCCACAAGCGCAAGATGGGACATGTGAACGTGCTCGCTTCCTCCGTGGAAGCCGCACTTGATTGGATAGAAGAGACAGGAATATGGACCGAAGAGATAACCAATTGGAAGGTGTGAAGGGTACATGTTAGAGCGTTACAGCAGACCTGAGATGAGAGCAATCTGGACCGAGGAGAACAAGTTCAAGGCATGGCTGGAGGTTGAGCTGTGTGCTTGTGAAGCTTGGTCAGAGCTTGGCGTTATTCCGAAGGAAGACGTCGAGGCGCTGCGCCGCGGAGCAAGCTTCAACATTGACCGCATCTACGAGATCGAGCAGGATACGCGCCATGACGTAATCGCCTTCACTCGTGCGGTGTCGGAGACCGTAGGACCTGAGCGCAAGTGGGTGCATTACGGCCTGACTTCCACGGACGTTGTAGATACGGCTCTTGGCTACCTGCTTCTTCAGGCGAACCAGATCCTTACGAAGGACATCGAGCGCTTCATCGCGATTCTGCGTGAGAAGGCCGTTCAATACAAGGATACACCGATGATGGGCCGTACGCATGGCGTTCATGCCGAGCCGACGACCTTCGGTCTGAAGATGGCGCTGTGGTACGAAGAGATGAAGCGGAACCTGGAGCGGTTCCAGCATGCGGCGAAGGGCGTTGAGTATGGCAAAATGTCCGGAGCCGTAGGCACTTACGCCAACATCGATCCATTCGTGGAGACCTTCGTCTGCGAGAAGCTGGGCATTACGGCAGCTCCTATCTCGACCCAGACGCTGCAGCGTGACCGCCACGCGGAATATATGGGAACGCTGGCTCTCGTTGCGTCCTCGCTGGACAAGTTCGCGACCGAGATTCGCGCCCTGCAGAAGAGTGAGTTCCGCGAGGTGGAAGAGCCTTTTGCCAAGGGGCAGAAGGGCTCCTCGGCAATGCCTCACAAGCGCAATCCGATCGGCTGCGAGAACATCTCCGGTCTGTCCCGTGTCATTCGCGGCCATATGCTGACCGCCTATGAGAACGTTCCGCTCTGGCATGAGCGCGATATCTCGCATTCCTCCGCAGAGCGTGTCATCCTGCCGGATGCGACGATGCTGCTCAACTATATGCTGAATCGTCTTGGCAACATTATTAACAACCTTCAAGTGTTCCCGGAGAACATGAAGCGCAATATGCAGCGTACGTTCGGCGTTCCGTTCTCGGGCCGCGTCATGACGAAGCTGATCGACAAGGGCTTCTCCCGCGAGCAGGCATACGACACGGTTCAACCGCGTGCGATGCAGGCTTGGGAAGAGCAGCGCCAGTTCCGTGACATTATCTCGGAGACGGCAGAGATTACGAATGCCCTATCTGCGGAAGAGCTGGATGACGCGTTCAACCCGGCATGGCATCTGAAGCATGTCGATACGATCTTCACGAAGCTCGGCTTGAACGAATAGGGGAGGCACGAGAGAGATGGGAGCACAAGCGTTGTCTACGGCGGCCGACCTCATTAAGGCGCCGCTCATCTATAAGGGCAAGGTTCGCGAGCTGTACGACCTTGGCGAGCACTTCCTCATCGTCGTGACGGATCGCATCTCCGCCTTCGACTATGTCCTTGATCCGGCCGTGCCGGAGAAGGGCAATGTGCTGAACCGGCTGTCGGCCTTCTGGTTCGAGCAGACCGCTCAGCTAGGCCCGAACCATGTCGTTCACACCGATGTCGACCGTCTTGGCGACATCGTGACGGAGCCAGAGCGTCTCCGCAATCGCATCATGGTGACGCGCAAGGCAGAGCGCATCGACATCGAATGTGTCGTGCGCGGCTACATTACCGGCGGAGGCTGGCGTCAGTACCAGCAGACCGGCGAGATTAACGGCATTGCGCTGCCACCTGGCATGCGCAAGAACGAGCGGTTCCCGCAGCCGATCTTCACGCCGGCTGCGAAGAATGATGTCGGTCATGACGAGGATATCCCGTTCAGCCGCATGGAAGAGCTGGTCGGCGCGGAGCTCGCCGCCGAGCTGCGTGAACGCAGCCTCGCGCTGTACGAGTACGCGCACGGCTACTGTGCCGAGCGAGGCATCATCCTCGCCGACTGCAAGTTCGAGTTCGGCCTGATCGACGGCCAGGTGATCTTGATTGACGAGATCTTCACCCCGGATTCCTCACGCTTCTGGGCGGAAGGCAACTATGCCTTCGACATCGAGATCGACAGCATGGACAAGGAGCCGGTGCGCACCTACCTGCTCGGCTCGGTCTGGGACAAGAACTCGAAGCCGGATCCGCTGCCTGACACTGTCGTTGAAGCAACGACGAAGCGCTACCTGGATATCTACCGCCGTCTAACCGGCACGGAACTGAAGTAGAACTAACCTAATCTAGAACCCTAATTCACATATCACGGAGGTCATTGGTCATGATGAGAGCAACCGTCTACGTTACGATTAAGCAGAATGTATTGGATCCACAGGGCACAGCTGTTCAGGGCGCGCTGCATTCGATGGGATTCGCGGAAGCAAGCAAGGTTCGCATCGGCAAGTATCTGGAGCTTGAGCTGGACACGACGGATCGCAGCGAAGCAGAGAAGCGCGTGAAGGACATGTGTGAGAAGCTGCTGGCGAACACGGTTGTCGAAGATTATCGCTTCGAATTGGAGGGCTAATCCATGAAGTTCGCAGTACTCGTATTCCCAGGCTCCAACTGTGATATCGACTGCTTCAAGGCTGTGGAGGATACTATCGGCCAGGAAGTCGACTACGTATGGCACACAGCAACGGACCTCTCGGCCTATGACGCGATTCTCGTGCCGGGCGGCTTCTCCTACGGCGACTATCTGCGTTGCGGCGCAATCGCTCAGTTCGCTCCAGTCATGAATGAAGTGAAGAAGGCTGCAGCAGCCGGCAAGTACATCCTCGGTATCTGCAATGGGTTCCAGATTCTAACCGAAGCGGGCCTGCTTCCAGGCGCTCTGCTTCGCAACAGCGAGCTGAAGTTCCGCTGCCATCAGTCGGCACTCGAAGTCGTGAACAGCGCGACGCCGTTCACGAATCAATATACGCAAGGCGAGATCATCAACATCCCTATCGCTCACGGCGAAGGCAACTACTTCTGCGACGAAGCAACGCTTGCCCAACTGGAGAGCAATAATCAGATCGTATTCCGCTATGCGGCAGGAACGAACCCGAACGGTTCCCTGGGCGACATCGCCGGAATCTGCAACGAGCAAGGCAACGTCGTCGGCATGATGCCGCATCCCGAACGCGCAATTGACCAATTGCTCGGCTCCGAGGACGGCAAGCGGATGTTCACATCAATACTGAATGCATGGAGGGAACAACATGGCGCAGCAGTTAACAGCTAAGGAACCGACAGCGGAGCAGATCGCCGAGCAGCGCATCTACACCCAATTCGGAGTAACAGATTACGAATATGAACTAATCTGCGGATTCCTCGGCCGCAAGCCGAACTATACCGAGATTGGCGTATTCAGCGTCATGTGGTCGGAGCATTGCTCCTATAAGAACTCCAAGCCGATCCTTCGCAAGTTCCCGGTAACCGGACCGCGTGTCCTGATGGGTCCCGGCGAAGGCGCAGGTATTGTAGACATCGGCGACAACCAAGCGGTTGTATTCAAGATCGAATCCCACAACCACCCTTCAGCGGTCGAGCCTTACCAAGGCGCAGCAACGGGTGTTGGCGGCATTATCCGCGATATCTTCTCCATGGGAGCACGTCCGGTTGCGCTGCTGAACTCGCTGCGCTTCGGCAATCTCGAGAATGAGCGCGTGAAGTATCTGTTCGAGCATGTTGTATCCGGTATTGCCGGCTATGGTAACTGTATCGGTATCCCAACCGTAGCAGGCGAAGTGATGTTCGACGAGAGCTACGAAGGCAATCCGCTCGTGAACGCGATGTGCGTCGGTCTCATTGACCACGACAAGATCCAGCGCGGGGTAGCGAAGGGTGTTGGCAATCCGGTGTTCTACGTAGGACCTGCGACGGGCCGCGACGGCATTCACGGAGCGACCTTCGCTTCCGTCGAGCTGTCTGAGGAATCCGAAGAGAAGCGTACCGCGGTACAAGTCGGCGATCCGTTCATGGAGAAGCTCGTTATGGAAGCGACGCTTGAGCTGATCGACTCCGGCATCGTGCTCGGCATTCAAGATATGGGTGCAGCGGGACTTACCTGCTCCTCCGCAGAGATGGCGTCCAAGGCGGGCAACGGCCTGGAGCTGTACCTCGACGAGGTGCCTCAGCGCGAGACGGGCATGACCCCTTACGAGATGATGCTCTCCGAGTCGCAGGAGCGGATGCTGTTCGTCGTTGAGCCTCAGCATGAAGCTCAGGCGAAGGAGATTTTCGACCGGTGGGGCATTATCTGTGCGAAGGTTGGCAAGGTTACGGATGACGGACGTCTGCGCTTGTTCCACCAAGGCGAGCAAGTGGCTGACATGCCGGTGAAGGCGCTCGTTGACGAGTGCCCGGTCTATGACAAGCCGTCCCAAGAGCCTGCTTACTACGCAGCTTCGGCATCCATCAACACAGCAGCTTACAATGAGATTACTGACCTGACGGCCGCTCTGGAGAAGGTGCTGGCTTCCCCAACCGTAGCGAGCAAGGAATGGGTCTATAACCAATATGATTACATGGTTCGTACGTCAACGGCGGTTCAACCGGGCTCGGATGCTGCGGTCGTAACGATTCGCGGCACGCGCAAGGCGCTGGCGATGACGACGGACTGCAACGGACGTTATGTATATCTGGATCCTGAAGTGGGCGGACGGATTGCGGTAGCGGAAGCAGCACGGAACATTGTGTGCTCCGGCGCAGAGCCGCTTGCCATCACGGACAACCTGAACTTCGGCAATCCGGAGAAGCCGGAAGTATTCTGGCAGCTGGAGAAGTCGGCAGACGGTATGTCCGAGGCTTGCCGCGTGCTCGAGACACCGGTTATCGGCGGGAACGTATCCCTGTACAATGAGAACGCGAAGGGCGCGATCTACCCGACGCCAGTCATCGGTATGGTCGGCCTCGTGCATGACATCGACCATATTACGACGCAAGGCTTCAAGAGCGAAGGCGACGTAGTTATCCTGCTCGGCGAGACGAAGGCGGAGTTCGGCGGCAGCGAGCTGCAGTACGTGCTGAAGGGCCAAGCGGAGGGACGTCCTCCAGAGATTGATCTCGCAGCTGAGAAAAAACTGCTAAGCGGCGTACTGTCCGCCATCCAAGGCGGCCTAGTTGCTTCAGCGCATGACCTGTCCGAGGGCGGTCTGGCAGCAGCGGTTGCCGAGTCCTGCATCTCCGGCGGCATCGGCGCAAGCGTGAACGTGGTCACGGATCTTCGTCCGGACCATATGCTGTTCAGTGAGTCGCAGTCCCGCATCCTGTTGTCGGCGAAGCCAGAGCAGGCAGCTAAGCTGCAAGCTCATCTGTCCGAGCATGGCATCGTGAATGCTGTAATCGGCACGGTCGGCGGCAGCAGCGTGACCATTAACGTCAATGGCAAGTCCGGGGTGAATGCACCGGTTAAGCAACTGGAGAAGGTCTGGAAGGATGCGATTCCATGTCTGATGACAAAATAACGTCTGAACCGCAGCTGTGGTCTGGCGACTACTATAACGAAGGCATTGGCCGCGATGATATGTTCGACAAGCTGAGAGAGGAGTGCGGCGTATTCGGGGTGTTCGGTCACCCCGACGCCTCCTCCTTGTCTTATTATGGCCTGCATGCGCTGCAGCATCGGGGCGAGGAGAGCGCGGGGATCGCAACCGTAGACTCCTCCGAGCCAGGCAGCTTCGCTTACCACCGCGGCATGGGGCTGGTCAAGGAAGTGTTCGACAAGGACCGTCTGGACTCTCTTCCAGGCGACCGCGCCATCGGACATGTTCGTTACTCCACAGCGGGGGCGAGCAAGCTGGCGAATGCGCAGCCGCTTATCTTCAAGTACCGCGACGGCGACCTTGCGGTCGCGACGAACGGCAACATCGTGAACGCACCCGAGATTCGCCGGGAGCTGGAGAGCCAAGGCTCGATCTTCCAGACGACGAGCGATACCGAGGTTGTAGCTCACTTAATCGCCCGTTCGAAGAAGGACTTCGTCACCGCAGCGAAGGAAGCTCTGCAGCGTATCGTCGGCGGATTCGCCTTCCTGCTCATGACGAATGACAAGCTGCTGGTCGCTTCTGACCCGCACGGTCTGCGTCCGCTTGTGATGGGGCAGCTTGGAGACGGATACGTATTCTCCTCCGAGTCCTGCGCCTTCGAAGTAATCGGCGCGGAATATGTCCGCGACGTTCAACCTGGCGAGCTTCTCGTGCTCGACGAGTCCGGGATGCGGACGGAGCATTATGCAAGAGTGGAGCGCAGAGCGACTTGCGCGATGGAATTTATATATTTTGCAAGGCCGGATAGTGATATTAATAATGTGAATATTCATTCCGCGCGCAAGCGGATGGGCCAGCAGCTCGCCATTGAATCGTTCGTCGATGCGGATATCGTAACGGGTGTTCCGGATTCGAGTATCTCGGCGGCGATCGGCTTCGCTGAGCAGACAGGCATCCCTTACGAGCTTGGACTGATTAAGAATAAGTATACGGGACGGACGTTCATTCAGCCTTCGCAGGAGCTTCGTGAGAAGGGCGTGAAGATGAAGCTGTCCGCCGTTCGCAAGGTCGTTGAGGGCAAGCGTGTCGTCATGATCGATGATTCCATCGTTCGCGGTACGACGAGCATGCGCATCGTGAACCTGCTTCGTGAAGCAGGAGCAACCGAGGTTCATGTGCGTATCACATCGCCTCCGTTCAAGAACCCTTGCTACTACGGCATTGATACGCCTGACCGCAAGGAGCTGATCGCTTCTTCACGGACGGTGGAAGAGATTCGCCAGCAGATTAACGCGGATTCGCTGTTCTTCCTAAGCAATGAAGGCTTCATCGGCTCGGTTGGTGCCAATGACGATGCGTACAAGGGCGGCATGTGCCTCGCTTGCTTCGACAACGACTACCCGACCCCGGTCGATGAGGAATCGGATAAGAGCTGCAGCTGTTAGAGGGCGGGCGGTATCCAACAACACCCCTCCTCTGCAGCATGGGAGCTGCCAATAGCATAGTAATCTAGAAGTGCGGGATGTACACGGGACCGATTGCTGGTCCGTGCGGCAAGTATAGGATGATATAAGGAGTGGACGAGTGTGGCAGAGGCTTACAAGAAGGCTGGCGTCGATATCGCGGCAGGCAACGAAGCGGTAGAGCGGATGAAGAAGCATGTGAAGAGGACGTTCCGGCCTGAGGTGCTGACGGAGCTTGGCGGCTTCGGCGCCCTGTTCGGCCTGAACAAGGACAAGTATGACGAGCCTGTGCTTGTATCCGGTACGGATGGCGTCGGCACGAAGCTTAAGCTTGCTTTTGCAATGGACAAGCATGACACGATTGGGATTGACGCGGTAGCGATGTGCGTGAACGATATTATCGTTCAAGGCGCGGAGCCTCTGTTCTTCCTGGATTACCTGGCTACTGGCAAGGTTGAGCCTGAGAAGATCGAGCAAGTCGTTGCAGGCATCTCCGAAGGCTGTGTTCAGGCTGGCTGCGCGCTGATTGGCGGCGAGACGGCTGAGATGCCGGGCATGTACCAAGGCGACGAGTATGACATTGCCGGCTTCACGGTTGGGATTGTGGATAAGAAGAAGATCATCGACGGCTCCACGATCGCTCCTGGCGATGTTGTGCTGGGCTTCGCATCAAGCGGGATTCACTCGAATGGCTTCTCCCTCGTACGCCGCTTGCTCCTCGAAGAGTGCGGCTACGCGCTGGATGCGGCTCTTCCGGAGCTGGACGGCAAGGTACTGGGCGATGTGCTGATTGAGCCGACTCGCATCTATGTGAAGTCCGCTCTGAAGCTGATCGACAGCGTACAAGTGAAGGGTATGGCTCATATTACAGGCGGCGGCTTCATCGAGAACATTCCGCGCGTGCTGCCAGCAGGCGTGAACGTGAATGTGGAGTACGGCTCATGGCCGATCCTGCCGGTGTTCAAGCTGATGCAGGACAAGGGCGAGATTACGAACCGCGATATGTTCACGACGTTCAACATGGGGATTGGTCTGGTCGTTGTTGTGCCAGCTGAAGCAGCGGATGAAGCGCTCCGTATTGCCCGTGAGCTTGGCGAAGAAGCTTACCGCATCGGCACCGTTACGGAAGGCGACCGGATCGTAACATTCACGGGAGCGGACGTGTAATGGCTGGATTGCGTATAGCCGTATTCGCATCAGGGCAGGGAACGAACTTCCAGGCTCTGGTCGATGCGGTGCAAGAGGGGAAGCTCGATGGGTCCATCGAGCTTCTTGTCTGTGACAAGCCGGAGGCGCCGGTCGTGGGGCGGGCGGTGGCAGCAGGCGTGGATACGCTGCTGTTCCGTCCGAAGGAATACCCGTCTCGCGAAGCTTATGAGACGGAGATCCTTGCCGAGCTGCAGCGCCGCGGCGTCGAGCTCGTGGTGCTCGCGGGCTACATGCGGATCATCACCGCTGTGCTGGTGGAGCCGTACTATGGCCGGATGATTAATGTGCATCCGGCGCTCTTGCCCTCGTTCCCTGGCGTGAATGGGATCCGCCAGGCTCTCGAGTACGGGGTGAAGGTGACGGGGGTCACCGTTCACTACGTTGACGGCGGCATGGACAGCGGACCGATCATCGCGCAGCAAGCCGTTGAAGTGCAGGCAGGCGACGATGAAGCGTCGCTGGCCTTGCGCATTCACGCCGCGGAGCAGGGGCTGCTGCCCCGCTGCGTGCAGTGGATCGCCGCCGGCCGCGTCCGGCTGGACGGGCGGCGGGTCGTGGTCTCCGCCGCGGGCGCTGCGGCGGAGTAGGCGGCGGCGCGCTGCCGCGCACGCGCAGCGGCTGGCTTCTCAGACGCATGCTGCACACGCGGCGCAAGTGAACTAGCCCTATGCTGCAGCATCAGAATGTGATGCTGCAGCAGTCGGAGCAGGCTAGTGAGGAGCTATAGCATCACAATGTGATGCTGCAGTAGCTGGAGCAGGCTAGTGAGGAGCTATAGCATCACAATGTGATGCTGCAGCAGTCGGAGCAGGCTAGATTGGAGCTATAGCATCACAATGTGATGCTGCAGCAGCTAGAGCAGGCTAGTGCGGAGCTATAGCATCAGAATGTGATGCTGCAGCAGCTGGAGCAGGCTAGTGTGGAGCTGTAGTATCAGAATGTGATGCTGCAGCAGCTGGAGCGGGCTAGATTGGAGCTATAGCATCACAATGTGATGCTGCAGCAGTCGGAGCAGACTGGTGCGGAGCTATAGCATCAGAATGTGATGCTGCAGCAGCTGGAGCAGGCTAATGTGGAGCTATAGCATCAGAATGTGATGCTGCAGCAGCTGGAGCAGGCTAGAGTGGAGCTGTAGTATCAGAATGTGATGCTGCAGCAGCTGGAGCAGGCTAGAGTGGAGCTGTAGCGCCAAAATCTGGCGCTGCAGCCCCGGCGAGGCCGCCAGCAAGGGTCATAGCGCCAAAATCTGGCGCTGCAGCCCCGGCGAGGCCGCCAGCAAGGGTCATAGCGCCAAAATCTGGCGCTGCAGCCCCGGCGAGGCCGCCAGCAAGAGCCATAGCGCCAAAATCTGGCGCTACAGCCCCGGCGAGGCCGCCAGCAAGAGCCATAGCGCCAAAATCTGGCGCTGCAGCCCCGGCGAGGCCGCCAGCAAGGGCCATAGCGCCAAAATCTGGCGCTGCAGCCCCGGCTGAGCCGACGATTTTCATACACTAAATCTAAAATTACACCTATATGGGAGGGGTTCTTGCAGTGGCTATTCGCAGAGCGTTAATTAGCGTGTCGGATAAGACGGGGATTGTGGAGTTCTCACGTGAGCTTGCTAAGCAGGGCGTGGAGATTATATCGACGGGGGGCACATTCAGCCTCCTACAGAAGGAAGGCATCCCGGTCATCGGCATCTCTGATGTGACGGGCTTCCCTGAGATATTGGACGGCCGCGTTAAGACGCTGCATCCAGCGGTGCACAGCGGACTGCTGGCGATTCGCGACAATGAAGAGCATCGCCAAGTGATGGAGGAGCTGAAGCTCGACTACATCGACCTCGTCATCGTGAATCTGTATCCATTCAAGCAGACGATTGCGAAGCCGGACGTGGCTTACGAGGATGCCATCGAGAACATTGACATCGGCGGGCCGACGATGCTGCGCTCAGCAGCGAAGAACCATGCGTTCGTTACCGTCGTTGTCGATGCGGCGGATTACGGGACTGTACTCGAAGAGCTTCAAGCGAGCGGCGATACCACTCTTGAGACGCGCAAGCGCCTGACCGCGAAGGTGTTCCGTCACACCGCAGCCTACGACGCGCTAATCGCAGATTATCTGACGAAGCAAGTGGGCGAAGAGCTTCCTGAGAGCTACACCGTCACTTATGAGAAGCTCCAAGACCTCCGCTACGGTGAGAATCCTCATCAGAAGGCCGCCTTCTACAGCAAGCCGCTCGCAGCTTCCGGCACCATAACAACAGCGGAGCAGCTGCACGGCAAGGAGCTCTCCTACAATAACATCAACGACGCGAACGCGGCGCTTGCCATCGTGAAGGAATTCACGGAGCCTGCGGTCGTTGCCGTGAAGCATATGAACCCATGCGGCGTAGGCATTGGCGAGGATATCCACCAGGCCTATCAGAAAGCCTACGCAGCCGACCCAACCTCTATCTTCGGCGGCATCGTAGCTGCGAATCGGACCATTGGTGCGGATACAGCAGCGCTTCTGAATGAGATTTTCCTAGAGATCGTCATTGCTCCAGACTTCACGCCTGAGGCGCTTGAGATTCTCACGAAGAAGAAGAATATCCGCCTCATGAAGCTCGGCTCGGACTTCACAGCAGCAGCAGAGCGTAAGTCGGAATTCAACGTTACTTCCGTAGATGGCGGCATGCTGGTGCAGCAGTCAGATGTTCACTCGCTTACCGAGGCAGACCTGCAGTTCGTAACGAACCGCAAGCCGACGGAAGAAGAGCTGAAGCAGCTCCTCTTCGGCTGGAAGGTCGTGAAGCATGTGAAGTCGAACGCCATCTTGCTAGCGGCAGACAACATGACGGTCGGCGTAGGCGCAGGCCAGATGAACCGCGTTGGCGCAGCTCGTATTGCAATCGAGCAAGCCGGCGATAAGGCAGCTGGATCCATCCTTGCATCGGATGCCTTCTTCCCAATGGGTGATACGCTGGAGCTCGCAGCGAAGGCAGGCATTACAGCGGTGATTCAGCCAGGCGGCTCTATTAAGGACGAGGAGTCCATCGCCGTCGCGAATGCGAACAATATCGCAATGGTCATGACAGGCGTTCGTCACTTCAGACACTAATCTATTCTCACTCAGCGTATTAGCTGCCGGCAGCCCCGTGAAGGCTTCCTAGGCGTTAATGCGCTGAATGGCTATTAGGACAACACCCAAGGGGGCAGCAATTATGCGGATAATGGTGATTGGCGGCGGCGGACGGGAGCATGCGATTGTCTGGGCGCTAAGGAAGAGCGAGAAGGTGAAGGAAGTGTTCTGCGCACCCGGCAATGCCGGAATTGCACAGCTCGCGGAATGTGTTCCGATTGCAGTGAATCAGTTCGACGAGCTCATTCGATTCGCGAAGGATGCGAGTATTGATCTAGTGGTGGTCGGCCCGGATGATCCGCTGGCGGACGGAATTGTCGATGCGTTCGAAGCGCACAGCATTCCAACCTATGGTCCTCGGAAGAACGCGGCTGAGATTGAGGGCAGCAAGATTTTTATGAAAAACCTGCTCCGCAACTACAACATCCCGACCGCGAAGTACGAGACGTTCACCAACTATGAAGAGGCGCTGACGTATCTGCGCCAGCAGGACATTCCGATCGTCATCAAGGCGGATGGACTGGCGGCGGGCAAGGGGGTCACAGTTGCTTACTCGATGGAGGAAGCAGAAGGGGCGCTTCGCTCGATGATGGTGGACAAGGTGTTCGGCGCATCCGGCGACCAGATCGTCATCGAGGAATTCCTCGAAGGCCAAGAGATGTCAATCCTCGCATTCGTGGATGGCGAGACGGTTCGCGCTATGGTGCCGGCCCAGGACCACAAGCCGGTCTACGATCACGACAAGGGTCCGAACACAGGCGGGATGGGCACGTATTCCCCGCTGCCGCATATCGATCCTGCACTCGTTGAAGATGCGATCGAGAACATCATTAAGCCGACCGCTCGCGCAATGGTCAGCGAAGGCCGCCCGTTCCGCGGCGTACTGTTCGCAGGTCTGATGATGACGAAGCACGGGGTCAAGACGATTGAATTCAATGCACGAATGGGTGATCCTGAGACGCAGGTCGTGCTGCCTCGCTTGCAGACGGATCTCGTTGATATTATTCTAGCCTCCCTTAACGGCAGGCTGGAGGATCTCGAGATTAATTGGAGCGATGAAGCCGCAGTCTGTGTCATTGTTGCCTCGGAAGGCTATCCAGCCTCCTATCCGAAGGGCCTGCCGATTACAGGTCTAGCGGAAGCCGAAGCCTTGGGCGCATTGGTGTTCCACGCCGGAACGGCAGAAGATGCCGAAGGCCGTATCGTCACGAACGGCGGACGTGTCCTCGGCGTCGTCGGGCGCGGACGCGACATCGCCGAAGCTCGCAAGCGTGCATATGAAGCCGTATCGGTCATCCACTTCGACGGTATGCACAGTCGGACGGACATCGCAGCGAAGGCGCTTCAATAGTACGGCTCCTCCACAACCGCCGCCCCTCTCGGAAGAGAGAGGCGGCGGTTTTTAATCGTTGTGCGTCGCGTCAATCCCCCTTTTTTTCTCCTTTTGCTCACTATCCCCTTCGTTCAGGAACTGGAATTCCCGCGCGCTTGATGCGATACATATTCATTGTAATTATTGCTGAGTTAGCGGGATAGTGTTCTAGTTCCGTCTCCTTGCCAGCGATGTATGAGAGAGCCATGTCGCAATCTAGTATTTCATGTTACTAGTTTGTAACTCCTTGGAGGTTCCCGCCGTCTATGATTAAGACAACAGCTAGGAAATAGAGGGTGATGGGAATGAGAAGGATGAAGAGAGTGCGACGAGACAGAAGATGGGGAAGACTGATGAAGGTGAGACTCAGCCGGAGGAGCCTGCTGCTCGGGATGATGGTCTCCCTATTCATATGGGTAGCGGGGTGCTCGGCCAGCCAGCCATTCGGGCTGCTCGCTGCCCTGCAAGCGAATGATACTAGTCAGGATGGCGGAACGGGGCAGAGTGCAGTATCGCCTGAGACGACGGATCCTTCAGTGTCACCGAGCCCGCAGCCGGATGATAGCCCATCGGCCGAATCGTCTCCCGATCCCTCTCCGAATCCAACTGAAGGACCGGACGGTCCGCCGCTTGAGGGTACTCCAAGTCCGGACAGTGGACAGAGCCCGCCGCCGACTAAGCCGCCGGCACCATCGGTATCCCCGCCGTCAACGGATCGGCCGAATGCATCAGACGGGCCGAAGCCAACCGGGAGCCCGACCAGCCCAACCAATCCGACCAGCCCGACCAGTACGACCAGCCCAACCAAGCCTCCTGGCCCAACCAGACCGCCCGCTGATGGGAAGCCGTCCATGGAGAACAAGACCGTCGCCATCACCTTCGATGATGGACCGGATTATCGTTATACACCTGCCATACTGGATATATTGAAGGAGAACGGCGTGAAGGCGACCTTCTTCGTCGTTGGCACACAGGTGAAGAGAGAACCCCAAGTGCTGGAGCGCATCGTTAAGGAAGGCCATGCCATTGGCAATCATACATTCGATCATAAGGACTTAACGAAGCTTAGCAAGGCTCAGATCTTGAAGCAGATGAAGGATACAGATGCCCTAATCAAGCAGACTGTAGGCTTCACCCCGACGATGTTCCGCGCTCCATACGGAGCCGTATCAAGCGCCGTCAAGCAAGTGATGGCAGAGCAGAAGCGCCAGCTGGTAGGATGGACCGTCGACACGCGCGACTGGGCAGGGACGTCCCCGGCGGATATGATTGCCCATATTAGCAAGGAGACGAAGCCTGGTGGTATTATATTAATGCACTCGTTCGGCAGCAAGCATATTGCCGGTACGGTAGAGGCGCTGCCTGAGATCATAGCTGCTCTGAAGCAGAAGGGCTATTCCTTCGTCACCGCTGACAAGCTGGTCTAACGAAGGCAGCATTGGAGGAGGCACGAACACCATTGCGGTTACAATCTCATTATCTATCCATTCGCAGGCGAGCAGGGATTCTACTCCTTGCCGCCTGCGTCTGTGTAATCATTACTGGATGCAAGTATACGGCAGCTCCAGCCGATCTACTAGGACAGCCGCCCATCTCGCAAGACAAGCTCAGCCTCTTGCAAGCCATTGAACATGAGCTTCCCGCCTATAGCAAGCTAACCGTTCCGCTTCGTGAAGATACGCTGGAAGCTATTCGGCAGGTGGATCTGGACGGTGATGGCCGGAAGGAAGCTGTCGTCACTTATTATAATGAATTCGGCTCGCCAGAAGTGCTAGCCCTGAAGCTGGTGAATGCCAGCTGGAAGCCACTCAGCTACATCCAGCAATCGCTGGGCAGACAGATTGACTGGATGAAGCTGCAGGATATGGACGGGGACGGTCATACAGAGCTCCTGCTTGGCTGGATTGGCTCCTACGACAGTCCCAAGTGGGTGGAGGTCTATTCCCTGAAGCGACAGCCCATCCTGAATGAGGCGGGGCAAGAGGTGCTGGAGCCTTCCGCATCCCTTCCATATAGCTACGTCGATACAGGTGATATCGACGGAGATGGGAAGCCGGAGCTTGCCGTTATCTCAGAGACGCCGAGCATGATTGAATACATGCCTCCGTCGAGCAAGCTCAGCATCTACAATTGGGCGCAAGGACGTCTGGAACTCTTAACCGAGACATCCTTGGAGAGAGATGTGAACGGCTATGAGCGATTAGTCATTGGACAAGTATCGGCCCATCACAGAGGAATTGCAGTTGAAGCCGGGGTTGGCGCTCATTCCTCTTATACGGCTATGTATGCATGGATGGCAGAGCGGCTCAAGCTGGTGTACCCGCGCACACCCGATATGAACGGCGGAGTAACTGGACGCCCCACTATCGTGGAGGACATCAATAAGGATGGAATTCTGGAGATCAATCAGAACATCATAATTAATGATCATGACAATACGATAGCCTACGCGGAGAGCTTGTGGCTGAATCGCTGGATCCAGTGGGATGGTCGAGAGGGCTTCCTGCCTATCCTGAGAGAATTCAGCGACTACGGGAATCTATTCCAGCTTCGGATTCCGGATAGCTGGAAGGATACCTTCCTCATTCGGAAGCCAGAGGATGAGCGATACGGTCTGGCTGTGTTCTCCTACTTCAATCCGGACTCGAAGCACCAAGCGGAAGTGATTACCATCTACGTCGTTCCTCAGCAGGCATGGGATGCGGTAGAGGGTGTATGGCAGAAGCAGACCCATCCTTATCATGTGCTGGAGAGGGCAAGCGGACTTGTCTATGCGGTACGGAAGGCGACCTCATCCCCTGAGAGCTTGACTGAGCAGGAGAGGGAGCAATGGGAAGCGATGAGGATGAGCGACAAGGAGCTTGAGAGAGCTTATCAACTGAGGGAGGAGTAAGTGGCATTGGGGGTCAAGACAGCTGAAGGGAGGAGGAAGTCGAATGCGTATCTTGCTGCTGGAGGATGAGGAGGCTATACGCGGCTTCGTGCGAATTAATCTGAAGCGTAATGGAATGGAGGTTACGGAAGCGGGGGATGGGGAGACGGCTCTGCAGCTCGCTGCGGAGGAAGGTCCGTTCGACATCGCTCTGCTGGATGTCATGCTTCCGACGATTAGCGGATTCGAGGTATGCGCTCGCTTGAGGGAAGCGTATCCCGGCATGGGGATCATTATGCTCACGGCGAAGTCACAAGAGGAAGACAAGATCTACGGGCTCGAGCTTGGGGCAGATGATTATGTGCAGAAGCCGTTCAGTCCAGGCGAGCTGCTCGCACGGATGAAGTCGCTCTCTCGCCGCATGAAGCTGGAGCCGCAGATGGACAGCGGAGCGGGGGAACCCGGCCATGGGCTTGCAGCAGATGATGATAGGGAGAGGGACAGTAAGGCTGTCACCGATAGCCTGAGGGACGGGCTTAAGCTCGGCCCCTTCCGGCTGTCAGCCGCTGCGCGCAAGCTATGGAAGGATGAGCAAGAGATTGTTCTAACACCGACGGAGTGGACGCTTGTGAAGCTGCTGATGGAGCGGGAAGGGGAGGGCGTCAGCCGAGATGACATCCTGTCCGAGGTATGGGGCAGGTACTATGTAGGAGATCTGAAGGTGGTTGATGTGAACATTCGCCGAATCCGGCAGAAGATCGAGAGCAATCCATCTGAACCGGACTACATTGAGACCATCTGGGGCTACGGCTACCGCTGGCGAAGGAGCAATACCCCGTGAAGAGTCTCAAGTGGAGAATGGTATGGAGCTACCTGCTGCTCATTGTGCTCGTCGTGGGGGTTCTTGGCGGTGTATTCGTAACCCTTATCTATAACTATTATTATGGAAGCGCGGAGAGCTCCGTGAAGCAGCGGGCGGTATCCGCGCTGTCTCAGCATAGCCGAACTCTCTCTTCCCTTCAGGTTAGAGATCAGGCGGACTATATGCTGCAATATATGGTGGAGGGAGGAACGAGGCTGCAGCTGCTAGATCCCGATGGCCATATTCGGATGGACACGGATGGATTCGGCGACCATGTGCAGCTGACAACTCCAGATGTGAGACAGGCGGAGGCCGGTAACACCGGGACGTGGAGGGGTGAAGATCCGTACTATGGAGTAGCGGTCACCTCCGTCACGATTCCAATCTGGAACGATTATCGCGTTGTATCCTTGCTCCGCTATTCGGCATCCACCGAGCAGGTAGACGGGATGGTCCGGTTATTCATTCAGCTGACAGCAGCAGTAGGGCTGGCCGTCATCTTGCTGTTCCTGGGCGTCAGCCTCGTGCTCGCTCAGCGAATTGTTAAGCCGATCCGCGAGCTGACGAGAGCGGCCCGCTATATGGCAGAAGGCGACTGGAGCAGGCGTGCTTCCCAGCGCTCGAAGGATGAGATCGGCCAGCTGGCTGAGACCTTCAATAGGATGGTCACTGAGCTGAATAAGCGCGAGCAGCTCAAGAACGACTTCATATCGTCGATATCTCATGAGCTTCGGACTCCGCTAACATCCATTAAGGGCTGGAGCGAGACGTTGAAGGAAGGCGACCCTGCTGACGAGGAAGAACTGCATATGGGACTGTCCATTATTAATCGAGAGACGGACAGACTGTCCGGGCTGGTGGAGGATCTGCTGGACTTCTCCAAGCTTGCGTCGAATAACATGGTTCTTCATGTAGAGGAGCTTGATCTGAACGGCCCCGTCAGCGAGACGGTCAATCAGCTTGCTGTGCGGGAGGAGACGACAGGGGTGAAGCTGACAGCTGCCCTGGGACAGAGTCCGATCGTCGTTGCTGGAGATGCGAATCGCCTGAAGCAAGTGCTCATTAATCTGATTGACAATGCGTTCAAGTTCACGGGAGAGGGAGGGACGATTCGAGTCTCTACGATGGAGCAGGGGGATGAGGCGGTGCTTGTCATAGCAGATTCAGGCATAGGCATCGCCGAGGAGGATCTGCCGCATGTGACCGAGCGATTCTACAAGGCAAGCGGCGGATCGAGCGGAAGCGGACTTGGACTTGCAATCTGTAAGGAGATCATTCAGCTGCACAGCGGCAAGCTCACCGTCGAGAGTGAGCGGGGGGCAGGCACTGCGGTTACCATTCGATTGCCGCTGCGACGAGAGATAGAGTGAGCTTACTCCTTATAAAATAATAACTTCCGGTTCATCAGCACGAACGCGACAGCTATCCCTACGCCAAGAGCAAGCATCACGGTCAGCCAATGTTCAGCGAGCCATTCAATCCAGCGGGGCATATCAACGGACATAGTAGGAAGCTCCTTACCTCTAGTTTGCCTATAACTTTCCCCGTGGGTGGGGATTTTATCAACTTAGTGTAGAATTAGGATAGCTGGGCGCTGTGGATCATGCGATAATAGGGGCTGAGATTAGGAGAGGCGGGGAGACCGAATGAAGCTGGGTGAGAAGCAGAAGCTCGTCATGATTGGAGACTCCATTACAGACTG
Organism: Paenibacillus sp. GCM10023252; assembly: GCF_042653305.1. NCBI lineage: Bacteria > Bacillati > Bacillota > Bacilli > Caryophanales > Paenibacillaceae > Paenibacillus > Paenibacillus sp. GCM10023252. The sequence goes on from NZ_JBHSHW010000023.1 coordinate 118,159, forward strand.
CGGACGTAAGCAGCCGATTGGAGAAGGATTATTCGATGCCCATGGGCGAGGGTATGTCGCACTAGTTCAAGCACTACTAACTGCCGCATATCCGGAGCTGGGGATACGGGTAGTCAATATGGGCTGCAGCGGGCATACGGTGCGTGACTTGAAGGGACGCTGGGAGTCAGACGTCATAGCGCTTCAGCCGGACTGGCTGTCTATCATGATTGGTACGAATGATGTGTGGCGTCAGTATGATCAGCCGCATATGCCGGAGTCGCATGTCTACTTGGAGGAGTATGAGCAGACGCTGGACGAGCTCATTACGAACACGAAGCGGGACGTGAAGGTGAAGGGGCTCGTCCTGATGACCCCGTTCTATCTGGAGCCTAACCGTACGGACCAGATGCGATCGACGATGGACCAGTACGGAGATGCCGTGCGCCGACTGGCGATCAAGCATGAGACATTGTTCGTAGACACCCAAGCTGCCTTCGACCGTGTGCTGGAGCATATCTACCCGGCCACATTGGCTTGGGACCGCGTACATCCCTCTGCTGCCGGCCATGCTGTGCTGGCAAGAGCTCTGCTGCACGCGGTTGAATACGATTACAACCGAGGGTTGTAATCGGGAGGGGCGCTCGTGGGGCGGGGCGGTGCGGGGCGATGTGGGCCGGGGCGGAGAGATCGCGAGGAGGGGCGTTTGCGGAGCGGAGCGGGGTGCGGGCCGGAGCGCTGTGGGCCGGGGCGATCGCGAGGCGGAGCGGGGCTTGTGTGGGGAGAGTTAGAGATAGGTTCATAAGTGGTATCGAGCACCCAGCGAAGCCACGCCAGCGCGGATAGGGTATAAAATGCACTTATCGAGCACCCAGGGAGGACACGCCAACGCGGATAGGGTATAAAATGCACCTATCGAGCACCCGGCGAGGTCATGCCAGCACGGATAGGGCATAAAATGCACTTATCGAGCACCCAGGTAGGCCACTCGAGCGCGGATAGGGTATAAAATGCACCTATCGAGAACCAGGGTGGCCACTGGAGTACGGATAGAGCATAAAATGTACTTATCTAGCCTCAGTCTGGCCACGCCAGCCGGAATCTGGTGCATAAGTGCACCAGAATGAGCGCCGACCCCTGCCCGCGAGGCGAATGTGGTGCAGAAGTGCACCAGAATGAGCGCCGGCGCCAGTCCGCGAGGCGAATGTGTTGCATAAGTGCACCAGAATGAGCGCGAGCGCCTACCCGCGAGGTGAATATGGTGCAAAAGTGCACCAGAATGAGCGCCGGCGCCAGTCCGCAAGGCGAATGTGGTGCAAAAGTGCACCAGAATGACCGCCGGCGCCAGTCCGCGAGGCGAATGTGGTGCATAAGTGCACCAGATCAACCGCCGGCGCCAGTCCGCGAGGCGAATCTGGTGCATAAGTGCACCAGAATGAGCGCCAGCGGCTGCCCGCTAGGCGAATGTGGTGCATAAGTGCACCAGAATGAGCGCCGGCGCCACTCCGCGAGGTGAATATGGTGCAAAAGTGCACCAGAATGAGCGCCGGCGCCAGTCCGCAAGGCGAATGTGGTGCAAAAGTGCACCAGAATGAGCGCCGGCGCCAGTCCGCGAGGCGAATGTGGTGCATAAGTGCACCAGAATGAACGCCGGCGCCACTCCGCGAGGCGAATGTGGTGCAAAAGTGCACCAGATTGACCGCCGCCTCCAATCCGCGAGGCGAATGTGGTGCATAAGTGCACCAGAATGAGCGCCAGCGGCTGCCCGCTAGGCGAATGTGGTGCATAAGTGCACCAGAATGAGCGTCGGCGCCAGTCCGCGAGGCGAATGTGGTGCATAAGTGCACCAGAATGAGCGCCGGCGCCTGCTCGCGAGGCGAATGTGGTGCAGAAGTGCACCAGAATGAGCGCCGGCGCCAGTCCGCGAGGCGAATGTGGTGCATAAGTGCACCAGAATGAGCATCTGCGGCTGCCCGCGAGGCGAATGTGGTGCAGAAGTGCACCAGAATGAGCGCCAGCGGCTGCCCGCTAGGCGAATGTGGTGCATAAGCGGCTCAGCCCCCTAAATCCGGAGTCCACCCATACAATCTTACATCAGTCGTAGCTTTTCTTCT
>NZ_JBHSHW010000024.1:0-33209 GCF_042653305.1 Paenibacillus sp. GCM10023252
TAAGAGGACGAAAACAGAAAGAGAAACCCACCGTTCTGAATAAACGGTGGGTTTCTCTACAATCTGAAGCAGCCGACGGCTGCTTTTAGTTTGTTATAGAGAAAGCCTGCGTTTAAAGCATCATTTTAGTAAAGCTCGAAATCATCCGCCCACGTGAGTCCTGTTCCACTGTTCTGCCAAACGCCGATATCTGCGCTCGTTGAGCTTGGACCTGTTGTGAACGTCAACGTATACTGCGCGTAACTTGTACCGGTTATGGCGACATTAATCTGCGAGCCGCCATAATTGCTTGCATAGATATAGCCGGTATTCCCGCTGGCCTGCTTCTTGCCCCAACCCTTAAGTGTATAGGTCGTATTCGGACTAAGGCCCGTTATCGTCTGATACGTGTAAGCACCGTTCCCGACTTGTGCGGAATAAGTGCCGGTTCTTGCGTTGCTGGCAGCTCGAATGCCATAGTAATAGCCCCAGTTGGAATTGGTTTCGAGGCTGTTATTCAGTACCTTATTCGAGTTGCTTAGACTTCCTTCGTCCAGCACGAGCACCGTGACCGAATTGGCAGCGACCGAATATCCTGCACTTCCGGTTAATGTTCCATGCGTCACAGAAGAATAATTAACTCCCCATGACAGCACCTGCTTCGCGGTATAGGACGTGCTTGAGGTTACGTTCGGCGATGCGCCGGATATGGATAATTGTACGGTTTGATCGGCTTCTGAACGATTAACAATTGCGATTTTTCTCCAGGATCCGGATTTAACCGCCATGATGGCAATTTTGGAAGCATCACTGACGGAAGAGGTTACGATGTCCCCTTTCATGTCGCTGTTGAAAATATTAAATAGATTTGCCGATGGGCGTTTGTTGAACGGAGACCACCCCTCCAGCTTGCCATAATAGCCGTCAGCTTCATTCCAGGCCATAGAACCGGTTACACCTGCCTTAGCCATGGATATCAATGCCAGAGAATCGAAGACCATCCCGATCTCATTATTCATTCGGCCGTCGGGCGGGCACCAGCTGATGTTATATTCATCATGGAATGTCTCGATGTTGCGGGAGGTATACTTGGCGATCTCCGTCTTAACGGAGTTAGTTACCCAGCCGATGTCCGCGGCATCAAAGAGCTGCTGATTGTTGAGCGGTGTCGCCCCGCAGGCGGTATTGCCCGAAGCGTAGGAATGATAGGAGACAAAGTCCAGCTTAGCATGGCTTCCCGCCAGAAAAGCATCGACTTGAGCTGTGATATCCGCTCTTGCAAATGCAGGTCCCCCGACTTTAATGCTGCTATCCGTCGCTTTAAGTGCGTCAGCCACTTTGTTGTAAATAACCGCAAGCTCTCCCATATTGCTGGAGTATGGCCCGGAAGGACCGTTCTCCAATTCATTGAAGACCTCCCAATATTGGATATTGTAATGCTTCACATTGTTTAAATAATTGACCAGCGAAGCACAGAAGGCGGCATACGCATCATACATGGTCGTTTTCAGCTTGCCTGTGCCGTCATCCATATAAGAAGGCCAGTTTGCAAAATTGACCATTCTCACGGGAGCATGAGTGAAGGTGTTGGAGAAAATGGGATCGATTTTGGTGAAGTCCCATGCATAGGAAGACGACCCCGGGTTCAATACCCAGCCCCCCGTGCTAAAGCCCGGATATCCAGAACGCGATTCTGCCATTTGGTCTGCACGATGGTAACGGAGGATGCCGTTGTTCATGTAAGCAACATTTGTTTTGTAGTTGGCGTCTGCGGCGATAGAAGAACCTTCGAATGCTTTGTATATATTCATGCCATAGCTAAGATTGCCGGCGCTCTTGCCTGTGGAGCTGCTCCAGTTCAAGCTCCCTGATACAGATGCAGCGAATGAGGTTGAGGGGACGAAGACGACGGATAATAATAAGGTGAGCGATAAACATAGTGAAATGGCCCTTCTTTTAAAGCGTGGTGTTCGATTAATCATTATAAGCCTCCTCAGATTTAGTTTGAAAACGCTTTTGTGAAGCGCTTTCGAGATTAACTATATGATGGCAGCCTTCTGCCTGCTATTGCTGTCATCAACGAAAAGCAATACAAAATCAATGATGGTTCATTCAAATATCCAGAGTTTAGGAGGTAGATGGGATAAGCAATGAGAGAGCGTTGATAAAGTATTAGAATTCGTTGCTGAACTGAATATGAAAGCGCTCTATCATTTTTTATAGTGTTAGGAGTGAGTTGTTTCTTTGTGCATCGGGAAGAAGCAATAAGCTGAAGCCATTACATTTTGCAAAAATGACGGGGGATTAACATGACGAAATGGAAACAGTGGATATCCACGCTGCTCGGAGCTGTACTCGTTCTAACTAGTTTTTGTATACCGATTAACCATTCAAATGCTTATGGGGCCGCTTCAAGCGATCCGGCGCTTCCTATCCAAGTAGATTGGAATGAGATTGAGTCCCAAACCACACCTTATAGCTTCGGATTAAATGCTTTCAAAATCTTCGATCCAAACGTTTCAAGCAGCAGCGGCTATAATCAAAATATGGCCTATATGAATCCCGGATTCATACGTATTCATGGTTGGGAGTTTATGAAAGACTCTAAAGACCCTAACGATAATCGCGGTTGGCTTGATATCGCGAATAAAACCTGGGATGCCGAAAAAATCAATGATGCATTATCCGGATATCAGGCCAACGATGCTCAATTCCTGATGGATATTCCAGGGTTTCCGAGTTGGATGAAGACCTACGATGTCAAGGACAGCAATGGGAAAACGGTGGTAACGCTGCTGGATCCGTCGGAATTCGACAATTATGCAGCATTTTGTGCGGAGCTTGTTCGTATAATAAATGTGACGTACAGCCATCATGTTACCTATTGGGAGCCAACGAACGAAAGAGATGACCTATATTACGTTCAGCTTCGCAATGCAGGCTTGCCGGACAAGCTCGATGAGTTGATTACAATCTATAACAAAGCCGCCAAGGCAATGAAAGCGGTAGATTCTTCAATCAAGACGGGAGGTCTGGCCTTTGCTCGCGGCGATTTATATGACCAAGTGAGAAGGTTTGTGCAGGGTACGAAAAATGAAGGAACCATCGACTTCTTGAGCTACCACTTCTACGCTAGCGGTGATATGGGAGAGTCGAACCAACAGATCTACAATCGGGTTTATAATCCTTCTGAACCGGCGATCGGAACCTTTGCCAAGCACACGAAGGATATTCGTCAAATTGTCGATGAGGAAGTGACGGATAGGCATATTCCCATATTCGCCAATGAATTTAATATAAGCTGGTCGTGGACGAATGATGACCCTAGAATGCGGAATGAAAAAGGGGCCGTCTTCGATGCATTGGGTCTCATCTACGGTCATGATAATGGTGTGGACGGCTTTAATGCCTGGAATGAACGAGACGGTGTGTATGGCAAAACGGATGACAATAATAATTTGCGCACACCTGCTCATGTATATCAGCTGTTTAACAATTATTTGATTGGCAGTCGTGTATCGTCAGAGAGCTCGGACGAGAAAAAAATTGCCGTTTTTGCGGTTAAGAATGGAAAAACGCAGTCACTTGCCATCGTTAATAGAAGTGATGAAGCACAGCTGTTAGAAGGCGATTTTGTAAATGGTAATCATTCAAATCAAGTAATTAAAGAGCATCAAATCACAGAAGCCGGCTATGCGATATCTACGACAAGCTGGGCACAACTCTTGAGTGGCCAGTATGTTGTACCTCCGAACTCGGTTACGGTGCTTACGAACAGCAGCAAGGTACCTTCAATTCTGCCGGCGCCATTGCCAGCTCTCACGCCAAAGGATGCGCCTCAAACTTCGGGGCTTCTGACTGGTGCAAGCAACGAGGCTCCACAGGCGGTCGATTTAACAAGCGAGGGCAGCCTCGATTGGGCATATTGGGGCAGAGAATCAGCTGCAAGTGAGGATCGCAAGCAAGCAGCAGCTCCTTTAATATCCAAGCAAGTGATAGGCAATGGTGTTGTCGTGCAAGATACGGATTTATCGACTGGTATTTCGTGGGCGGATGGTGGCGGTGTGCAAGCGTCGGCTTCGAATGTGAAGTCGGCAGCAGTCATTAAGACAAAGGATGATAAGTTTCAGATTACCGTTCCTGCAGATTTAACCAAGAAAGTGCTGAAGCTTTACTTGGGAGTCAAAGGCATGAAAGGCAAACTGACCGCAACGCTTAGCGATAACAGCGCGGCACCGTATACGGTCGAGCTCGATAATTCGGCCTGGATTACGGATCGGGAGATTGAGCTGTCGTATAGCGCGGCTTCACCTGGCCAGACCTTAACCGTCGTATTCGATCTCGTATATGTTCACTGGGACGGTGGTCTTCGTCTACAAGCAGCAGCGCTATCCGAGCCACAAAGCAGTGGTGCCGGTGTGCTGGATGCCACTGTGACGCCTAGCGAGAAAGCGAACTTCACAGCCGAGGGTACGCTGGATTGGGTCCATTGGGGACTAAGTGACGCTTCGAGCGTAACGAAGAAAGCGCAAGCCGCTTCGCTGATCTCTTCGATTGCGCCAGTTGGCGCACCTAGCTTCTCCTCCTACCAGGGGGATTGGTGGGGGACGCATAAAGCGTCTTGGACCGATGGCGATGCGCAATTGTCAGCAACGGAGACTACAACTGCGCTCAAGAGTGTAGGTGACAATTCGAAGCAAGGAATGGGATTTCAGTTTACGGTTCCAGCAGATCGAACGGCGCGAACGCTTAAAATTTATTTAGGCGCAATGGGTGCGAGAGGCGAGCTGACTGCTTCCCTCAGCGATGGGAGCGCGCCGAATTTCTCGAGCGGCAATGAACATAGTCCGACTAAAATCGAGAACACAGGCGGAGCAACAACGCGCGTTGTCACGTTGAATTACAAGGCAGCAACCGACGGGCAAACGTTGACGATTAAATATGTGCTAGGTTGGGATCATTGGGGTTCGACCCTATGGATGCAGGGAGCGACGCTGGCTCTGGCAGATATGGAACCGCCAACGGCGCCGGGTAACCCGAGCGTTACGGTTAAGACTGCAACTACAGCAGCTCTTTCATGGAATCAAGCGAGTGATAATGTAGGGATTACTGGCTATGAAATTTATAATGGGCCAGATCGCATCGGCAGTACCAAGGGAAGCTCTTTCTTTATTAAAGGCTTGCTTCCGGGACAACAGTATCATTTCATCGTGAAAGCAAAGGATCAAGCGGGGAATTACTCAGCAGGTTCAACCGTTACCGTGGCTACGGAATCAGATATGCTACCGCCTACCGTTCCTGGTGATTTGCAAGAGGACAGACTCGATGATGACTCTGAGGTATTAGCGTGGAAGGATTCCTTCGACAACATCGGTGTCATCGCCTATGACATTTATCTCAACAGCGAGCTTGTCGGAACAACTACCGATACCTGGTACAGCATTTCAACCGCTGATCCAAACGCGATCTATCATTATGCTGTTGTTGCCAAAGATGCTGCCGGTAATGAATCAGAGGGGGCAGCACTCGTAATTGGAGATACAGAAGCGCCGAAATGGCCAGCCAATAGTGAGCTTGCTGCATCGAATATCGAGCAGACACATCTGAACGTAAGCTGGCCGCCTGCCGAGGACCAGAACGGAATACAGTCCTATCACATTCAAGTGAATGGCACAGCAGCAGCGACTGTAGCATCCAGCGTCTATTCATATCAAGTAACCGGTCTGATGCCAGACACAGCGTACACCATTAGAGTGGTGGCGGCTGATCCATCGGGCAACCTGAGCGTAGACGGATTAAGCAACAATGTAAAAACGTTAGCAGCTCCAAGCAGTGGAAATACCGGAGAAGGTAGCAGCACGGACGGGCATACAGACAATAAACAATTACTGACTCCCTCCATGCTAGATAAGGAGAAGGACGGAATCCAGACCGTTACTCTGAGGAAAGGGGCAACGATACTGGCAATTCCGCAAAGCGTGCTTCCATTGTTATCTGGACAGTCCGTTGAGGTGAAGGTTGGCAATCATACCATCCTGTTCCCTTCCTCCATACTCGAGCAATTAGTGAAGCTGCAGTCGAGTCAGCAAGGGGAAATTCAGCTTCGGATTGAGCTGTATACAGCTGCTAAACCAGCTGCTGATTCGCTCTATTATGCGGGAGCAGCGTATGGCCTATCCGCTGTTGTGGCGCATGCAGACGGTACTATAAGTGCGGCAGAGACAATGAATGGAGAGTTATCCGTTACTTTTGCCGTCGATCAAACCTTTGATTCTCAATTGCTTGGAGTGTACCATCTCAACAAAGAGACAGGGAAATGGGATTATATCGGTGGCAAACTAGATTCAAAGGCGGGAGTCATGCAAGCATTCGGCGAAGAAGCCGGTGTGTATGGTCTGTTCGAGCTGAAACAGGAGTTTAATGATGTAAAGCCAGAGCACTGGGCATATCGAGCTGTTCAGGTGCTTGCTGCCAAGCATGTTATAACTGGCGTGACGAACGAACAATTTAGTCCGAAGCGTCCAATTAGTCGTGCTGAATTTATTACCATTTTAGCCAGAGCGCTTGGGCTGAAAGCTTCCGAATCTGTGCCGTTCAAGGATGTTGATCCGAACGCGTATTATGCCGCTTATGCTGCAGCTGCTTATGAAGCAGGCATCATTAACGGACGGACTTCTAATGAGTTTGCTCCGGGTGCTGACATTACCCGTGAAGAAATGGCTGTCATTTTGATTCGTGCGGTGACCTACAATAATAGTTTATTGACCACAGAGCAAGCTGCATCCGGTTTTGCGGATCAGTATACGGTCTCCGAATGGGCAAATCATGAGGTATTAGCAGCCAAAGCGCTAGGCCTCTTAAAAGGAGGTTCGAAAGGGCTATTCTCCCCGAAAGCGGCCGTAACGCGTGCGGAGACGGTGCAAGCGATCTATAATTTGCTCTCGTTCACCGAATAACCATTAGCAGCATAATGGAACAGCAGTGAAAAGCAATAAAGGATAGAGTATTCAGAATATTTCTGAATCTCTATCCTTTTTTTATATGTAGGATTGATTCTATACCAAATAGAGGAAGGTACAACACAGTATCGCCTAGCGGCATAATCAAGGATGTTGGATGCAGACTTCATCATGCCTTTAGTCCATCACTCTTCGCAAAACTATGCTGACCCTGATTACACCCTGTATATAAGTGATCGTTTAGGTTTGCGTTAATTAAGTATTACATTTCGTTGTTTCTCTCAATACCAGCTTCATGGCCGACTGGATAGAATAGAGTTACAAGAAAGAAACGAGAAGGCGGTAGATTGCATGACAGCATCAGAGCTAACGACAGCCCGTACGAAAACCAGTACATTGAAGAAAAGGCACCGGAGTCTCTGGAAGAAGATGAGCGTGCAGTGGGATTTGCAGCTTATGGTTTTTCCGGCTATTGCGCTTATCCTCATATTCAACTATTTTCCAATGTTTGGGTTAGTGTCTGCTTTTCAAGACTATAATCCGTTTAAAGGCTATTTCGGGAGTCCTTTCGTCGGGTTCAAGCATTTTATTCGATTCCTTGACAACCCGGATTTGGCGTTGATTCTGCGTAATACGATTTGTATTAGCTTGTTGAAGCTACTTATTGCGTTTCCCGCGCCGATTGTATTGGCGCTCATGCTGAATGAAGTGAATCACATGGGGTTCAAGCGAGTGGTGCAGACGATTACGTATTTGCCTCATTTCCTCTCTTGGGTCATAGTTGGCGGATTTGTTATGTCGCTGCTGGCCGTTGATGGAGGAAGTGTTAATATGCTATTGGTCAAGCTGAACCTGATTGATGAACCGGTTAATTGGTTGTCCATCCCTGAGTATTTCTGGGGAATCTTAATTGGCACAAGCGTATGGAAGGAAATCGGGTTTGGTTCTATCGTTTATTTGGCAGCTATTGCTGGCATAAACCCACAGCTTTATGAAGCGGCTTCTGTGGACGGAGCGAGCCGGTTCAAGCAAATTTTTCTGGTTACACTGCCAATCATTGCTCCGGTCATTACGATTTTTCTCATTCTGGCGGTAGGGAATTTGCTTAATGCAGGCTTTGAGGACATTCTGGTTCTTACCAATAACCTGAACAATGCGATTGTATCGGATTATTCCACCGTTATCGATACGTACGTGTATCAATCCGCTTTTAAAGGATTTAGTCAATATTCTTATGCAGCAGCGGTAGGGTTGTTTAAATCCGTGATCAATATCGGCTTGCTGCTTGGAGCCAACTATCTGGCTGGCAAGTTCCGCCAAGAATCGTTGTTTTAGGGTGGAATCACAGATGAAAGAAAGGCAGTTGATGCAAGTGAACAGCTCGATTCATTCAAGCATAGAAGATCGCATCATGAGTGTCGTTATTTATATTCTGCTCACGCTGCTCATGTTTGCTACCTTTTACCCCTTCTGGAATACGGTCGTCATTTCATTTAATAATGGTTTGGACAGCTCCAGAGGCGGGTTAACGTTCTGGCCTCGCCAGTTTACACTCGATAATTACGAAGTCGTCATTCATAATCATCAGTTCTTTAAGTCGCTGTTAACGACCGTTGGACGTGTCGTTGCGGGGGTCTGCAGCTCGATGTTCCTCACCGCCATGTTCGCCTATGCGATGTCAAAGCGGGATTTGGTCGGCAAAAAAATCTACATGACGATGACCGTCGTCACGATGTATTTTGGAGGAGGGCTTATCCCGACCTATCTGGTCATAAAAGAGCTGCATTTGGTTAATACATTTTTCGTCCTGTTTGTCCCGTTTACGATCAGCGTCTTTAATATGATTGTCTTCCGCTCCTTCTTTAAGGAGCTTCCGATAGCGCTTGAAGAATCAGCCAAGCTTGACGGCGCCAACCATTTCGGGATTTTGTTCAAAATCTATGCACCGCTCTCGGGTCCGGTTCTTGCTGCAATCTCCTTGTTCCATGCGGTGTTTCTATGGAATGACTGGTTCAACGCAGGCATTTACTTGACGACGGAGAAATGGATTCCCATTCAAACGTACGTGATGAACCTGGTTAATTCCAATGCTGCTACAGCGCAGATGGCTGCATTGTCTGGGGTATCCTCAGGGGTGGGCAGCGTAACATCGCGGTCGCTTCAGATGGCGACGTTAATCGCGGCAACACTGCCAATCATTCTGGTTTATCCCTTTTTGCAGAAGTTCTTCGTAAAAGGCGTGCTCATCGGATCCGTCAAAGAGTAAATACGGATTTCGCCAACTATTGATTTAAAAGTGTACACTTTTAAATAAATCATCCAATTATGGAGAGGGGTTTCACAGACAATGACTAGAAAAAGAATGGGGATTGCTCTGCTGGCGGCCATGGCTGCCACGACAATGGCACTCAGTGCATGCAGCAACAACACTGGGAACAAGAACAATGATCCGAAGCCGGCAACGACGAATGAAGGGAATACCACGAATAACAGCACTGAAGGAACTAACAATGCTCCGGTAACGATTAAAGAGGGCGAATATCCGACACTTGGCAAGGAAGAATTGAAATTCAGTTTCTATGTCAACTATGACTGGTATGCGCCAGTTGGATATGGCAATGATCCTACGACAAAATGGTTGATCGATACGAAAAAAGTTAAAATTGATGAGATTTCCTCCGGCGGTAACGCTCAGCAGAAGTTCGGCACGATGGTCGCTGGCGAACAATATCCGGATGTTATCCAGCTAGATCGCGGGTCCAAAGAATTCAAAAGCTTGGTCGAGAACGGCAAGCTGGTCGCCCTTGATGATTATTTGAATAAATATCCTACTTTTAAGGAACTGCTCGACCCGGAAACCTTGAATGCGCTTCGGTCACCCGATGGTAAAATCTACGGTCTTCCGAACTGGGCCAACAGTACCCGCAACCCTAGCCAAACTCTAGGTAACGGATGGCTTGTAAACCGCAAGGTGTATAAAGAGCTTGGCCAGCCGAAGCTGGAAACCTTTGATGATCTCTTTGCTTTCCTCAAGCAAGTTAAGGCTAAATATCCGAATATCGTTCCGATTGATACAGGCAATGTAACAAATGGCGCTCCGATGCTGATTGATTACATTTACGCAGGTATGGGTGACTATCGTACGGCAGCTCCAGCTTCAAGCGTGGTTGGAGGCGGACGCGCCAATATGGAGAGCGGCAAGATTGAATCGCAATTCGAGGATCCTGCTTACAAAGAAACGTGGCAATTCCTTAATAAATTATTCCGTGAGAAGCTCCTCTCCCAAGACACGTTTACTCAAAAAGCCGAACAGTTCAAGGAAAAAATCAACACGGGCCGTATCGCGATTATGGCGATCAACGATGCCGTTGGTAACGGTAAGGAAGCGAACAATCTGTTAGGCGAGAATGGTTATGATGCTATCCCGCTTATCCATAAAGCAGGCGTGGATGTAAGTAAAGTGAAGAACGGAACCGTTGGAACGCTTGGTTGGAACTTGGATGTCATTACAACCTCCGCTAAAGATCCGGAACGTATCTTCGAATTTCTGGATTGGTTTGCAAGCAAAGAAGGCCAGCGAATTATGAACTACGGACCTCCAGGATTGCTGTATGACGAAGTAGATGCCAACGGTGCTCCGATCGACAATGAGAAAGCGAAGACGATTACAGATCAAGAAAAACAAGATATGAAATTATTTAATTTCCGTCCGATCGGGTCATGGAATAACACTGTCATTCTTGATGCAAAGACAGCTCAAGATCCATCCAAAGAAGCATGGGACAGCAAAGCTTCCAAATTCTATGGTCAATTTGTTGCCAAAGACATTAATGGCGATCAATTCAACGGCCTGTTGGGAATGGATCCGAACTCCGAAGCGGGCGTAGCTTCTCAGCAGATTAATCAGATTGCATTGAAGGCACATACCAAACTGTTCTACGCCAAGGATGATGCAACTTTTGATTCCGAGTTTGAAACGTACAAGAACGAAGTTAACAAAGCAGGCTTCGATAAAGTGCTGGAGTATCAGAACCAAGTGTGGGCAGAGAACAAGAAGCAGCAGGGCATCAAATAAGTCAAGCTTGGCAGCCGTTCAAATTCCATAAACGATAGGGTATACTTGTCCTACAAGTATACCCTTATTCGTATGACTCGAGGTGAGATAGATGGTTTACAAAGTCATGCTGGTGGATGATGAAAGTATTGATTTGCAGTGGCTTCAGCGACGCATTCCTTGGAAGGATTTGGGGCTTGAGGTAGCGTTTCAAGCCAATAGCGGGTTTAAGGCTTTCAATAAGCTGAAGGAGCAGCCTGTTGATATTCTTCTTACCGATATTAATATGCCAATTATGTCAGGGCTAGAGCTTGCACGCAAAGTCAAGGAGCTGCTTCCCGAAGTTAAAATTATATTTATTAGCGGCCATGAGGAGTTCGAATACGCCAAACAGGCGCTCCATATGAACGCCCTTGGCTACGTGCTCAAGCCATTCGATGATTCGGAGCTGCTGGAGCTGCTGGAGCAAGCTATCGTACAATTGCATGAAACGAGTCAGCGTAATAATGAGCAGCAGCAATGGGCAAAAGCGGTGCCGTTGTTAAAGAATGAACTCATTATACAGTGGTTGGAGGGAGCATCGGTTCAGCAGCGCGAGGAAGCAGAGGCGCTCATCCATGCTTCCTTCACGCAAGCTCATGACGGATGCGGATTCACGCTTGCTTATATGGAGATCGATGATCTGGAGTGGAAGCTCAACCGTCTTCCCATGGAGCAAAAGGAAGAGATGATGACTCGAATTATCTGCATTGTAGAGGATGCGGTTAACGATCATCAACTCGGGATGCTGATTAAGCCATCGGCCAATCGCTTTGTCGTCCTCATGCCGTTGCAGGGCAATCGAGCCTTATTAATGGATGCATTAAATCAAATGATTGATGACGTAAAGCGCTTAACTCCTGTCACGCTAACCATCGCGCTTGGAGGATTTGCAGCAGAAGTTGAAGCTTTGCCACAAATCTATCAAACCGCCGGAAAGCTGCTTAGCTACAAGATGTTTCTTGGCAAGAGCAGAATAATTGAGGAGGAGAGCGTGAAGGGCCATGTGCCGTCTGAAGCACTAGACCTGGAGCTTAAGGTCGAGTCTTTATTCATCGCCATGTCGGAGTATGATTTGGTGGGAACCGATGATCAATTGCAGGAACTGTTCGGTTTCATCATCGGATTGGAGTCCCGGGTAACGGTCTATCATTTTGTCATTCATCTCATCACCAAGCTAGGCGAGCAATTTCGCAAGGTAGGTGAGAATTTATATGAGCTGCTGCATTGGGACTATAAGCATCTTGATATTCTCTTTCAATTCGAGACGATCGACGACATTCAATCCTGGCTGCGCCGACGGTTATTTGAATTGTCGGAGAAGCTGTTCAGCAAGAAGCAAAAGCAGGATCGCAAGACGATTAATTTGATCAAGAGCTATGTGAAAGCAAATATTGAACAGAAGATTACGCTGCGTGATGTTGCGACTGTATTCGCTTTCTCTCCCAATTACTTGGGGTTTATGTTCAAAGAGGAGACCGGAGAGAGATTTAGCGAGTTTCTGATACGCCAGCGATTGGAGCGTGCCTCCGAATTGCTGCTTGATCCGGCCAATAAAATTTATGAAATTACTGAGCGCATCGGTTATAAGAACATCATTTATTTCAATCGACAGTTCAAGGAGTATTACGGGATGACTCCATCGGATTATCGAAAGCTGCGTCATATATGAGGCGGAGAAAACTAGTGAAAGATCGTTTGTGGACAACATCTTATTTTCCATTTGCTTACCGCGTCATGATTCCTTATTTGCTGCTTGTCATGGCTACGGATATTTTGATTGGTGCCTTCTCTTACAGCAGCCTAATCAATTCCAAGACGGAATCCACCCAAATTAATATGACGCGCACGCTGCAGCAAATTCGTGATAATGTATCCTATAATATTCGCGATTTGGACCGCATCGGCGATCAATTGTTCAGCAGCACTACTTTTCAGGAGCAGCTGCAGGTAAGGGATGATTCCTATAATGTGCTTGATGTGACCTTAACGGGGATATTGCCGGCATTAGAGACAACGACCTCACTCTCTGTCAATAACCTGCGTATCTTCGTGTATACCAACAATGACATGCTCAAAGAAGTGTATGACAAGGCGTCAGAACAAATAAATGAGAAGTCGTTCAGCATCCTTAGCATGAAGCGAATTACAGCCAAAGACTGGTATAGAAGCATAATCTACAAGAATGAAGACAATATATGGCGACAGGTCGAGGCAGATGTTAAGTTCGGCAATATTTCGCTGCTCCGAAAACTGATATCATTCTATGATTATAAACGCCAAATCGGATATTTGAGGTTGACGATCTCACTGGCCGATTTATTCCAATCGGTACAATCCTTCAAAATAACGGAAGGCACGGTCGTAAGGGTCATAAGCAAAACGAACGGACAAACGATATATGATCAAGCTCCGGAGCTGACGAGTCAATTATTGAACGCCCCGCTCCTTCGCATTCATGAGGATCTGCCTCACACAAACTGGAAGCTTGAGGCGCTCGTGCCTACAACCGACTTGAAGAAGGATGCGGTCCGTATTCGCAATTTGATGCTGATTGTCTGTTCATTGAGCTTCCTGGCTATGGCCTTAATTGGACTGGTCGTTGCCCGATACTTCTCGCTCAGGGTGAAGCGGATCGTGACCCGCATTCATCATTTCCAGAACGGCAGCTTTGATAAACGCATTCAAGTTCAGGCACGAGATGAATTCGGTTTAATTGCAACCTCCTTTAACCGTATGGCGAGTCATATCGAAGAACTTATTTCCGAGGTATATCTGCGCAGCATCCAGAAGAAAGAGGCCGAGTTAAACGCGCTGCAGGCTCAGATTAATCCGCATTTTCTGTATAATACGCTATCATCGATTAACAGCCTTGCCAATATGGGTGATATCTCCAAATTAACGAAGATGGTTTCGGGCCTGGCCCGGTTTTACAGATTAACGCTGAACGAGGGCAATACGCTCATCAGTCTGAGCAAGGAAGTTCAACAGGTAAAGGCGTACATCGATATTCAACAAATCAAATATGCGGATCGGTTTAGCGTAAATTATGACATCGATTCGGACCTGCTCGAGCTGCGAATTCCTAAATTGATTTTGCAGCCTTTTGTGGAAAATGTGTTGAAGCATGCCTGGTTCGAAGAACGGGTTCATATTCGGGTTATGGCAGTTCGGGAGAGACAGTATGCCGTATTCAAGATAATTGATAACGGAATCGGAATGACGCTAGCGGTTCAGAATAAGCTGCTGCAAGCAGGGAGCGAAGAGAACGAGAACGCATCCGGCTATGGCATACGTAATGTCGACGAGAGGATCCGAATTCAGTATGGCGAGGACAGCGGAGTCTTTATTTTCAGCCGACCAGGAATCGGAACGACTGTATCAATTAGGGTGCCGCTGCCCCCTTCCACATTGAAAGGAGCCGGCAAATAAGGGCCATGAAACAGGAGGATGACGACAACAATGGATAACAATAAGCAACGACATGATGAGGCCGTCGCTATAGCCAATAACGCGGTATTTGCTGCTGCAGCGGAGCTGCAAGGACAGCAGGATCCTTATCGGCCGAAGTACCATTTTACGGCGCCTGCCAACTGGATTAATGATCCGAACGGATTAATTTATTATAAAGGCGCTTATCATTTATTTTATCAGCATCATCCTTACAGTACGAAGTGGGGCCCGATGCATTGGGGGCATGCGCGCAGCGAGGATCTGATTCATTGGAAGCATCTCCCGATTGCTCTGGCGCCAAGCGAGCCGTATGACGAAGGCGGCTGCTTCTCCGGGAGTGCCGTGGAGCATGAGGGCATGCTGAAGCTTATCTATACGGGACATGCCCCAGATCGCAGTCCCAAGCAGGTACAATGTGTAGCAATGAGCCAGGATGGACTTCATTTTGACAAGGCAGCCGCTAATCCGGTCATCGCGGCTCCGCCTGCGGAAGGCTCTCAGGAGTTTCGTGATCCCAAGGTGTGGCGTTCGGGCGATGAGTGGTACATGGTGGTAGGTACCGAGAAGGACGGAATAGGTAAAGTCGTGCTTTACCGCTCGACCGATTTGATGGAGTGGTCGTACAAGGGTACGCTTCTTGAGAGCGATGGGTCGAAGGGAAGCATGTGGGAATGTCCGGATCTGTTCTTCCTTGGAGAGCAAGCGCTGCTGGTTCTCTCACCGATGGATATGGGGGATCGCAAAAACTGCAATATCGTCATAATGGGAGAGTGCAGACTGGAGGATGCCTCGTTTACGGAACGTGGATGGATGGATCTGGATTATGGTACCGATTATTATGCGGCACAGACCTTGAGAGCTGGAGACGGTCGCAGAATCGTAATCGGCTGGATGGATATGTGGGGAGCATCAGAGCCTTCCGCGCGGTACGGGTGGACGGGTTGCATGGCTTTGCCAAGGGAGCTTACGATGCTCGAGGATGGCATTCTTCGCATACATCCTGTTGCCGAGCTGCAGCTGCTGAGGGGAAGTTCATGGCAGCTGAGTGAGCTTCAAACGACTAAGGACGGGTTATCCTTAGCAGATTCCGTTCACACTCAGCTATGTGCGGAAATCCTGATTGAACTTGATCTGGAGCAAACGACTGCGGAGCAGTTAGGTATTGGTATCCGCTGTTCGGCTGACGGACAGGAGGAAACATTGCTTACCTATAATAAATCGAATGGAAGGCTGACTCTGGATCGCAGCCGTTCCGGCGAAGGCGATACATCCAGCTCCAGCTGTCTCGTGCCGTTCGATGAGGTTAACAAGGGAATCTTGCAGCTGCATGTTTTTCTTGACTCCTCATCAATTGAAATTTTTATTAATGACGGAAGAGCGGTTATGACGAGCCGGATCTACCCCAAATTAGAGAGCAGGGGTATGAGACTGTTCGCGGTTAATCACGGGACAGTTGTACTAAAATCGTTGATGGGCTGGCATCTGGAGGTAGAAGGCAAGGATAGAATGTAGTAAGAACCCATTGCTCGCAGCGCGTTCACGATTCAACGTCAGTCAACATCTATTGTATGGGATGAAAGAAGTGCCGGGGACAATATGGGAGCCTCTTCCACACTCGACCGATTAATCTCATGAACTGTATAGGTCCTGTTCACTAGTACCTCACCCAAACCCTACGAATGCTCGAATCGTACAAAAAGAGATTGAATCTGTCATTGTCTGCTGCAGGTTATCTCTGTACACTTGACGTTAGAGCTAGTGTGGCAGCCTGAGATGATGGTGATACGGTGAGGGAGGACATGGAAGTGACAGAGATTAAATCGGACAAGAATTATTATGTTAGCCCCAGGACAACAGACAACATAGAGGGGTTCAGTATGAGGAAGCCCGACCTGAAGGTTGATCTTCCTTATATCGGTTCTGTACAGCCGAGACGTACGGATGAGATCGAATCCTCCAATTGGATGATTGGGTGTGAGACCTTAGATCGTGATTATGCGGATTATCATCAGTACAAAGAATATATTGCTCCGCTGGGTATTAAGGTTCTTCGTATGCAAGGCGGATGGGCCAAGACTGAGAAGGTACAAGGCATCTACGATTGGACTTGGTTGGATAACATTATTGATGATGCGGTTGAGAGAGGCTTCAAGCCGTGGCTGCAGACCGGATATGGCAATCCGATCTATCCAGGCGGCGGCGGTGAGAATCTAGGAGCGGGGATGCCACTATCAGAATCAGCACTGGCTGCTTATGAGAAGTGGGTCGCTGCAATGGTTACAAGATATAAGGATAAAGTGAAGGACTGGGAAGTATGGAATGAACCCAACTTCGCGGACAACGTGGTTAATACTCCTGAGATTACTGGCGACTTCAATATACGAACAGCTCGGATTATTAGAGGAATTCAACCTGACGCTAGAATCTCTGCTCTCGCCCTGGGACATATCGATCTGGAATATGTAGAACGATTCTTCAAATTCTTAAGCGAGAAGAATGCGACTGGGTTATTCCACAATGTAACGTATCACGACTACGTCTATAATCCGGATGCCAATAAGCTGGTCGTATACAAGATGAGACAGATCGTAGATCGATATGCTCCCGGCATGATAATGAGACAAGGGGAGAATGGTGCCCCTTCCATAGGCGGTGCAGGTGGAGCCATTGGCGACCATAACTGGTGTGAATTCACGCAAGCGAAGTGGAATATAAGAAGAATGCTTGAGAACCTTGGAAACGATATTGAGTGCAGCGTATTCAGTATGATTGACATGAATTATTCAGGTAATGGACCAATCCGTAGAAAGAATACGAAGGGAATAATTGAGTCGGCTTCGGATAATTCAGCTGTAAGGCCTAAGATTGCTTATTATGCCATCCAACATGTAACGTCGGTTTTCGACCATACCCTTGAGAGGATTAAAACGCTGAAACATCTCCACAATATTGGCTCTGCAGGATCAAGCCCAGCATATTCCTATAATACAGACAGAAGTATCTCGGTCTATGGCTACTTCAACAGAGCTACGCAGATGCAGCTATATGCCATCTGGAATGATGATGCTACACCAGTAGAGGATTATGAGTTTAAGGCTCGGGAATTCCGGTTTGCCAATGCTAAGCTGGATACTCCTGTATGGGTGGATATGATTACGGGTGGCGTTTACGACATACCTGCAGAAGAGTGGAGTAGAGAAGGGGACACGTATACCTTTAAGAATATCCCCGTGTATGATTCGCCTATCTTACTTGCAGATAAAAGTTTAATCAACATGAGGTAATGATTGCTGCATCACGTTAAGTGTCTTTCCCCGGGCTATGTCCTAAGAGCTGCTTGTAGGATCGGCAGAAAAAAGAGAGATTGGTAAAGCCTACGGCTTCGGCTGCTTCGTCCACGCGGTATTCCCCGCTGCGAAGCAGCTTTTTGGCTTCCTGCAATCGGATCCGATTCCGGTATTCGATGGGAGACAACCCGGTATATTCGGTAAAAAGCCGACGAAATCCGGGTTCACTCATCCCGCTAAGGTCTGCGTAATAGACGATCTTACGATGGTCGGCATAATGCAGATTCATTTCCTTAAGCGCGCTTTGCAGCTTCTTATACTTATAGGGGACCTTCTGCACCTGCTTCGAGATATGCCACAGTAATTCATACATCCGGTATAGATGATACATCGGATGATTGCCAGCTCCGGCATCCAGGTCCGTACGATAGGAAGAAAAGATCTCTTCCGCTTGATCTATTTCAATCCGAGTTGGTGCAGTAAGGTAATGGGGCAGCTCCCCGTCTATAAGATCAAATTGTGCAATTCCAACCTCATTATCCGAATCCAGATAGGTACTGGTGTGCTTGGTTCCCGATGGAATAAATACGAATTCCCCCGCCGCGGCATGGATATTGTGGGTGGCAGGGTCAATAAAGCTATAGCACATGGAACCGCTGAACGTATAGATGAACGAATGCTGAGTTCTGCCCTCGGAAAAAGAAATATGATGTCCCTGGGGGCGCTGTACGGTCAAAAAGCTTATATTTCCAATGGTAAACAAAGCTTTTTGTGAATAATATGTGGTTTTTGACAAAAACTCACCGACCCTCTTATAAAGCAATTGAACTTAGTATAAAACCTTTGCACCCAACCTTCAATCTGCTATTGCTCGAATCGTGCGGAACAGATTGGAGCTGTCCGATGCATACAATTGAAAGTCGAATAACTTATATAGGCATACCCCATCCCCCCCTCACGTACATATAACATTGATTGTATAGGCCATCAATTTTATAGGAGGAATAACGTGAGCTACCCCCCATTATCCGATCTGTTGAGTCAAATGAAAGGCATGCCCTCCACCAACAAGTGGGATGTCATCTGCTCCTACACGATCATCCAGCTTAATCAATTTCTTAAGACCCAGTATGAAGCGAACAAGCTTGCCAAGCATGTTCAACTTAGTACAGACCGCGAGGATCCGCTGACCGGTGAAGCCTTCACGATTACATACGATATCCAGTTCGACTCCCCTAAGCTCGCATTCACGAGTGGACGATCTGGATTCACGACCTTAACGATGCCGATCGTGAATGACAGCTCTTATTCAGTATCGCCTAAGGGCAGCAGCCAAGCAAGGAAGGTATCGATCCCTGGCGGAGTCTATAGCATTGAAGCCATTGTGCCTCTGGCTGCCATGAATGGAGACACCGGTGAAGTTGTGGAGGCGGACAACCTCATTACGTTCAGCGACGGCAAGGTCCACGACAATCATGTCATCATTCATTTTAAGAATGAGAAAGGGGCGGCTTACAAGCTGATCCCCGATCCGGACCCCAAGGATAAGGACCCGTTGGTTACTTATTTTCTTCCTGTGCTCACGCAATATTTTCAGACGGAGGTGGACGAGATTGATTATGCCTTAGCCACCGTGAACAACATCGTCCCTGACACAGGCACCACCCTATTAACTCCAAAGTCCTTCGTATTCCATTCCGCAGCTGATGATGATAATACGGATGGCGTGCTCAGCCTCTATATTCAGACGGCGGAGAGCGGTAATCCCCCAGGAGACGCCACCCCGTCCTTCCAGCCCAGCGGCAGCTCCCAATTCCCGATACCGGAAGGCCAGACGGCTAGTATTATATTATCCCATGCCCTCATAACGAAGGCATATCTTCAAGCCCAGCTAACGAATAGCGGTTATAACGTGACCTTCAATGCACCATCAGACGGGATATCCGTTACGTTGAAAAAAGATGTATCGGTCATCTCGGATGGCGATTCAGGTACCTACATCTTCGGCGGACATAGCTATGACGGCCTTCAAATCAATCTGAATGATTATCCCTTAACGTTAACCATTAAGGACAGCCAGCTCTCCTTGCAGTGGGAGGGGAAGGCGACTTCAAGCTGGAGTGAATACACACTGGGCTCTAACGGAGGCAATTGGGGAAAGGTGGACCTCACCATTGAAATGCACAAGTCAGCAGCATTAACCTTAACGAAGGAAGATGTAATCGGCGGCGAGCTGTCGGTTGACCGGCAGGATTATGCCATTACGATCAAGAGTCACAGCTGCAGCTTCTGGGAGAGCCTGAATCATTGCAGAGAGGACTACCCGTCCTACTACTCCAACGATATGGTCCTAACGATTCCTGCGATTCAGATCGCGTTCGCGGGTCTGAACTTCTTCAATACGACGAACCTGGTGTCTCCTGGACAGACGGTTATTGAACTAGACACTACTACAGGTGTTCAGACGCCGCATGATTTCCTTATCGTAGGCAAGGTAACAGCCAAGTAGCCAAGAGAAAAGTAGCCAAGAAGCCAAGAAGCACAACCCATTCGAAGAGGAGGCTTAATATGCCCAAGTTGCTGATACCCGCGCGATACGACGCTACCTTCAAGGCAGCCAAGAGAGTATTCCAAGAACAGCCCAACCTACTCAGCAAGTATTCATTCACCTTGGACTCGGGAAGTCCCCTGTACCGATTCGTAGGCTATCGGAATTCGAAGCCGCAGCTAGAGAATGCAGGCCGTACGATCTGGACCAGCCTGCAGAATGACTGGCTGAATCGATGGACAGGTCGCGGGACTGACAGCCCGGATGGGAAGATAACCGGCAAGCAAGCGATCTACCTGTCGATGGAAGAAGAAGGGCCGGTCGATACGAGCTTCCCAGAAGTTACCCAATATCAGGATTCATCAGTCGATCCTAACGAGACCATTCGATACTTCGAATACGAACCTGGCAAGAAGCCGGCATGGGTAGAAGCGAAAGCAAGTGAGCTTCGGTCCATGTTCCTGTTCAGCACCACACGTCCGCTGGAAGGAATCGATCTTACCTATGACGACAGCCCTGATTCCATTCACTCTCGGATCTATGAGCTCGCTTGCTCCCTTGCGCCTGACGTGTTCAAGAATGACTCCAAGCTGCGTGAATTGTACTTCTCGTCTGAAGATGCCAGCTATAATCGCGCAATAGGCAATGCGTTGTTCGAGACGACGATCTATGGCGCCTTCAAGGCGACGTCCGTGCGGGACTTCAAGAGCATCAATCTCGTTCTATCCGGGTCACAAGGTACGCCGATCTCACTCCTTGCACCGCTTGGGCGGGCAACCTTCCTGCTGGATGGGACCACCCGCAAGACGAGAGCGGTCTATACGATCGATGATCTGATCTATAACCAATCCTTCGAGACGTCTAATCCTAACCTGCAGCCCAAGGAGGAGCTGGTTAAGGAGCTTCACGACTATGTGGCCTTCACACAGACGATTGATCGTGAGCTCGATTGGAATTACGCAGCTGAGCTCATCGATCAGGAAGTGAACGCGTACGTCTCGGACGCCTTGCATGCGGCTGAGCATCCGTTCGAACGGGAGCTTGGGCTTATAGTAGACGAATTGTCTACTGAAGCGTTCAATGAGCGTATGCGCAGGAAGCTGGAGGAATTCACCGCGGCTGCGGCTGCCGGGTCAGACAGCTACTTGCCGACGCTCAAGGAAATTGGCAGAGAAGGCATGGACAGTCTATTAGATGCAATCGTAGTAGAACCGAGGTATAAGCGGCTATCCGAGCCGTCGACAGAGACCGATTCCTATCTGCGCTCCGCATTGAAGAGCACACTGCTCGAGAAGAAGATGCATTGGCTCGAGCAGACCAGCTCAGATATCGGGTCCCGCCTTGCTGCTGCGCAGACAACCGTGACGGAGACGAGTATGGAGGCAAGTGCCAAGGGGATTGAGTTAGAGAGAATAAACGAGAAGCTGAAGGAAAAGCCGAATGACCCTGATCTTCAAAAGCAGCAGCAGGCGCTGAGTCAACAAATTGGTCACCTCGTTCAGGAGCAGCAGGAAGCGGAACAAGCAAAATCGGAAGCTGAGCAAGACAGGAAGAGGAATGAGAAGGACAGAAAAGACACCTCGAAGGAGAGAGCAGAAGCAGAGGCGAAGCTCCAGGCACAGCGGGAGCATGACTTCTCGACAGGAGCACGTGTATGAAGGAACACATTCGGGCAGCCGACCCATCGGAGACGTTACTGTCGCAATCATTGGAGAGCTTCCAACGTGTGCAAGTCGGCGGGAATACGGTCATTATTAGTGTCGATGACAGCTTGGCAATCGGAGCGGGAACCGACTTCGGTGACCATTATGCGAGTACGCCATTCCTATCGATCTACGCGGAGAACATACTGTTGTCAGGTAGATTCAAGGCGAACAGCGGCGTTCTGTCGACGCACTCTCTAACGGTGAGCGGAGAGGGCTGTCTCGATCTATCCGGGTCTGCCGGCCTTCCAATCGATATTGTGAATGAGAATCCAACTGCCCCTGGCATGGCGGGCAACAACGGGGAAGCGGGCGGGAACCTGCTTCTATATATCGAGCAGACGCCGATAGGACAGCCCGCTTACAAGATTCAAGCAAGCGGCGGGAATGGCGGAGCCGGACAATCCGGCACCGATCTGACAGCAGGAGGCAAGGGCGGCGATGGTGGAGATGGCGGTCATGTCCTCCTTGCAGCAGCATCTCCTTATCTGAGATGGCAGGCGCAGATGAAGGAGACGCTGAACCTTCATGAGCTCAGTGCGAAGCAAGCGATGCTGAGAGAATTAATCGCTGCCCTTCCGCCCGACCCAAGCTTAACGGCGTTAGTGTCCATGCTGCATGACGCAGCAGAAGCCCAGACAGATGAAGCTTATCTTCAATCCTTGAACCTGGCTGCGTTAACCTTGCAAGCCTTGGCAACGGGATACGACAGCTCGTTAACCGCTAACGTAGATTGCACAGCAGGTGCGTATGGGGTACATGGTGATGGTCGAACGAATGAGGGCAACGGAATCGCCGGACAACCGGGCACACTTAACCAACTATTATTTCAAACGCCTGCCGATCTGGCTGCCCATGCAGATCTGACGGACTTCTTAGCCAAGCTTCCGAGGCAAGCGGAGCAGTCCTATCTGCTCGTCCATCCGAGTCAATGCAAGCGATTGCTAGAGAAGATCAAGCTTATGTACTGGAGTCTCGACCCCGTTGCTAAGCCGCAGGGGGTCCGAGATGTACTCACTTTGCTGCTGCGCCTGCAG
This sequence comes from Paenibacillus sp. GCM10023252, assembly GCF_042653305.1. Taxonomy (NCBI): domain Bacteria; kingdom Bacillati; phylum Bacillota; class Bacilli; order Caryophanales; family Paenibacillaceae; genus Paenibacillus; species Paenibacillus sp. GCM10023252. The sequence goes on from NZ_JBHSHW010000024.1 coordinate 23,060, forward strand.
GAACGTACGGCAACGTTCGTTGCAGCGAAGGATGATTCATCGCTCGCTGCCTATTACAACAGCCATGAGGCAGCGATCGGGGCCATCGGAGCGATCGGTCAATTGCGCGCGATTCACGATGAAGCGGTACGCTACCTGTACCAGCTTAGACAGGGGCAGGATATGTTCGGCTATGACAACAGCGACGTTCCGCTGGGCTCATTCCACTTCTACAATAACTTGCTGAATGAGCTGATTACGAACTTCGGATTATTGGAAGCCGATTATGCCGAGTACTTCCAAGCTCTTGCCGCGAATACCGCTCATATCGATAAGATTAAGCGTGCGCGGGACAGACAGGCCAGTCTGATCGCAACGGCTGAAGCTCAATTAACGACATTAAGAAGTCAGGCTGTGAAGACGGCCAGAATCATTGACGGCTATCAGGCGGAGCTGCCATCCTTGAAGCGAACGTTGGAAGATAAGATTGAGGAACTGAAGGAACAGATCCGGGTGCACTTTGACTTTAACTTCGACACGATCTTTCAATCGCTTACCTCGCTTGCGTTCGCCCCCGAGTCCAAGCTCATGATCCTGAACGAGGCGAGCCAGTTCCTCTATCAAGGAACGATGGAGGTGACTGACGATAAGGGGGAGCCGGTACGCAAGTCATATATCGTTCGTCAGTTGAAATCGGTCAAGGCGAGTATCGATACGCTTCAGGAAGGATTCCAAGCGCTGGATAACGGGACGCTGGCTCCCGACGACCCTGGTGCAGCCAAGCTGGTGGCCGCGGAGCAGGACGTTGAACAATTTTTTAATGACTTCTATGACCAATTTCCTCAGAGCCTGGATGATCTGAAGACGGCATTCCGTGCCTACATCGATAAGGTACAGGAACGCAATAATCAGATCCTTACTTATAATGCAATCGTGCTGCTCCTGTATAAAAATCTGCAGATCATCGATTCGGCGAATGCTCGAACTGCTGCACTCAATGAGGATACACTTGATGCAATGAGTCCCGACCTGCCAGATCTTGTCACCTTAATCTCAGAGCTGTATTACGCCGCCCGTAATCAAGTGATGGAAATGCTGGACTTAACCTCGCGTGCCTATCGGTTCTGGGCGCTGTCCGACCAGAGCCTAACGAGCGAAGTATACGCGGGGAGATCCCTTCCCGAGCTGAACCATACCGCATTAGTTGGCGCGATGAACACGATTCTCGGCAAATATCAGCAGGCGGTCGAGAACTTTGGGACGAATCATGACCGATTCCCGCCGCATGACAACCAACGGGGTAAAATCATCGACGTTCCTGCTGAGCAGGTGGAACTGTTCAAGGACTTGAAGCAGCTTATGATCCGAATTCCAGTCGATCATCCTGTTTTTGCAGGGATGGCCAACGTGCGAGTGCAGAATGTCCGTGTATGGATGACGGGTATACACCCAGCTGCAGCGGACGATACCGTTACCATTCGGATCACGCATACGGGGAAGGAGCAGATGGTTAGCAGCGCGCAGGATGTATACACATTCAAGCATGAGCCCGTGAACAAAATCTTCATCTACCATACGAAGACACAGGAGATTATGGAGGAAGCGAACTTCGGGGTCGAGCAATCCGATGGGGGAACGACCAATGAGTATGCGGCACTCGGTCCATTCACGACTTGGCATATCTCAATCGACCCGGATGACAATCCAGGCATCGACTTGTCCTCTGTCAGCCAGATTCAGATCGAGTTCCACGGCACGAATTACGCGTTTGATCGATAGTGAAGGTTGGTCAACTTGAAGCCGAGCAGATCCAGGAGTGTTTCCTGTCATTTGCTCGGCTTTTCTTATTGGGCAAAGGGGTAAAAAGGAGGTTAATTGTTAGATTATGTCGAATAAAAAAAGGGAGTGAATCAACACCTGTGGGAGCGTGGTTACCATGCCAGTCATATCCGTAAATGAGATGCAGATTTACAAAAATTTCGATGAAATTGCAAGAGATATACTAGCCATGGCGAAAGAATTCCTGCCCGACAGGCTAATCTATATAACCTCAATCACTAAAAACAAACAAATTATTGTGAAGCTCTCTGAGTCGAACCCTAGCATTCATATTAACGAAGGAATGGTCATTAATCTCAATGATACGGTATGCAACAAAATCGACTTCGCCAATAATGCTCCCTTAATCTTCGAGGATATGAGTAAAGAAACAGAATTGGATGATCTGAGACAAGCTCTAATTGGCGCGAATATCAATTCCTACCTTGGGGTTCCTATTACTCTCTCTAACGGTGAGACATTCGGCACGCTGTGCGCCGTCCATACTCATGCTGCGATGATGACCCAAAAGAGTACACTCATGCTCCAAAGAATTGCTAAAATGTTCTCTTATTACTTAGACCTAGAGCGGCTCGCTTACAGAGACTCGTTAACCGGACTTTATAATCGGCAATTTCTATATAAATATTTCGAAGAAAATGTGGCATCCGGCGGTGCTTTATTCTTCCTTGATCTGGATGGATTTAAGAGTATAAATGACAACTACGGACATGAATCTGGAGATCTTGTATTGAAGGAAGTTGCTGTCAAGCTCGAGGACTTCGTTCAGCAGCAGGATGGGTTTGCCGTTAGATTAGGCGGCGATGAATTCGTCATTAACCTAATTAATAATCGGATTGGACAAGAAGAACTAAGTAAGCATGCGGAGAATTTGCTCTCTCGCCTATCTTCTTGGGAGATTCCACTGGAAGGGTTCTACTTATCCGTCAGTATAGGGATTGCCCTGTATGCTCCAGGCGGCAGCAGTAGGTTAAAAGCCGTACTGAAAAGTGCAGATAATGCCTTATACTTCGCAAAAGCAAAGGGCAAAAACACGTATCAATTCGCCCCTAGCTAGGGAGTGATAAAATCTTATTCCTCTGCAAATATTAACCAAGTCGAACATAAGCGTCATTACTTGAAAGGAGTCGACTGCCTTGAGATTCGAAGCGAAGGTCGTTATCGTTACTGGGGGAGCGAGCGGAATTGGGGAGTCGACCGTGCGATTGTTCGCCGAGGAAGGTGCGAAGGTCGTCATAGCCGATTATGCCGATCATGGGCAGCAAGTGTCAGATGAGATGAACAAGGATGGATATGACACCTTGTATGTGAAGACAGATGTAGCGAATGAACAGCAAGTGATTCGGATGATAGATCAGACGGTGGAGAAGTATGGCAAGCTGGATATTCTATTCGCGAACGCAGGCATTGCGAAGGACGGACCCGCCGCTGAACTCAGTCTGGAAGGGTGGCAGCGGACGATCGATATAAATCTGACGGGCGTCTTCCTATGCGATAAGTACGCAATTCAGCAGATGCTGAAGCAAGAGGGCGGCGGGGTCATCGTGAATTGCGGCTCGATCCACAGCCACGTCGGCAAGGCCAGAGTAACAGCCTACGCCTCGGCGAAGGGTGGCGTGAAGCTGCTTACCCAGTCACTGGGTGCAGATTATGCAGCGAAGGGTATTCGGGTGAATGCCATCTGTCCAGGGTACATCGATACCCCGCTTATCGAAGGAAGGACCGAGGCGATTACACAGCATCTAGTAGGGCTTCATCCGATGGGCCGCCTTGGCAGGCCAGAGGAAGTGGCGAAGGCGGTGCTGTTCCTCGCCAGCGAGGATGCATCCTTCATTACCGGCACGACACTGCTTGTCGATGGCGGCTATACGGCGGTCTAGAAGATGACATGCACGGATCAGGATCAGGATCAGGATCAGGCATGCACGGGCATGCACGGGCATGCACGATGCGGAGCAGGCTGCTTCACCTTAAGCGGGTGAGGCAGCTTTTATTTTTTACGAAGAGAGGGGGTGGGGACGTTTTTCACGAAGTAGTATACATATCTGCAATACAATAGATTCAACTGAACTTGGAGGATATTAATGGGGACAAATATGTATTGCTTCGTAGAGGAGAGTATGTATCGAGATCTCCGAGAGAAGCGAGTTGAGAAATGGATATCGGTAGATAAGTGGACAAAAAACAGCACGGCGATTCTATATCCGGAACACAAGTCATCGACATGGCAAGTTGAGAGTGAGGATATGATCTTCACAGACAGAAATTATGGACTCTTCGCCATCTTGGCCAATCAACGGAATTCGGAGGGAATGCCTTATATATGTGAACCACGCGGACTGCCGGATGACGTGAGCCCAGAGATTACGCTCCAACTCAGGCTCCATGAGTGTTACACGACAACGTGGTTTACGATTCATGAGCTGCTCGAATATAACTGGGATCAGGTGTTTCAGTACGAGGATGAGACCATGGAAGGTGAGAAAATAATTGAAACGGTAAGTTATAGAGAATGTGGAAATACATTTTTGAAAGCCATTCAAGAACGGGTTGGCAGGAAGGATCCATCAAGGTTCCGAATCCTTATCGGGTTTAATCATTAAGCTCATTCATCTTTCGGTCCACTAACAACAACCATAAAAAACTCCCCAACGATACCAGGTTAATTATTAACCTGTCTACCGTATGGGGAGTATTTCATTTTGGGGCAGCCTGTTCGGTTCCCCGAATTACTTCACTAATTCTAACGTGGCTTCCGGAGTGTTATGAGCGACTTTGAATACATAGCCGGTCATATTGCGCCCTGCGCGAACGCCTTGCACCTCACCGCTCAGCAGACCCTGACTGAGGGAGAAGGTCTCGCCGTTGATTCGGTAGGAGGAGAAGGCTGACTTGGTCTGAACGGCTGTATAGCTGACACCGCGGCGGAGGCCCGTGATACTGACCTTCAGCCCGGTATCGGTGCTCTCAATCGAGTCGATCTGAACGCCCGACACGACCCTGACGCCGCCGCTCTCCTTCGCCGCCCAGTGCGGCGAGATGCCTGTAGTATCATATTGCATATTAGCCAGCAGCCATTCAGGCCAGATGTTCTGAATGACCGGCTTGTCGAGTGCGACGTCGACATTATCAGGGAATCGACCTTCGCGCTTCGTCGTTGCCGCCTGGCGAGTGCCCTCCCAGATGATGCCGTCGGCCAGCTTTTTCCAGTCGATCGATTGATCGTACTTCGCAAGCTGCTTCAAGCCGTCAGAGATGACGAGTCCGTTCCACTGTACGTGGCGGCCCCACCAGCCGTCTCTCCAGTTCGTTGCCGAGAATGAGGCGACGGAGCCGTAGAGGGAGTGCTTCCGGTCCGGAATCTGCCACAGGTAGATGAACGGAAGCCCGGTTTCGGCGAGATGAACGGCCAGCTCGAGATGCTTCGGTTCTTTCTTGTATTCATAGGCTTCTACAGCGGCTAGCAGAGCCAGGCCGCTTGCAAAGGATTCGGCGCCGAACAGTGGAAGCTCCCAGGGGCCGGCACCGGTCGGTTTGGTGAAGGCAGCGATGGCATCAAGCCCTTTGGAGGCTACCTGCCAGGCCTCTTCGCTGCCTGTCATCTTGGCTGACTTGATAGCCTGCAGCACGTAAGGGGCTGTTGTTCCCATCGTCTGATCGCCTTCCTTACCGAATGGAGCCGTCGTGCGGTTCGGCACGAAGTTCCAGTTGCCGTTCGGCTGCTGGCTGTTTTTTAAGTCCTGCGTCCGACGTTCTGAGATTTTATATAGATCGTCGATAACGTCGCGGTCCTGACGCAGCCAGTAGGAGTCGGTATAGCTCCACTCGATATTTGGAGCGGGCTTGTTGATGTTATCCAGAATTTTTTTGGCCCGTGCTGCATCTTCTTCATTCAGTACGCTGCGCATCGTCTGCAGATTCTGGAGCAGGCCGAGCTCGACGGATTTGGCTTTGGAGAAGCCGATGAACGAGATCCAACCGTCCTTGCCACGTTTCTCCTTCTCGAGACCGTTCAGCGTAAGCTTGAACTGCTCTTCGTTCGAGCGTGGAGCGGGCTCCGGAACGTCTGGCAGGCCTTTCTCCTTCACATAGTCAGTCACGCCTTCCAGCGCATGATCGCCCGTCGAGATGCGAAGCTCGGCATCCAGCTTGATCTCGGCACCTCTCATGATCGGGAATGCGTTGATCGCGTGGGTTTTGTTCTCATTCACCCAATAAGGGATGGATGGAGCGAACATGCCGACGATCGAATGCTCATAGCCTTCCCTGTTCGGAGAGTCGAACAAGACAGAAGGGTGCAGCTGCCCGCGGGTCCACTCTTGCATCGGATCCCAGATGAACGTCATGATATTGTTGTCCTTCTCAATCGTTATAGCCGGAATCGTAATCTTATAAGGATGCGGCACCGATCTCTCATGGAAGGGAGGAAGCACCGCGATCGTATTCGAAGACTTCTCCTGATCCAGATAGTCGACGCCCGGGAAGATGGCGCTGTCCTTAGCGCCGCCGAAGGAACCGTCACCGGCCAGGAAGGAAGGTCCGTCGAATACTTTCAGCTTCGAGTCGGCTGCTGCCGTGTAGCGCTGCGACATCAGGACGCGGTCGTTCTGAATGGACCAGACGACTTCCACATCGCCGCGCTTGTCCTTACGCTTCATCGTTACGGACGTTGCCGTCTTGGCTGTAATGTCCAGCCCCTCGATCGGCGTCTGAGCCGAGCCTTCCAGCCATAGTCTGCCAAAAGGAAGCGTGCCAAGCAGCTTCTGTCCGTCGACCGTTTTCTTGTACACATGGCCTTCGACCGCTGCGCCGTCCTTCTTGTAAATGGCAACCGTCAGCTTGTCGCTCGCAATCGTATCGAATCGGGATGGATTCGGCACGTTCACGTCGTAGGAAGGCTGAATGGCGACCTTCGTACGCTTAAGCTCGGTGCGCACACCATCTCTCAGCAGATTAAGAACCAGCTCCTGATCGCCGGGGCTCGCAGGCGGCAGGTCCCACTTAAGCGTGATCTGCTTGCCCGGATTCAGCAGCGAGATGGGCTTGATCTCGCTTCGGCCGTTCTGCACGAATTCAACCGCGAGCTTATCGTTGGAATCGATGCGGCCCAGACCGTTATTCATGAATACGGCCTTATAGCTCCATGCGCGATCGGCATACAGACGTTTGCCGGACGGAGCCGCAGCTTCCAGGTCTAGAATGCCCATATTTCTCAGAATCGCGAAGCCGGTAACCTCGGCGGATGAACCCGCGGTGAAGGACAGGGTGAACTTGACCGTCGATGGGGTTGATCCCGTGGATACGTCGTCGAAGTTGAAAGGAATCATATAGCGGAAAGTACCCGCTTCCGCCGGCATGGCAACGACGTCGAACGTTTGCGTCGATTTGTCCTTACCGTCGGCGACTAGGGTGCCGGATGCCTTCAGTGCGGGTGCTGTCCCGTCGGTCGTGCCTGTCAGCTCGACATAGCCGTTCAGTACTTCAAGCGGTGCGGAGATGACACGGCTGTCGCCGGTCTGAAGATTCCACTTGCCCGAGCCGGCCTCAATTGCGCCGGACGTCTGCCAGCCTGCTGGCGGGCCGCTCCAGTCTGCCGGGGCTGCATTCGTTCCGGCGAGAACAATTCGGGGCTCTGCGAAGATGGCCCAGCCGTAATCCGAGACAGGATCCGGTGCTGTGGCGAATTCGAGCTTGACGCTCTGCCCGGCGTAGGCCGACAGATCCAGGATGTGCCTAATCCACGACGTATCCTTCCTTGTAATCTTGAAGATTTCCTTATCGTTCACTCTCACGAAGAAGCGGATGCCTTGAGGCTTCGCATTGTCGATGATGCCGGTATAGAAGTCGAGAACAAGCGGATCGTTCTCACTATACGCAGTCAGATCCACCTGGTAGACGGCCGCATGATAAGGCAGCGGCGGTTCATCCTCCGGATCCTGCGAGGCGGGGGGAATTGGCGGGTGAATGAACAGGCCATCCCGGAAGACGCCGCCTGATGGAACGGCAGGAACGATATTGACCATATTGTCGGCGCCATAGCGCTCGAACGGTTCCGTCAGCGCATTGAACAGGATGTTGCCTGGCGAGATCGTTGAATTCGATGGCGCATAGACGACGCTGATTAGATTCTTCTTCGCATCGGTCTTCACTTCGAGAGCCTTAGTAGCCTCCGCAAGCTGGATAACCGGCGCATAATATTTACCTTCGATCTGCTCGACGAACAACTGAGCGTCGCCGATGCTGATCTGGTTCATCAGCGCGTCATACGTATACGGGATGTTCAAGCTGCGCGCATAAGCGGACACATCGGCATGGGTCAGACCGTTGACTTCTCTAACGGCTTCGTCTCCAAGCAGGGTGCCCCCGACGCTGACCTTGATGGAGCCCTTCTCTGCCTGGAGAGTAGTGGCTGGGATCATGGCGGCAAGCAATGCCAGAATCGTCAATAGGCTGATGAATCTATTGCGTAAGCGGGATAAGGGCCTGATCTCTCTCATGATTGCCTCCTTCATATAGAGTTGCTCATTATGGCGTTGCGGGTTCGACATTGCCGCCGTTCGGGTCATTACTTACCGCAATGTCCTTGAACTGAACCGAGGCCTGCGTGGATGCGAGCCCAACATAACCTTCCGTGAAGCCGCTGTCGGATAAGGTAAGGAATGGTTCGGCCCCGTCGTTCACATAGATGTTCATCTCGGAACCGACCATCGTAACCTTCAGACGAAGATCCTGCTCGGTGATGCTCGTACCAAGCGCCTTGCCTGATAGAACACCCGAGCCGGCCTTCAGCACGAGCAGATTACCTGTTCCCGTAGCGATTACGAGGTAACCGTCATCCCATGGCAAGGCAGATCCGTTCGCTTTGCGTAAGTTGAAGCCCGCCCAGTTGTTCAGGTCTCCCTTCGCATCGGTCATGCGAATCGTAGCCTCCATGGTGAAGTCACCGAGTATGCTCTCCTCGCGCGTCGCCACGGAACCGTTCGTCACTCCGTCCGTTGTGTAGACTTCGTTCTCTATGCTCCATTCGCCGATCTTCGGTGTGAACACATGTGCAGGTCCCGGGCCTTCCGGGTTCTCAGTGATCACAATATCTTTGAACTGGACGACAGCCTGTGTGGAGCCGAGTCCGATATAGCCTTCAGTGAAGCTGCTGTCCGAGAGGGACAGGAAGGGATCGGTTCCACCGTCTGTGTAAATATTCAGATCAGGACCAGCCATTGTAATTTTTAAGCGTAAATCTTTTTCAGTAATGTTTCTACCTAGTGGTTTGCTTGCAATCGGCCCTTCGCCGGCTTTGTACACGACGACATTGCCAGTTGCGGATACATACAACAGGTAGCCGTCATCCCACGGATAGCCGGATCCGTTCATTTTGCGGAAGTTGATGCCCGCCCAGTTGTTCGGGTCGCCGTTGTCACTTAGCATGCGAACCGTGACTTCGAAGGAGAAGTCGGCAAGCACACCTTCTTCACGCGTCACCGTGGAGCCGTTGGTCGTTCCATCTGTCGTATACACTTCATCTTCGATCTTCCAGTTTCCGATTTTCGGTGTGAAGACCGAATCATAGACGGGATCGTCGCCGCCGCCGTATGGCTCGTCATTCGGGTCAACCGGTGGCACGTCAGGAAGATGCTTAATGGATACCCGGAACACGGATTTGCCTGAGCCAGCCGTTACCGTCCCGCCCAGTGCTTCGGTAACGAACTGGAACGGAATCATAATCTTGCCGCCGGTTTTGGATACAGGCGTGGCGAGATAATGAGGAACACCGTTCTTCAGTGCGGTTGTTCTGCCCAGCGTGAACTGCGCAGTTCTGCCGTTTTTTCTAATCTTGACGGTAGACGTATATTCGTCGTTGGTATAGACGGCCTGCAGGGCATCTAGATACTCGTCCATCGGTACATACAGCTCTTTGCCTTCCAGGATCGGCGCTGTCTGGAATGTAACGGCGCTGCCGTTAATCTCGATCTTCGCAGGGGGCGAGGCTGAGCCGATCCCGGCCAGACTCGCGGTAACCAGCAGGAGCAGAGCTAACGTCACATACGTGGTCCGGATGCTGCCTGCCCATGTTTTGCGGGATATTCCCATTATTCCGTGCATGAATGAATACCACACTCCTCTTGATAGGTAGGTTGTACACGATTACATTAATAGTTTAACGAGATAGGGGCCCTTTTCGTAGAGTAGTATTTTTACCTCACAGTAGGATTTTGCCGGTTAAGCGATCTCCCGATGGCGACAGGCTGCCGCAATATAAAAGAAGAGGAGGCTGTCCCAAAAGTCATAAATGACTTGGGGACGCCCCTTCTTTAATTTGTCAAACAAAAAGAAA
>NZ_JBHSHW010000025.1:0-62959 GCF_042653305.1 Paenibacillus sp. GCM10023252
CTACTATGTAAGACTTTAAGATGACTTCAGCACTCATCGCTTTCGCATCCAGTTTTCAGGGTACAATAATACCCTAAGCGCAGCCGGTTAATCCGGTATACGCACCGTTTGGTGGCGATGGCGGAGGGGAACCACGCGTTCCCATCTCGAACACGACCGTTAAGCCCTCCAGCGTCGATGGTACTTGGACCGCAGGGTCCTGGGAGAGTAGAACGTCGCCAAGCACGAGGAACCTACTGCATATATGCAGTAGGTTTTTTTGATTTTTCATAGGTATCCATCATCCCTACTATCCACCAAGGCATCTCCCACTCATCCCCACGTATATTTCTTCCTGAACAGACCAAGATAGGTAATACATCTAGACTGCTGCACCATCCCAACGTTGAATCGTCAGAAAATTGCAATTCCATCTCTTGACCTTTGGTTGAAATTGCGTATAATAATATTAAAGTCAAAGAAAGTCAAAGTCAGAAGGGCGGCTAAAAGTATGATGCAGCTGTCCAGGATAAAGGGTGTGGTAATTACCTGTGACTAACTTGACTTCGCTGCATTATTCATGAAATGGTTACAGCATTCAGGGAGGTTGGTGATATGCGTAACATTTCCGATCTCATCGAGCAGTATCTGAAGCAAATGCTGCAGGAGAGCCCCGAAGGTGCTGTTGAGATTCAGCGTAATGATCTGGCTGACCGATTCTCCTGTGTTCCCTCGCAGATTAACTATGTCATCTCTACGCGCTTCACGATGGAGAAGGGATATATGGTGGAGAGCAAGCGAGGCGGAGGGGGCTACATTCGCATTAAGCGGGTAGACCTTCCCTCATTGAATGCGATTCAGTTCCATATCCATCAGACCATCGGAGAGTGTGTGGACCAATCTGCAGCTGAAGGGCTGATCTATCAGATGGAAGAGGCAGCACTCGTATCGAGGCGTGAAGCGAATATGCTCAGAGCAGCCATCTCTCGAGACACCATTGCGCTGAAGCTGCCGCTTAGAGATGAGATTAGAGCTCGTCTGCTGAAGTCGATGCTGATCTCTCTGCTAGCCAGGTAAGAGGACTGTCGCAGCGCGTGCAGCTCAGCGCAACCAGCATCACGATCTGTTGTCTTATATGTAGAGATAGCGCCCCGTGCGCTTGTCACGAAGAAGGGGGTGTACGCCTTGATCTGTCAAGAGTGCGGCAAGAAGCCGGCAACGCTACACTTCACCAAGATTGTCGGTGGAGAGAAGACGGAGTTCCACATCTGCGAATCGTGCGCGCGCGAGCGCGGCGAAGGCATCCCCGGCGCTCCGAACGGCTTCTCGATTCACAGCTTATTGTCTGGACTGCTGGACTTCGATCCTACGGCTGCGGCGGGGATAGGAACGAAGCAAGGGACAATACGCTGCGATGAATGCGGCCTTACTTATGCGCAGTTCAGCAAGATTGGCCGATTCGGCTGCAGCAGCTGCTATCGCCACTTCGCCGACCGTCTAGACCCCCTGCTGAAGAGGGTGCATGGCAATACGGTCCATGTAGGGAAGATACCGAAGCGTTCCGGCGGCCAGATTCAATATAAGCGCGAGATCGAACAGCTCCGCAAGGACCTGCATGCTCGAATCGAGCAGGAGGAATTCGAGAGTGCAGCACATCTGCGAGACCGAATCCGCGAGTTAGAACGTAAGATTGCAGACTTGTAAGCCGGCAAGGAAGGAGTGCTCCTCTTGGTGAACCGCCGTTTCTCACAGCAAGCTCTTAGCGAATGGATGAAGGACGAAGGTCCGGAATCCGATATCGTCATCTCTAGCAGAGTCCGCATTGCGCGCAATCTCCGCAAGCATCCATTCCCGATGCTGGCAACGAATCAGCAATCCGAGGAAGTGATGAAGCAGCTCACTGAGATTGGGAGATCAGGCAAGCTGAACTCCGCTTGCCCATTCGATACCATCGTTCTCTCCGAGCTCACCGAGCTTGAGAGGCGTGTCCTGGTGGAGAAGCATCTCATCAGCCCTAATCTAGCGAATGAGTCACGCAGCGGAGCCTTAATTCTAAGCGATAATGAATCAGTTAGCATAATGATTAACGAAGAAGACCATCTTCGCATTCAATGTCTATATCCAGGTTTTCAGATCAAGGAAGCTTGGGCACTGGCGAGCAAGGTGGACGATATTTTCGAAGAGGCCGTTGATTACGCCTTCGATGAGAAGCGCGGATACTTAACGACCTGCCCGACGAATGTCGGCACCGGCATTCGCTGCTCTGTGATGATGCATCTGCCGTCGCTTGTCCTTACCCAGCAGATTAATCGAATCCTGTCGGCAATTACACAGGTAGGCCTTGCGGTCAGAGGACTGTATGGTGAAGGAAGCGAAGCGGTCGGCAATCTGTTCCAGATCTCCAATCAGATTACACTAGGACAGTCGGAGAACGAGATTCTTGAGAATCTTCACAGCGTCGTGCGACAGATTATCGAGCATGAGAAGGCAGCAAGGGAGAGGCTGATGGCAGAATCGCGAATTCGTATAGAGGACCGCGTCAATCGCTCCTTCGGCATTCTCTCTCATGCTTCCATCATGGATTCCAAGGAAGCTGCACAGCGGCTATCTGATGTAAGACTTGGTGTAGATCTTGGACTATTGAAGGATGTTACACCACGTGTGTTGAATGAATTAATAGTGATGACACAGCCCGGATTCCTCCAGCAGACGTTCAACGAGAAGATGAACCCGGAGCTGAGAGATATCCGCCGAGCTGAGTTGATACGCAAGCAATTAAGCGGCCATACCGATCATGGGGGTGTTGGAGAATGATGTTTGGAAGATTCACGGAACGAGCACAGAAGGTGCTTGCACTAGCGCAGGAAGAGGCGGTACGCCTCGGTCATAACAATATCGGAACAGAGCATATTCTGCTCGGGCTCATTCGCGAAGGGGAAGGCATCGCTGCGAAGGCTCTAATCGGACTTGGACTTGGCCTGGAGAAGATTCAGGATGAAGTGGAGGCTCTCATCGGCCGCGGCCAGGAGCAGCCCACTAACATTGCTTATACGCCTCGCGCCAAAAAAGTAATCGAGTTGTCCATGGACGAAGCGCGCAAGCTTGGACATACGTATGTAGGGACAGAGCATATTCTCCTCGGACTCATTCGTGAAGGAGAAGGCGTAGCCGCAAGAGTGCTGAACAACCTCGGCATCTCGCTGAACAAGGCTCGCCAGCAAGTGCTGCAGCTGCTTGGCAGCAGCGAAGCGGTATCAAGCTCGCATGGAGCACCTTCCAATGTGAGTACGCCGACGCTGGACGGGTTAGCCAGAGACTTGACGGCTTATGCCCGTGAAGGCAATCTCGATCCGGTTATCGGCCGCTCGAAGGAGATTGAACGTGTCATCCAGGTGCTTAGCCGCCGGACGAAGAACAATCCTGTACTAATCGGGGAGCCTGGTGTCGGTAAGACAGCAATCGCTGAAGGTCTCGCGCAGAAGATTATCGAGAACGAGATTCCAGAGACGCTTCGCGACAAGCGAGTCATGACCCTTGATATGGGCTCGGTCGTAGCAGGAACGAAGTACCGCGGGGAGTTCGAGGACCGTCTGAAGAAGATCATGGACGAGATTCGCCAAGCGGGCAACATTATTCTATTCATTGATGAGCTGCATACGCTGATTGGCGCTGGTGGAGCAGAGGGAGCAATTGATGCTTCCAATATTCTTAAGCCGGCCCTCGCACGCGGCGAGCTGCAGTGCATCGGGGCAACGACGCTTGATGAATATCGCAAGTATATCGAGAAGGATGCCGCACTGGAGCGCCGCTTCCAGCCGATTACGGTAGATCAGCCTTCACCGGATGAAGCCATTCAGATTCTATATGGTCTAAGGGACCGCTACGAAGCACACCACAGAGTGAAGATTACCGATGAGTCCGTTATACAGGCTGTCAAGCTGTCTGATCGATACATTACAGACCGCTTCCTGCCGGACAAGGCGATTGATCTCATCGATGAGGCTTCCTCTCGCGTGAGGCTTCGCTCGTACACGGTACCGCCTAACCTGAAGCAGCTGGAGAATCGTCTGGACGATATCCGCAAGGAGAAGGATGCAGCGGTTCAGAGCCAAGAGTTCGAGAAGGCTGCTGCGCTGCGGGATACCGAGCAGAAGATTCGCGAAGAATTAGACGTAACTAAGAATCAGTGGAAGGAGAAGCAAGGCCGTACGGATTCTGAAGTAACGCCTGAGGATATCGCTCAAGTCGTAGCCGCTTGGACTGGAATTCCTGTCGTGAAGCTGGCAGAGGAAGAGACGGAGCGTCTGCTGAAGATGGAAGAGATTCTGCATGACCGTGTCATTGGCCAAGAGGAAGCGGTGAAGGCTGTCTCCCGCGCCATCCGCCGTGCTCGTGCCGGTCTGAAGGATCCGAAGCGTCCGATGGGTTCGTTCATCTTCCTAGGGCCGACTGGGGTAGGTAAGACTGAGCTTGCAAGGGCGTTAGCGGAAGCGATGTTCGGTGATGAGAACTCTGTTATTCGCATCGATATGTCCGAATATATGGAGAAGCATTCGACTTCGCGTCTCGTCGGAGCGCCTCCTGGCTATGTAGGCTACGAAGAGGGCGGCCAGCTGACCGAGAAGGTTCGCCGCAAGCCTTACTCCGTTGTCCTGCTCGATGAGATTGAGAAGGCGCATCCGGAAGTGTTTAACATTCTGCTCCAAGTGCTGGAGGACGGCCGTCTGACTGATTCCAAGGGCAGAGTGGTTGACTTCCGCAATACGCTGATCATCATGACGTCGAATGTTGGGGCGGATCAGATTAAGCGTAACTCTTCCCTTGGATTCACAGCTGCTGCGGATGCCGGACGTGAATTCTCACAGATGAAGGATAAGGTGCTTGCTGAGCTGAAGAAGAGCTTCCGCCCTGAATTCCTGAACCGGATCGACGAGACGATCGTCTTCCACTCTCTGGAAGAGCGTCACATCGCGGAGATTGTGACCCTCATGTCGGATGAGCTTCGCAAGCGTCTGCGGGAGCAGGAGGTAGACTTCGTATTGACGGATTCCGCGAAGAGCTTCCTCGCGAAGGAAGGCTTCGATCCACAGTACGGTGCACGTCCGCTTCGCAGGGCCATCCAGAAGCATATTGAGGACAGATTGTCCGAAGAGCTGTTAATGGGCCTAATTGTTAAGGGCGATTCCTTCGTTATTGATGAGAAGGACGGCGCCTTGACCGTCACCAAGAACAATGCAGAGGAAGCGCCAAGCGGCGAGCCTGCAACGACTTAATACAAGAGGAACCCTGCGTCTTGAGATAGGCGCAGGGTTATCTTTTTGGCCGAACAGGGAGGGATAGCTATGATAGTTGTAATGAACACCATCAGCGTGAAGAAGGGCCATGGAGAAGCAGTTGCCCAGCGGTTCCAGAATTCGAAGGGTGTGGACCAGTCTCCAGGCTTCGTGAAGCTGGAGGTTCTGCTGACAGAGGGACTTGAAGAGCATGATGAGATTAAGGTGTGTACCACTTGGGAGGACCGTGCTTCGTTCGACGGTTGGGTGAACGGCGATGCCTTCAAGCAGGCGCATGCCCAGAGAGCGGGTGCTGCTCCACAAGGAGAGAGCGTCATGTTAGGGTCGAAGATGACGATACATAACGTTCTTGTAGCGAGATAATGAATCATTAGCATCATGAAGCTTCCTTAAGCCGTCCGGCTTTTGGGAGCTTTTTTCGCAAATACGGCTGCTCACCATGAAGAGGGCTTTATACTGGGGGCTGTAAATGGTAAACTTTGAATGATAGCGTTATACGTATAAAGGAGCATCTATGGCAAAAATTAAAACAAAGTTCGTGTGTACCGAATGTGGAACGGAATCTCCGAAGTGGCTTGGGAAATGCCCGGGCTGCCATGCTTGGAATTCGATGATTGAAGAGAAGGAAACGACGGTCCGCACGACAGGGGTGTCCTCCTCGTTCACTCAGACGAAAGAAAAGCCGCGTTCCATCATACATATAGAAAGCGGTCAAGAACCGCGGATTGAAACAAGGATGGTGGAGCTGAACCGAGTGCTGGGCGGAGGGGTAGTGCCTGGCTCGCTTATTCTGGTCGGAGGGGATCCTGGCATCGGCAAGTCGACGCTCCTGCTGCAGACCTCCCACGCCTTAGCTGTCAAGGGGCTTACCGTTCTCTATATATCCGGAGAGGAATCGGTCAAGCAGACGCGGCTGAGAGCGGATCGGCTGGGGGCATTAGTAGAATCACTCTATGTGCTGTGTGAGACGAACATGGAGATGATCAATGAGGCCATTGAGTCGGTTCAGCCGGACTTCCTAGTGATCGACTCCATACAGACGGTGTATGATCCGAACGTGCAGTCAGCGCCAGGAAGTGTTGCACAGGTGCGCGAGTGCACCGCTCACTTCATGCGCGTGGCGAAGATCAAGGGCATTGCAACTGTATTGGTCGGGCATGTGACTAAGGAAGGCGCGATTGCTGGCCCCCGAATGCTCGAGCATATGGTGGACTGTGTGCTCTACTTCGAAGGTGAACGCCATCACACCTATCGTCTGCTGCGAGCGGTGAAGAATCGGTTCGGCTCGACGAATGAGATCGGCATCTTCGAGATGGGGGAGCTCGGACTAACGGAGGTTACCAATCCATCGGAGTTGTTCTTGTCAGAGAGGCCGCTGGGGGTATCCGGTTCAACTGTCGTAGCGAGCATGGAAGGAACGAGACCTGTCCTAGTAGAGCTGCAAGCGCTCGTGACCTCGACGAACTTCCCTTCGCCTAGGAGGATGTCGACCGGGGTAGACCATCACCGGATGGCGCTCATCATGGCGGTGCTGGAGAAGAGAATCGGGCTCTTCCTGCAGACACAGGACGCTTACTTGAATGTAGCAGGCGGCATTAAGCTCGATGAGCCGGCCGTAGACTTAGCTGCGGCGGTCAGTCTTGCTTCCAGCTTCCGGGATGCGCCTACGAAGCCATATGATGTCATCTTCGGCGAGGTAGGCCTTACGGGTGAGGTGAGAGCTGTATCGCGTGCGGAGCAGCGGGTGAAGGAGGCGGAGAAGCTCGGCTTCAAGCGGGTCATTATGCCGGAGAAGAGCCTGAAGGGCTGGAAGCCGCCTTCCAGTATTGAGATTATTGCCGTAACGACGGTAGCACAAGCACTTAAGGCAGCGCTTGAATAGGGGGGCATACGAATGAAGGAACAGACACAGCTTGAGATTACGAACCAACTGCTGCAGCTAGTCGCACCAGGCACCCCATTCCGCGAAGGGCTGGAGAATGTGCTGCGAGCGAAGACGGGCGCGCTCATCGTAGTGGGGTACAGTCCAGAGGTCATGGAGGTCGTCGACGGAGGGTTCTCTATTAATTGCGACTTCTCCCCTAACTACTTGTACGAGTTAGCGAAGATGGATGGAGCTATCATTCTTAGTGAGGATATGCGCCGGATTCTGTATGCGAATACACAGCTTATCCCCAATTCCTCCATCGGGTCGATCGAGACGGGCATACGGCACCGGACCGCGGAGCGGGTTGCGAAGCAGACGGGCAAGCTGGTGGTCTCGATCTCGCAGCGCCGGAATATTATTACGTTATACCAAGGACAGCTCCGGTATTCGCTCAAGGAGATGGGCGTCATTCTGACCAAGGCGAACCAAGCGATTCAGACCCTTGAGAAGTATAAGGCGGTACTTAGCCAGTCGCTTACGAATCTATCGGCCCTTGAGTTCGAGGAGCTGGTGACAATGCAGGAAGTGGCGCATGTCATTCAGCGGGTGGAGATGGTGCTGCGCATTAAGATGGAGATCAAGCGTTATGTGAATGAGCTCGGTACGGAAGGTCGCTTGATTGCGATGCAGATGGAGGAGCTGGTCGGCGGGGTAGAGGAAGATGCATGGTACTTGCTGAAGGATTACGCCAAGGATAACTCGGATGATCGCATCCGTGATATTCGCACCGCGCTGAAGAAGCTCAGCTCGGACGACCTGCTCGATGCACCGCCCATCATTAAGCTGCTGGGCTATACCTACACGGGCGGTGTAATCCCGGATGAAGGAATCTCACCGCGCGGTTACCGGCTGCTCAACAAGATTCCGCGCCTTCCTCAGATGATTATGAACAACCTGATTGATCGGTTCGGCAGACTGCCTCATGTACTCATGGCAACGATCGAGGAGCTTGATGAAGTGGATGGCATTGGCGAAGTAAGAGCGCGTGCGATTAAGGAAGGACTCAAGCGGATTCAGGAGCAGATGTTCATTGACAGACAAATCTAAATCCCATACAATGGATAGAATGTCGACATGACAAGTGAGGATGCACATTAGCATCAGGTTTATGGGCATAGTAGAGAAGAGGTGGAACAGATGATTACGAAGTCGATACCGAGCCTTCTCACGGTGGGGAATCTATTCCTTGGAATAGTAGCCATCATTCTTGTGTTCAACGAACGTCCAGAGAGTGCGGCGATGATGGTCATCATTGCGATGCTGCTGGATGGCGTGGACGGCCGCGTGGCGAGAGCCTTGAATGTTCAGAGCGAGTTTGGCAAAGAGCTTGATTCCTTGTCGGACGTCATTTCCTTCGGTGTGGCTCCGGCTTTCATAATGTACGTCGTTGCCTTCCAGGAGCTTAATCCTGCGGCAGCTTGGATTGTTACTGCATTGTTCCCGATCTGCGGTGCGCTTCGTCTGGCTAGATTCAACGTGATCTCTGGAGGAACCAAGGGATACTTCATCGGTCTGCCGATTCCGGCAGCAGGCGGTGTCGTGGCTACGTTAGCCTTGTTCAAGGATGACATTGCGGTATCTGTCCTGCTCGCAAGCACGTTGGTATTATCCTTCTTAATGGTCAGCACCATTAAGTATCCTAACTTCAAGAAGATTGGACTGCCGAAGAGCGCCATATGGGTCATTCCTGGCGTGGTGGCGATTGCTGTCCTGCTCGGAGTACTATTCCCGAATGAGATCTCCAAGATTATATTCGTGCCTCTGCTGTTGTACGCACTCTACGGCCTAAAAAAAAACGTTGATCGCCGGTTGAGAAGACGGGCCCGCAAGCGCAGCGGCGAGCTGCCTGAAGAGCCTTCAGAACATATTGCTTAATCGATCGGCGGTCTCCGCTTGCTATAACGATAAGAACCGCTCAAGACCTCCAGAAGGTGGTCTTGAGCGGTTCTTTGCTCTGCAGGCACGTCTAGTATCATTAGGTTAAGTTGAACAGTCCAAGCGTGGAGCACTTGTCATACTCATCGGCTACCACTTCATCGAGCTGAATATTAAGCAGGTTGCATAAGGCTGACATATAGAACACGTTGCGTCCCAGCTCAGCCTTCAGTACATCGCGGCAGTGTTCGCACACTTCGCCTGAGATATGATTCTCGAGCGTAACTTTGGCATTCTCAAGGTTCAGTTCATCCGAATATTGTTGCTTCCGTGCATTCAGCTCAATACATCCGCAGTCGGTCACAGCCTTCGTGACGGCACGATTGACAGATGCGCTAGATTGTCCGTACTTGGACATGACATCCAGTAAACTTCGGTGTCTAAGCAATAGTTCAGATACCTGCTGCTGAAATTGATCCAATGTTGGAGCACTCATCGGTTACACCTCTTTCGTGAAATGCTTTGCTTCCTCCATTATAAGCCTCAGTTGGCCAAAATTCCAAATCAAAGTTTTCACATAAATTGTCCGCCCTACGATTAGGCTCTGTGCAATTGGAACATAATTGTAATGGAGGTGAACCTATATGGTCAGACGAATTATTCAAGGAATAGGCATACTGTTCGGCGGAATGGCTGGCGCTGAAGTGCATCACATGATGAGGGGTACGGCACTATGGTCAAGTCAGACTTCGGGCATGCTTCAGCAATCAAGCGGTTATTACATGAATGTGGCAATTGGTGCGATAGGCGGACTCTTCCTAGCAACGTTGGCAGCAGGGCAAATTATTCGGTTCATAGGGCAAGGAGCGGAGCGGACTGCAGCGGTTCCGACGGAGGAGCTGATTGCCGGCTCTGCGGGGCTGTTAGGCGGATTGGTGCTGTCTGTCTTGTTGTATCCTGCTGTACCTGATGCGGGCGCGCTTGGGCAGTTCATCCCGGCCGTCATGGCGCTGTTCTTCGGCTATCTCGGCTTCAGCATCGGGCTGAAGAAGAAGGAAGCGATAGCTGCCGGAGTGTCTGCACTAATGGCAGGACGTGGAGCAACTCCGCAAGCGGGGGAGCACAAGGGATTCGAGGAGCACAAGATTCTGGATACGAGCGTCATCATTGATGGCAGGATTGCAGATATATGCAAGACGGGCTTCATTGAAGGAACGCTGGTCATTCCGGAGTTCGTGCTCGAGGAGCTGCAGCATATTGCGGATTCCTCCGACCTGCTGAAGCGTAACCGCGGGCGCAGAGGGCTCGATATTCTGAACAAGATTCAGAAGGAGCTTGACGTTCGGGTACTTATCTACGAAGGGGACTTCGAGGAGATCAGCGAGGTAGACAGCAAGCTGGTGAAGCTGGCTAAGGCGCTGCATGGCAAGGTCGTTACGAACGACTTCAACCTGAACAAGGTATGTGAGCTGCAGGGTGTATCGGTCCTTAATATCAATGATCTGGCGAATGCCGTGAAGCCGGTCGTGCTGCCTGGGGAAGAGATTGTCGTTCAAGTGATCAAGGATGGCAAGGAGCATGGGCAAGGCGTCGCATATCTCGATGATGGTACGATGATTGTCGTAGAGGGCGGACGGGACTATATCGGAACCACAATGGAGGTGCTGGTCACTTCGGTTCTGCAGACGAGTGCAGGCCGAATGATTTTTGCGAAGCCGAAGCTGTTGGAAAAAGCTCTGTAAACAGGTATGATAATACTATTACAGGGCGAGGCAGGTTGGATGCATGAGTGGAGAGTGGGGAGTCGTCATCGTGGCGGCCGGGCGTGGAACGCGCATGGGCACAGCTGAGAGCAAGCAATATCTGAAGCTGCAGGACAAGCCGATTCTTGTGCATACGCTGGAGATCTTCCAAGGGATGGACGAGGTCGGGGAGATTGCGCTCGTGGTCGGCGAGGCTGATCAGGAGCGATGCGGCCGTTGGGTAGAGGAATACGGCTTAACGAAGGTTATTGCGATTGCAGCCGGCGGCCGTGAGCGGCAGCACTCCGTTGTGAGAGGGCTTGCGGCGTTGTCTGCAGGCTGGGTGATGGTCCATGATGCGGTTAGGCCGCTCGTCACGCGGGATGCGGTCAGGAACGTCTGCCAGGAAGCACAGCGGACAGGTGCCGCCGTGCTGGCAGTGCCGGTTAAGGATACAATTAAGCAAGTGAGTGAAGCGGGATTGATCGTCGCCACTCCAGATCGTCGAAGCTTGTGGGCTATCCAGACGCCGCAGGCTTTTCGCCGTGAATTGCTGGAGAGAGCCCATGAGGAGGCAGAGGAGAGCGGCTTCCTGGGGACGGATGATGCGATGGTCGTAGAGCGCATGGGCGCCTCTGTGACGGTCGCATTAGGAGATTATACGAATATTAAGATAACGACACCGGAGGACTTGCCTTGGGCAGAATATCTGCTCGGTGAGCTTCGGAGCCGCGGGTCGGCAGAGACCTGAATGGGAGAGGGGAACGTAAGAGATGATTCGAGTAGGACAGGGGTTCGATGTTCATCAGTTGGTAGAGGGCCGTCCATGTATTATTGGAGGAGTTACGATTCCCTATGAGAAGGGGCTGCTTGGCCACTCTGATGCGGACGTGCTGCTTCATGCGATAACCGATGCGGTGCTGGGAGCGCTGGGACTTGGCGATATTGGCAAGCACTTCCCGGATACGGATGCTGCCTTCAAGGATGCGGATTCGCTGAAGCTGCTGGAGGAAGTATGGAGGCTGGTGAAGGAGCGTGGCTACAAGCTGGGTAACATCGATTCTACGATTATCGCTCAGAAGCCGAAGATGCTTCCCTATATCCCGCAGATGGCCGAGATTATCGCTCGGGCGCTGGAAGCGGACGTGTCGCAGGTGAATGTGAAGGCGACGACGACGGAGCAGCTAGGCTTCACCGGCAGAGGAGAAGGAATCGCAGCGCAATCGGTTGTTAGCTTAGTGAAGGTTATGCTATGATTTGCACGAATCTTAACGATTGAGGGGAGCAGCATTCATATGACACAGGAAGTACGCGTACGCTATGCGCCGTCACCGACCGGCCATCTACATATCGGCAATGCCAGAACGGCCTTATTCAATTATCTATTCGCACGCAGCCGCGGCGGGAAGTTCATTATCCGGATTGAAGATACGGATGTGAAGCGGAATGTGGCAGGCGGGGAAGAGAGCCAGCTGAAGTATCTGCAATGGCTGGGCATCACTTGGGATGAGAGCGTAGATATCGGCGGGGGGTATGGACCCTACCGCCAGACGGAGCGGCTTGATATCTATCGCGAGTATTGGCAAGCTCTGCTGGACAGCGGCCGTGCATACCGCTGCTACTGTACCGAGGAAGAGCTGGAGCAGGAGCGCGAGGAGCAGATTGCGCGCGGGGAGATGCCTCGTTATTCCGGACGTCACCGCAGCTTGACGGATGAGCAGCGCGCGGCCTTCGAAGCGGAAGGGCGTGTGCCAAGCATTCGCTTCCTGGTTCCGGAGAAGGGGACGTATACGTTCGATGACATGGTTAAGGGGTCCATCTCCTTCGAGGCGGAAGGAACCGGCGACTTCGTCATCGTGAAGAAGGATGGCATTCCGACCTATAACTTCGCTGTTGTCGTGGATGATTACTTGATGAGAATCTCGCACGTCCTTCGCGGCGAGGATCATATCTCCAATACTCCGCGTCAGCTCATGATCTACGAAGCGCTTGGCTGGGAGCCTCCGCAATTCGGGCATATGACGCTTATCGTGAATGAGAGCCGCAAGAAGCTGAGCAAGCGGGATGAGTCCATCATCCAGTTCATCGAGCAGTATGATGATCTAGGCTATCTGCCGGAAGCGATGTTCAACTTCATCGCGCTGCTTGGCTGGTCGCCAGAGGGTGAGCAGGAGATCTTCACGCGCGAGGAGCTGGTGGAGGTGTTCAACGCCGCCCGCCTCAGCAAGAGCCCTGCGGTATTCGACACGAACAAGCTGAGCTGGATGAATAATGATTACATTAAGAGAACGGATGTACAGCGAGTCGTCGACCTATGTATCCCGCATCTGCAGAAGGCAGGACGGATTGCAGCTGAGCTGGACGCGGGTACACGCGCATGGGTGAGCGACCTGGTTGCCCTGTATCAGGACAAGCTTCGGTCCGCTTCCGAGATCGTACCATTAACTGAACTATTCTTCTTGAATTCGGGCGAGGTGACCGATGAGGAAGAGGCTGCTGTCGTCCTTGGGGAGGAGCAGGTTGGTATGGTTCTCGCTTCGTTCCTGGCGCGTATTCAGTCTGGTGAGCATGGCTTCACGGCAGACGGGATTAAGGACATGATCAAGTCCGTGCAGAAGGAGACTGGCTGCAAGGGCAAGCAGCTGTTCATGCCGATTCGGGCAGCGCTCACCGGGCAGACCCACGGTCCCGATCTCAATCAGACGATTGCCTTGCTTGGCCAGGATAAGGTCGTTGCTCGGCTGCAGGGACGACTGGCCTAGGGCGCTGGTTCGTATGGACTGGGAAGGACGGGTAAGGACAGAGCTGGACAGGACAGAGCAGGACAGAACCATGACGAATGCCCTTGTCACTTGACAAGGGATTGGGTATACTGAAGCTAATCATAGGATAATTCGACAGGCATTGATCAGGACGAGTACGTTTTAGCGGGATTTGCAGAGAGGACAACCGTCATCTTATTCCGCGCCAGCAGTTGAATGGATGGCGTGCGGAGAATAAGCTGCTGGGCTGGAAGTTGTCTAATCCGGAAGACGGAAGTTTGCACCTGTGAGCCTTGCTCCGAGCCGCTCTCCATAGGAGCGGGGTAGGCAGTGACGTGAGCCAGCGTTAATGGTATAAGACGGGGGAAGTTAGCTGCTGCTTATGTAATAAGCGGGCGATGCCTGAACCCAAGCAGAGTGGAACCGCGATGAACACGCCTCTGCAGCCTTTGAGCTGCAGAGGCTTTTTTATATTTTTTATTGCACAGGCCTATTGGGGGGTACATGTATGTTACGTCATTTCCGTTCGGATATCATTGCAGTGTTCGAGAATGATCCAGCCGCGCGAAGCAAGTTCGAGGTCATCTTCACTTATTCGGGGCTGCATGCCATATGGGCTCATCGTGTTGCACATCTGCTGTTCAGACGGGGATGGTTCACCCTTGCAAGAATGATCTCACAGATTAGCCGCTTCATGACGGGCATAGAGATACATCCCGGTGCGAGGATCGGCGAGCGCTTGTTCATTGATCATGGAATGGGGGTCGTCATTGGGGAGACCTGTGAGATTGGAGATGACGTGGTCATCTATCAAGGGGTTACACTTGGGGGTACGGGCAAGGAGCGAGGTAAGAGACATCCTACGATTGGCAATAATGTAGTTATAGGATCTGGAGCGAAGGTGCTTGGTTCCTTCCAAGTAGGTGACAACTCGAATATTGGCTCCAACGCGGTCGTGTTGCGCGAGGTGCCTAGCAATAGTACAGTAGTGGGCAATCCGGGAAGAGTCGTGCGGCGCAATGGGGAGAAGGTCGGAGATCGGCTCGATCATACGCAGCTGCCCGATCCGGTCATTGAGATGTTCCGTGCGATGCAGAAGGAAATTGATGAGCTGAAGGATGAGCTGGATAAGCTGAAGCATCCTGTAGCTGGAGGGGAACGACGGTAATGAGTATTCACATCTATAATACATTATCCCGTGCGAAGGAGGAGTTCATTCCTCTTGAGCCGGGCAAGGTCAAGATGTACGTGTGCGGACCTACGGTATACGACTATATTCATATAGGCAATGCGAGACCGGTCATCATATTCGACGTGGTTAGGCGTCACTTGGAGGCATCAGGACTTGCTGTGGAGTATGTCGTGAACTTCACAGACGTCGATGATAAGCTAATTCGGAAGGCTGAGCAGCTAGGGGTTACCGTCCCGGAAGTGGCTGATAAGTACATCGCAGCGTTCAAGGAAGATATCGCTTCACTGGGTGTAAGGGAGGCGTCTCTGAATCCAAGGGTGACCGATCACATCACAGAGATCATCACGTTCATTGAAGGCTTGGTTGAAGCGGGCTATGCCTATCCGAGCGAAGGAGATGTCTACTTCCGCACCACGAAGTTCGAGGAGTACGGGAAGCTGTCTCATCAGAATCTGGAGGAGCTTCAGTTCGGCATTCGAATTGAGGTAGGCGACCGCAAGGAGAATCCACAGGACTTCGTCCTCTGGAAGGGAGCGAAGCCCGGTGAGATTCAGTGGGACAGCCCATGGGGAGCCGGCCGGCCGGGTTGGCATATTGAATGCTCGGCGATGGCGCGCAAGTATCTTGGCGATACACTTGATATTCACGGCGGCGGCCATGACCTGCAGTTCCCCCATCATGAGTGTGAGGTTGCTCAGTCTGAGGCATTGACAGGGCATCCATTATCTCGGTATTGGATGCACAACGGATATATCCATATTAATAATGAGAAGATGTCCAAGTCGCTCGGCAACGGCATCACTGTGAACGAGTTAGTGAAGCGGGTGAAGGCGGAAGCGCTCCGCTACTTCATGCTGTCGACACATTATCGCAGTCCGCTTAACTTCACCGATGACATCTTGGTGCAGGCGGAGAAGAGCGTCCTGCGCATCGCGAACAGCTATAACAATGCGAAGCATCGACTCAGCACCCTTGCAGGCGTCAAGGTTGATGGAGTTCCTGCGAATGCAGCGATTACTGAAGATGTTGCAGATGCTGCAGATGCTGGGCATCTGGGACTGGCGCAGGGGCTGGAGCAGCTAGACTTGCGTCTGGACCAGATTAAGGCGCAGTTCCATGACAAGATGTCCGATGACTTCAACACGCCGGATGCCATTACAGCTCTGTTCGATCTGGTCTCGGAGACGAACCAATATGTGAGCCGTCCTGAGGTGACTGCAGCCGGACTAGGCAAGCTGATCACGCTGTTCGATGAGATGGATGCTGTGCTCGGGCTGCTGCCTGGAGTATCGTCTTCCGCATCTGCATCTGAATCGAGCACAGACTTCATGGACGAAGAGATAGACGGGCTCATTCTGGAGCGGACAGAGGCGAGAGCGTCGAAGAACTGGGCTAGAGCGGATGAGATTCGTGATCTTCTGACAGAACGTGGCATTGTACTTGAAGATACGCCTCAAGGCATTCGCTGGCGGCGCAAGTGAGGAGTGAAGCGATGAATCAACCGCCGATGTTGAATGTGAACCATCCTCCTGCGAAGGTGCCCCAGCAGCTTAATCCCGTCGTGTTAGCCTATGTTGGGGATGCTGTGTTCGAGCTGTTGATCAGGCAGTACCTTGTCTCATTGCCTAATCATAAGTCGCATCATATGCACCGGGAAGCCACACAATATGTATCAGCGAAGGCGCAGCGCAGAATCGTCTCCCTGTGGGAGCCGCTGTTAAGCGAGGAAGAGGCGGATATGCTCCGCCGCGGCAGGAATGCCAAGTCGGGTGCTCCGCCCAAGAATGCAGATCCAGGCGACTATCGCTATGCGACTGGACTAGAGTGCATGATTGGATATTTGTATTATGAAGGCCGAATAGAACGATTGCATGAGCTCATAGAGATTGCCGTCAGCGGCGGCCAGCAGTTGAATAAGGGAGCGGATCAGGAATGACAGACATCGAGAAGGACAACCAGGAAGAGTGGATTGCAGGCAAGCATCCCGTGCTTGAAGCGCTTCGCTCAGGCCGGGAGATTAATAAGATATGGATAACAGACAGCGCCCAGAAGAGTCTAACGATGCCGATTGTGGCCGAGGCCAAAAAACAAGGAATCATCGTCCAGTTCGTCGACAAGCGCAAGCTCGATTCCTTAGCTGAAGGGATTGAAGTTCCTCACCAAGGCGTAATTGCACAAGCGGCAGCCTTCCGCTATTGGGAGCTCGATGAGCTGGTGCAGCGTGCGAAGGATAGCGGAGAGACTCCATTCTTCTTAATCTTAGATGAGATCGAGGATCCGCATAACTTAGGTTCTATCCTCCGAACGGCAGAATGTACCGGTGTTCATGGCGTCATTATACCGAAGCGGCGGGCCGCGGGATTAACGGCTACTGTACTTAAGACCTCGGCAGGAGCGGCGGAGCATGTTCCGGTGACGAGAGTCACGAATCTGGCTCAGACCATCGAGCGGCTTAAGGAAGAGGGTATCTGGATTGCAGGTACCGATGTAAGTGCACCGCAGGATGTATACAAGACGAAGTTCGACCTTCCGCTTGGCATTGTAATAGGCAATGAGAGCAAAGGAATGGGGCGCTTAATTAAGGAGAAGTGTGACTTCCTCGTGAAGCTGCCCATGCTTGGGCAATTGAATTCACTGAATGCATCCGTAGCCGCTGGGGTGCTGATGTATGAAGTCGTCAGGCAGCGTCGGAATGGATAGTACATGAGCCGGCGGGAGGATATACTGCTGGTTGATGCCTATAACATGATTGGCGCTTGGCCAATGCTGGAGAAGCTGAAGGACATCGGGCTCGAGGAAGCTCGGGATAAGCTGATGGACATGCTGGCTGATTATCAGGGCTTCACTGGGATGAGAATCTACGTCATATTCGATGCGCATCAAGTAGCGGGGCTTGGTGCGACATACAACCAGCATAAGCTGATTGTGGTCTATACGAAGGAGAAGGAGACGGCGGATGAGTGCATTGAGCGGCTTGTCAGCGAGCTGCACTCCAAGCGCCGTACGATCTATGTCGCAACTTCGGATATGGTTGAGCAGCATGTCATCTTCGGGATCGGGGCGCTTAGGCTGTCTGCTCGAGAGCTTCTCATTAATGTCGAACAGAGCCGCAAGCAGATGCAGAATACCCTCCTTCATGAACAGTCTTCCCCTGCGGGACGCAATCCCGTTGACGGCAATCTTACGCTAGATGTACGCAGCAAGCTCGAGCGCTGGAGAAGGGGTAATCTCTAACAGCTGCTCTAATTGTTAAGAGAATGTAAATCTTTTGTTTGGCTGATGTAATATATGTTAACACAATCGTAACGCGATCATCCCACTTTGTTACAAAAATGCTATAAATACGAGGATTTACGTATGTTTCCGCGGTTGACGGGCTCAGGCTACATAATGTATACTGACACTAGAATTTGCTAGATTTATGAGAGTGATAGTCTGGCAGTGTACGCCTTGCAGGCCGGAGGGATAGTTCGTGAGCATCGACCTCAGAGATACGAGTACGCACGAATATGACTGCAGAACGGACGAAGAGATCGTCGAAGCGGTCCGCAGAGACGAGAGCGAAGCGCTGGAATATTTAATTAACAAGTACAAGAACTTTGTCCGTGCTAAGGCGCGTTCTTACTTTCTAATTGGAGCAGACCGCGAGGATATTGTACAGGAAGGCATGATCGGACTGTATAAGGCCATTCGTGACTTCAAGGGTGACAAGCTAGCAAGCTTCAAGGCATTCGCAGAGCTCTGTATCACAAGGCAGATTATTACCGCGATTAAGACGGCCACTCGGCAGAAGCATATCCCCCTGAACTCCTACGTCTCATTGGACAAGCCGATCTATGATGAAGATTCCGACCGCACTCTGCTTGATGTCATCTGCGGAACCAGAGTGTCAGATCCAGAGGAACTAATTATTAATCAGGAAGAGTTCATCGGACTTGAGGACAAGATGTCTGAGATATTAAGCGATCTTGAGCGCAAGGTCTTAATGTTGTATCTCGATGGACGTTCCTATCAAGAGATAGCTGTGGACTTGAAGCGTCATGTGAAGTCTATTGATAACGCTCTGCAGCGAGTGAAGCGTAAGCTGGAGAAGTATCTGGAAGTAAGAGACATTGGCGGTTAGTGCCTGCTCGTGTTATATGTGGTTATGATCATAAGCGATCTGATGAGTCCGAGCACCGGGCTGTCAGGCGCTTTTTTTGCTATATTGCAATAATAGAATGTTAGGCGCGAGTACGGTATTTAAAATATGGAAACCGTCGATACTGATAGCACAACCAATCCCGCGTCTACACTAATGACTCGCTAAGGAAGACGAGATTCCCTTGGCAAAAGAAACCTAAAACCTTTAAACAAGGCTCAAGTCCACGCCTCCGGATGTATCTTTTTCGTTGACATCAAAATACCCGTATGATAAAGTGTTTGGGTAGCCCTGAATTTTTGCGGTTTTTTTGTAATGTGTGTAGGAATCAATGCTTAATCAATATATAAGCTTTATGATTCATATTTAGTAGCAAGTAGTTCGGGAGGTGTACTTCAATGCGGGTTATTATCACGTTGGCTTGCACAAACTGCAAACAAAGAAATTATGCGAGCAGCAAGAACAAACGCAATCACCCCGACCGCGTCGAGTTGAAGAAGTTTTGCAAGTTCTGTAACGAGCAGACTCCTCATCGCGAGACGAGATAGTCAATGGAGGTGTTGGCGTGACATTTTTGTCTAAACTGAAGCAAGGCTTCGGGACAACGTTTAGTTTCTTTGCTGACAGCTGGGCGGAACTGAAGAAGGTTCGCTGGCCAAACCGTAAAGAGTTAACAAGCTATTCGATCGTTGTTCTACTGACGATCACGTTTGTGACGATTTACTTTTGGCTTCTTGACATCGGGATCTCGTCTCTGGTTGAACTGATTGTTTAAGAAGGGTCCAAAGGTGGATTGTTATGGAAAAAAGATGGTACGTCGTTCATACCTACTCTGGGTATGAGAACAAGGTCAAGGCTAACTTAGAACGCCGTGTGGAATCGATGGGCATGGAAGACAAGATCTTCCGTGTGCTTGTACCGATGGAAGATGAAGTGGTAGAGAAGGACGGTAAGAAGAAGACTGTCCAGCGTAAGGTCTACCCCGGATATGTTCTCGTCGAGATGGTTCAGACGGATGATTCTTGGTACGTTGTTCGCAATACGCCAGGCGTGACGGGCTTTGTCGGATCAACCGGTGCTGGTTCCAAGCCGGTTCCTCTATTACCTGAAGAAGTGGATCAGATTCTGAAGCACATGGGTATGGAAGAGCCGAAGCCGAAGATCGAGTTCGATCTGAAGGAGACTGTTCGCGTTAAGGTAGGTCCTTTTGCAGACTTCGTCGGTACAGTAGAAGAGATTCTGCTCGACAAGGCGAAGCTCAAGGTGCATGTCAACATGTTTGGCAGGGAAACCCCGCTTGAGCTGGATTACACTCAGGTGGAGAAGATATAACGTCCGGTTTCCGGATTCATGCAAGGTATTATTGTTGTAAGGAGGTGTGTAGTCATGGCAAAGAAAGTCATCAAGATGGTCAAGCTGCAAGTTCCAGCAGGTAAGGCTAACCCGGCGCCGCCAATCGGTCCAGCACTAGGTCAAGCAGGCGTTAACATCATGGCATTCTGTAAGGAGTTCAACGCTCGTACAGCAGATCAAGCAGGTCTGATTATTCCGGTTGTTATTACCGTATTCGAAGATCGTTCATTCACCTTCGAGACGAAAACTCCACCGGCAGCGGTTCTTCTTCGTGTTGCAGCAGGTATCGAGAAGGGTTCAGGCGAGCCTAACAAGAAAAAAGTTGCAACAGTTAAACGTGCGAAAGTTCGTGAGATCGCTGAGCAAAAAATGCCCGATCTGAACGCGGCTTCTGTCGAAGCAGCAATGCTTATGATTGAAGGTACTGCGCGCAGTATGGGAGTTACAATCGTCGACTAATGACGAACGGCTTCCCCGTGAAGCCACACAAGAGCATTACCCTTGTAATGCTTGCGCTGCGGCGGCCGGTTGGCTGTCGCTAGTGGGAGGAATGCTCGCATTCATGCGAGTGTCCGCCAATACCACATAAGGAGGAGAATTCCAAATGGCTAAACATGGCAAGAAATATGTAGAAGCAGCTAAGCTGATTGACAGCGAAGCAACTTACGAGTCTCTAGAAGCAATTGAGCTTGTTAAGAAGACAGCAACAGCTAAGTTCGACGAATCTGTAGAAGTAGCTGTCCGTCTGGGTGTAGACCCGCGGAAACAAGACCAAGCTGTTCGTGGTGTAGTAGTCCTTCCTCACGGCACTGGTAAAACTAAGCGTGTACTCGTATTCGCAAAAGGCGAAAAAGCAAAAGAAGCGGAAGCTGCTGGCGCTGACTTCGTTGGCGATGCGGACATGATCAACAAAATCCAACAAGGCTGGTTCGAATTCGACGTCTGCGTAGCAACGCCGGACATGATGGCTGAAGTTGGTAAATTGGGTCGTATCCTCGGTGGTAAGGGCTTGATGCCTAACCCGAAAGCTGGTACAGTTACCTTCGACGTTACCAAAGCCGTGCAAGAAATCAAAGCCGGTAAAATTGAGTATCGTCTAGACAAAGCAGGTCAAATCCATGCTCCAATCGGTAAAGTATCCTTCGATGCAGAGAAGCTGAATGAAAACCTTCGCACTCTAGTTGAAGCTCTGAACCGTGCTAAGCCGGCAGCGGCTAAAGGGGTTTACCTGAAGAACATCGCCGTATCATCGACTATGGGTCCTGGCGCACGTGTTAACACAGCGTCATACCGTTAATCGATAACGGAACTAACTTCGAATACGCATACCGTAGACAGTAGGTGCCGCAAGGCTTAATTTCCTACCGAGGTGTTATGATAAACGTTCGTATGGTTTAAGCACTTGCTTGAGCACATGACGTAACCATCATGGCCTTCGCTGCGACACGCGAAGGCCTTTCTCATTCACCCTGGAGAGAGAAGCCCGCCCGAATAACGGAATGTATAAATACACGGGAGGTGTACAGATTGGCAAACGCTAAGATCATCCAAGAGAAACAACAAGCGGTTGAAGTCATTGCAGCTAAGCTGCGTGAGAGCTCATCCACTGTTGTAGCTGATTACCGCGGCTTGAACGTAGCGCAAGTAACTGAACTTCGTAAGCAACTGCGCGAAGCAGGTGTTGACTTCCAAGTTCTGAAGAACTCGCTCGTTCGTCGTGCAACAGCTTCTGCTGAATTGTCTGAACTGGACGCGATTCTTGCTGGACCAACAGCAATCGCATTCGGCGGCGAAGATGCAGTAGCGCCTGCTAAGATTCTTAACGACTTCGCTAAGAAGAACGATGCCCTTAAGCTTAAAGGCGGCGTTGTAGAAGGCAAAGTTGTAAGTATGGAACAAATCAAAGCGCTGGCGGAACTTCCGTCCCGCGAAGGCTTGCTCTCCATGCTACTCAGCGTGCTTCAAGCCCCAGTGCGCAACTTCGCGCTTGCGGTTAAAGCCGTATCCGAGAAGCAAGAAGCACAAGCTTAATCCAATAGCCAGCTAAGGCTGGTATCGTCATACAAAACTAAACTAAAACAATTCCTGGAGGTATAACAATGAGCAACGAGCAAATTTTGGAAGCCATTAAAGGCATGACTGTTCTTGAACTGAACGACCTGGTAAAAGCAATCGAAGAGGAATTCGGCGTAACAGCAGCAGCTCCTACAGTAGTAGCAGCTGGCGGCGCTGCAGAAGCTGCAGAGCAAACTGAATTCGATGTAATCCTTACTTCCGCAGGGGCATCCAAGATCAACGTAATCAAAGTGGTTCGCGAAATCACTGGTCTTGGCCTGAAAGAAGCAAAAGATCTAGTTGATGGCGCTCCTAAGCCAATCAAAGAAAAAGTTGCTAAAGAAGAAGCAGAAGCAGTTAAAGCGAAGCTTGAAGAAGCTGGCGCTGGCGTAGAAGTGAAGTAATTTCACTTCTCTTCTGATTCATAACGGCCCATCGCCTGTATAGGCGGATGTGATCGGCGAGCCCCTTGATGCCACTTGGCTTCAAGGGGTTCGTTCTATTATCTATATCTTACTTACAAGGGTTGGAGGGAAATTATGATGACTGACCACTACTATGCGCAGTCTCCTGGAGTGAAGCATGACAGACACAAGCTTCAGGTGAACATTCGCGGTATAGACTTCACCTTCATGACAGATGCCGGAGTATTCTCGAAGTCAGGGATTGACTATGGAAGTCGAGTGTTGCTGGATGCCCTCGAGCTTAACGGGAACGAGCGGATCTTAGATGTCGGCTGCGGCTATGGACCTATTGGCCTGACAGCAGCTAAGCTGGCGCCGCAAGGACATGTGACGATGGTAGACATTAATGAGAGAGCTGTAGCGCTGTCTCGTGAGAATGCGGTACGCAATGGGGTGAGTCATGTCGAAGTGCTTCAGAGCGATGCTTTGGCCGCGGTAGCAGATAGGCGTTATGACGTTATCCTCACGAACCCTCCTATCCGTGCTGGCAAGGCTGTCGTGCACCGTATTTTCGAGGAATCATGGTCATGCTTGAACCCAGGAGGCAGCTTGTGGGTGGTCATACAGAAGAAGCAAGGAGCTGCATCAGCAGAGGATAAGCTGGAGTCTCTGTTCGAAGAGGTTAGCGAGGTTACCAAGGACAAGGGGTACCGAATCTATCGGGCTATTAGAGGAGAGAGATAGGCAGTACTGGTTCGTAATGATGAAAAAGATATGATTGACTTCGGTTGACTGATGTGGTAATATTATAAAATGTCAGCATTAAATTGGGCTCAATCTCTTTAGTTAACTAAAATGTCAAGTGTGATTTTTAGGCGCTGAGTTGCATATTTTATAGGCATTTGACGTATAATGTTTAAATTTTGGGCAAAATTACTTGATATGAGAACCATTGCGCAAGCGCCGCGGGTGGTTGGCTGCCGGAACATGCTCTTTTTTCGAACTATTCGATAAGGGCTTTTCTTTATTTATAATCGTGGACGACATGCTCGTCTATGAGACGCAGTGAATATCGATGCTGTGAGACAGACATGAGGGGTGAGGTTAAGTTGGCAGGACAACTTGTTCAGTATGGTCGGCGCACGCGGAGAAGTTACGCCCGAATCAACGAAGTGCTGGAAGTCCCTAACCTGATTGAAATCCAACAGAAATCGTACGAGAAATTTCTTGACAATGATCTACTCGAATTGTTCCAAGATATCTCGCCGATTCAGGACTTTACAGGTAATCTATCGTTGGAATTTATCGACTATAGCTTGGGCGAACCGAAATATTCGGTTGATGAATCGAAGGAACGTGACGTAACGTATGCTGCTCCACTGCGCGTCAAAGTGCGGCTAATCAACAAGGAAACCGGCGAAGTCAAGGAACAAGAAGTGTTCATGGGTGACTTCCCGCTGATGACCGAGACCGGTACGTTTATTATTAACGGGGCGGAACGGGTAATCGTCAGCCAATTGGTTCGATCCCCCAGTGTGTACTTCAGCACGAAGGTCGACAAGAACGGCAAGAAAAACTATACCGCTACCGTTATTCCTAACCGTGGCGCGTGGCTAGAGCTAGAGACTGATGCTAAGGATATCGTCTACGTACGTATCGACCGCACCCGGAAGATTCCGGTCACGGTGCTTTTGCGTGCGCTTGGATTCGGTACCGATGCTGAGATCCTAGAATTGCTCGGTCATGATGAGTATATTCGCAATACGCTGGATAAGGACAACACCGATTCAACAGAGAAGGCTCTGATAGAGATCTATGAGCGTCTTCGTCCGGGCGAGCCTCCTACACTAGACAATGCGAAGAGCTTGCTCGTTGCTCGCTTCTTCGATCCAAAACGCTATGACCTAGCCAATGTAGGTCGTTACAAGATAAATAAAAAGCTTCACATCAAAAACCGGTTGTTCAATCAACGTCTTGCGGAGACGCTGGTAGATCCATCTACTGGTGAGATCATTGCGGAATCTGGACAGATGATTGACCGTCGTCTGCTCGATGAGATTCTTGAGAAGCTTGAGACGAATGTCGGCTTCAAGACTTACCATGTCGCTAATGGAGTGCTTGATGCGGATAGTATTCCACTACAGACAATCAGCGTATTCTCGCCGCTTGATGATGGCAAGGTCATTAAGGTAATTGCTAATGGTGTAATTGATAAGGCAGTGAAGAATATTACGCCTGCTGATATTATCTCCTCCATTAACTATTTCATTAACTTGCTGCACGGCGTTGGAAGCACGGATGATATTGATCACCTGGGTAACCGTCGTCTGCGTTCGGTTGGCGAATTGCTTCAGAACCAGTTCCGTATTGGTCTATCCCGTATGGAGCGTGTGGTTCGTGAGCGTATGTCGATTCAAGATGCTAATGCGATTACACCTCAGGCATTAATTAATATTAGACCGGTTATCGCATCGATTAAGGAGTTCTTCGGTTCATCCCAGTTGTCCCAGTTCATGGACCAGACGAATCCTCTTGCAGAGCTGACGCATAAGCGTCGTCTATCTGCCCTAGGACCCGGCGGTCTGACACGGGAACGCGCGGGCTTCGAGGTTCGAGATGTGCATACGTCCCATTACGGCCGTATGTGTCCAATCGAGACTCCGGAGGGACCGAACATCGGTCTTATTAACTCCTTGTCAACCTTCGCACGGATTAACGAATATGGCTTCATCGAGGCGCCGTATCGTTGGGTGGATCCGAAGACGGGTATTGTAACCGAGCAGATTGCCTACCTGACTGCAGACGAGGAAGACAACTATGTAGTCGCGCAAGCGAATGCGAAGCTGAATGATGAGAGCAGATTCCAGGAAGAGAATACGATTGTTCGTTACAACAAGCAATCGGATAATATCCTGACTATGCCGAGTGACCGCGTCGACTACATGGACGTATCGCCGAAGCAGGTCGTATCTGTCGCTACGGCGCTTATTCCGTTCCTAGAGAACGATGACTCCAACCGTGCAC
This sequence comes from Paenibacillus sp. GCM10023252, assembly GCF_042653305.1. Lineage (NCBI taxonomy): Bacteria > Bacillati > Bacillota > Bacilli > Caryophanales > Paenibacillaceae > Paenibacillus > Paenibacillus sp. GCM10023252. The sequence continues at coordinate 25,749 of NZ_JBHSHW010000025.1, forward strand.
TAATGGGTTCGAACATGCAGCGTCAAGCGGTGCCATTGCTTATTCCGAAGTCTCCACTCGTTGGAACAGGGATGGAGCATAAGGCAGCGAAGGATTCAGGCGTATGTATCGTTGCGAAGCATGACGGTGTGATTGAGCGTGTGTCAGCCAATGAGATCTGGCTGCGCCGTGTAGAATATATTGACGGGAAGCCGGTTAACGGTGATCTGATCAAGCAGAAGCTTCACAAGTTCATGCGTTCTAACCAAGGAACGTGTATTAACCAGCGTCCGATTATTAACAAGGGCGATATCGTGAAGAAGGGCGACATACTCGCCGACGGTCCTTCCACGGAGCAGGGTGAACTGGCTCTTGGCCGCAACGTAGTCGTTGCGTTCATGACGTGGGAAGGCTACAACTACGAGGATGCGATTCTTCTAAGTGAGAAGCTTGTTAAGGAAGATGTCTACACTTCCATTCATATTGAAGAATATGAATCCGAAGCGCGTGACACGAAGCTTGGACCTGAAGAGATTACACGCGATATCCCGAACGTCGGGGAAGAAGCGCTTCGCAATCTTGATGAGCGCGGAATTATCCGTGTTGGTGCGGAGATCAGCGCTGGCGACATTCTAGTGGGCAAGGTTACTCCTAAGGGTGTAACTGAGCTGACTGCAGAAGAGCGCCTGCTGCATGCCATCTTCGGTGAGAAGGCTCGTGAAGTGCGTGACACATCCCTTCGCGTACCGCATGGTACGGACGGGATTGTCGTAGACGTGAAGGTATTCACTAGAGAGAATGGCGATGAGCTGCCTCCTGGCGTGAACCAACTCGTTCGTGCGTATATCGCTCAGAAGCGTAAGATCTCTGAAGGCGATAAGATGGCGGGACGCCACGGTAACAAAGGGGTTATCGCGCGCATCATGCCGGAAGAAGATATGCCGTTCCTGCCAGATGGCACTCCTGTTGAAGTTGTACTGAACCCGCTGGGTGTACCTTCACGGATGAACATCGGTCAGGTGCTAGAGGTTCACCTTGGTATGGCTTGTAAGCATCTTGGTATCCACTCTGCTACTCCAGTATTCGACGGAGCGAGAGAGCTCGATGTATTCGATACGATGGAAGAAGCCGGCATGCAGCGTAACGGTAAGACGATTCTGTACGATGGTCGTACAGGGGAGTCCTTCGAGCGTGAAGTAACGGTCGGCGTCATGTATATGATCAAGCTTGCCCACATGGTTGACGATAAGATCCATGCACGTTCCACAGGTCCTTACTCACTCGTTACGCAGCAGCCACTGGGCGGTAAGGCTCAATTCGGCGGACAGCGGTTCGGGGAGATGGAAGTATGGGCGCTTGAGGCTTACGGCGCAGCTTATACTCTCCAAGAGATTCTGACCGTTAAGTCTGATGACGTGGTAGGTCGTGTGAAGACGTACGAATCCATCGTTAAGGGAGAGAACGTCCCAGAGCCAGGTGTTCCTGAGTCGTTCAAGGTACTCATCAAGGAGCTTCAGAGCCTTGGTATGGACGTGAAGATCCTGTCAGCAGATGAGACAGAGATCGAGATGAGAGAGATGGACGATGAAGACGATGGCTCAGGTGACAAGCTCAACCTGAACATTGAAGGCGCGGAAGTCGGAGTTGTTGAATAGTACTGAGGCAAGCATCCCGTTTTCTCCAATCGAGAGACGGGATGCCCCGCAGGTTAGATACAGTCATACAAGACGAAGGAGGGTTGCTCCTTGTTGGACGTAAACAATTTTGAATATATGAAAATTGGTCTGGCATCGCCGGATAAAATTCGTTCGTGGTCCCGCGGAGAGGTTAAGAAACCGGAGACAATCAACTACAGGACGTTGAAGCCGGAAAAAGAAGGACTCTTCTGCGAAAAGATTTTTGGACCAACCAAGGATTGGGAATGTCATTGCGGAAAGTATAAGCGTGTACGTTACAAAGGCGTAGTCTGCGATCGCTGCGGCGTCGAAGTAACACGTGCTAAAGTACGCCGTGAACGTATGGGCCATATTGAGCTTGCTGCTCCAGTGTCGCATATCTGGTACTTCAAAGGAATTCCGAGCCGCATGGGTCTTGCACTTGATATGTCTCCTCGTTCTCTTGAAGAGATTATCTACTTTGCATCTTATGTTGTAACTGATCCAGGGGAGACACCTCTAGAGAAGAAACAGCTGCTCTCTGAGAAGGAATACCGCAGCTATCGTGAGAAGTACGGCTATGGCTTCCATGCTGGCATGGGTGCCGAAGCGGTGAAGAAGCTGCTTCAAGATATTGATGTAGATAAGGAACTTGAGATGCTTCGCGAGGAGCTGCGCACGGCCCAAGGCCAGCGTCGTAACCGCGCGATTAAGCGTCTAGAAGTAGTTGAAGCGTTCCGTAACTCTGGCAATGCTCCGGAGTGGATGATTCTAGATGTGCTTCCGGTTATTCCACCTGAGCTTCGCCCGATGGTACAGCTCGATGGCGGCCGATTCGCAACTTCTGACCTTAATGATCTATATCGTAGAGTAATTAACCGTAATAACCGTCTTAAGCGTCTGCTTGATCTTGGAGCACCGGATATCATTGTTCAGAATGAGAAGCGGATGCTGCAGGAAGCAGTAGATGCCTTGATTGACAACGGTCGTCGTGGTCGTCCAGTTACAGGACCAGGTAACCGCCCTCTGAAGTCCCTTAGCCACATGCTGAAGGGTAAGCAAGGCCGCTTCCGTCAGAACTTGCTAGGTAAGCGTGTTGACTACTCTGGTCGTTCCGTAATCGTTGTTGGACCGAACCTGAAGATGTTCCAATGCGGTCTGCCTAAGGAGATGGCGCTGGAGCTGTTCAAGCCGTTCGTCATGAAGGAGCTTGTGAATAAGGGTCTAGCCCACAACATTAAGAGTGCGAAGCGCAAGGTAGAGCGTGTAAGCCCTGAAGTGTGGGATGTTCTCGAAGAAGTCATCAAGGAGCATCCGGTTCTGCTGAACCGTGCACCGACTCTTCATAGACTTGGTATTCAAGCGTTCGAACCGATACTGGTTGAAGGCCGTGCCATTAAGCTTCACCCTCTCGTATGTACAGCCTACAATGCTGACTTCGATGGTGACCAGATGGCGGTTCACGTTCCACTGTCAGCTGAAGCTCAAGCCGAAGCTCGTCTGCTGATGCTTGCTTCCGGTAACATCTTGAATCCTAAGGACGGCAAGCCAGTCGTCACGCCTTCACAGGATATGGTTCTAGGCAGTTACTACCTGACGATGGACAACAATGAAGCGAAGGGCAGCGGATCGGTATTCGGTACTGTGAACGAAGCGATCTCAGCGTACCAACGCGGAATTGTCTCGCTGCATGCTCGAATCTTCATTCCGGTTCGCGTGCTGAACAAGAAGACCTTCACCGAGCAGCAGCAGAAGTCGCTTATCTGTACAACGGTCGGTAAGGTTATCTTCAACGAGATCTATCCGGATTCGTTCCCATACATTAACGAGGCAACTAAGGCTAACTTACTGCAGGGTACTCCGGACAAATACTTCGTCTACGAGAAGGGCAGCGATCTGACGAAGTTCGCAGCTGATCTTCCAATCGCAGGCGGTGTGGGCAAGGAATACCTCGGCAATATTATTGCAGAGTGCTTCCGTCAGTACCATACAACCTTAACTTCGATCATTCTTGACCGAATCAAGCAGCTTGGCTTCACGTACTCCACTCGCGCGGGTATTACCGTTGCGGTATCGGATGTTATCGTGCCTGAAGAGAAGCAGCAGATTCTGGCTGAGTCGGATGAGAAGGTTAAGATCGTTATGAATCAGTACCGTCGCGGTCTGATTACGAACGAAGAGCGTTATGACCGTGTTATTCAGATCTGGAGTAAGTGTAAGGACCAGATTACCGATATCCTCATGAAGTCGATGGATCGTTACAACTCCATCATGCTCATGGTTGATTCCAAGGCACGGGGTAACAAATCTCAGATTACACAGCTAGGCGGAATGCGTGGACTGATGGCGAACCCGTCTGGACGTATTATCGAATTGCCGATCAAGTCGAACTTCCGTGAAGGCCTAACCGTCCTCGAGTACTTCATCTCGACTCACGGAGCGCGTAAAGGTCTTGCCGATACCGCTCTTCGTACAGCCGATTCCGGTTACCTGACACGTCGTCTGGTTGACGTTGCTCAAGACGTAATCGTACGTGAAGAGAACTGTGGAACGGACAAAGGCTTCACTGTAAGCAAGATTCAAGACGGCAAGGAAGTTATTGAGGATCTGTACGACCGTATCGAAGGGCGCTATTCCTTCGAGACGATTCGCCATCCGCAGACGGGTGAAGTGCTTGTTAACCGTAACGAGCTCATCGATTCCGGCAAGGCGGACGCGATTATCGATTCAGGTATCGAGAAGCTTCAGATTCGCTCTGTGCTTAGCTGCCGTGCTCGTCACGGTGTCTGCAAGATCTGTTATGGCCGTAACTTGGCAACAGGCAAGCATGTTGAGATCGGTGAAGCGGTTGGTATTATCGCTGCTCAATCGATCGGTGAGCCAGGAACCCAGCTTACGATGCGTACGTTCCATACCGGCGGTGTTGCCGGTGATGATATTACGCAAGGTCTTCCGCGTATTCAGGAGCTATTCGAAGCACGTAATCCTAAGGGTCAAGCGATTATTACTGAGCTTGACGGTGTCATTAAGGAGATTCGTGAAGCGAAGGATCGCCGTGAGATCGAAGTTCAGGGTGAAGCTGAATCCAAGGTGTATGCTGTTACTTACGGATCACGTATCCGCGTAACGGTAGGCCAGCATATTGAAGCCGGAGATGAGCTGACAGACGGCTCTATTGATCCGAAGGATATGCTGCGCATCAAGGGCATCCGCGGCGTTCAGAACTACATCCTGCAAGAAGTACAGCGTGTATACCGGAACCAAGGGGTAGAAATCAATGACAAGCACGTTGAGGTCATGATTAAGCAGATGCTCCGGAAGATCCGAATCGTAGACGCCGGCAATACGCCGCTTCTGCCAGGTGCATTCGTTGACATTCATGAGTACGAATCCGCTAACCGTGACGCTCTGTTGTCAGGCCTTGAGCCTGCTGTCGCGAAGCCGGTACTGCTCGGAATTACGAAGGCATCGCTTGAGACAGATTCCTTCCTGTCCGCTGCTTCCTTCCAAGAGACGACTCGCGTCCTTACCGACGCAGCGATTAAGGGAAAAGTTGACCAGTTGCTTGGCCTGAAGGAGAATGTTATCATTGGTAAGCTGATTCCTGCAGGTACAGGGATGACGCGCTACCGCAGCATCAAGCTGGCTGGGCTGGAAGATGACGTGGAGCTCGCTGAAGGCGAACTCGAGAATGAAGTTGTAACTGTGGAATAGCACATGTACAACATGCTCGATTAGCTTGCATGTATATAAGTAGAGCGAGACACTCTAATCGCCCTTAACGGATGGAGTGTCCGCTCTTTTCTATGAATGATGACAAGCAAGTCTCATCCTAGAGCCTCATCCTAAATCTTAACAATAGAAGCATCTGAAAGATTGTTGACATTGGCGTTCGTCAGGTGTTACTATATTGGAGTGTGCCTATGAGATATTGTATTGGCATGAAGCAGACGACGAAGATAGTGGAGCAAGGCTTAGCTATCCAAGTTATCATTGCTCGAGATACAGATCCAAGGATGATCGAGAGAATCGTTCATCTCTGTGAGCGGATGAGTGTTCCGGTGGTATGGTCCGATACGATGAGAGAGCTCGGAGAGCAATTGAAGATCGATGTTGGTGCCGCTATGGCAGCACTTGTAGCTGACGAAGAATAAGGAAATGTTGTTTTTGCTGGTGTGATTATTCACGGATAAGCAACCGGCAAGAACTTTTGTTTGTTCTTTTATGAACCGCCTGGATCTGTGGGCTTACGAAGCTGGGTTGAATGTCTACCAATTGAACAGACATGCAAATATAGGAAGGGGGTGGCAACATGCCAACAATTAATCAGCTAGTCCGCAAAGGTCGCCAAGCTAAAGTGGTTAAATCGAAATCACCTGCCCTGCAGAGAGGTTTCAATGCCCTGAAACGTGAGGCAACTGATATCAGCGCTCCTCAGAAGCGTGGTGTATGTACTCGTGTAGGCACAATGACGCCTAAGAAACCAAACTCCGCACTTCGTAAGTATGCTCGTGTTCGCTTGACGAACCGCGTAGAGGTTACTGCTTACATCCCAGGTATCGGTCATAACCTTCAAGAGCACAGCGTGGTATTGATTCGTGGAGGCCGGGTTAAGGATCTTCCGGGTGTACGTTATCATATCGTTCGCGGCGCACTTGATACATCCGGTGTTAACAACCGTATGCAAGCTCGTTCCAAGTACGGCACGAAGCGTCCAAAAGCTAAGAAATCCTAAGCATAACTGCATGGCAAACATGCAATGCTAGAATGTAACAACTACTAGAAGAAAGGGGGACTTTCTCATGCCACGCAAAGGTCCAGTAACAAAACGCGATGTGCTGCCAGATCCGTTATACAACAGCAAGTTGGTTACTCGTCTAATCAACCGTATTATGCTTGATGGTAAGCGCGGTGTTGCAGCTACACTATTGTATGATGCATTCAAGCTGATCCAAGAACGCACGGGTAAAGATCCAATGGAAGTGTTCGAAGCAGCTCTTAAAAATATCATGCCAGTACTTGAGGTTAAAGCTCGTCGTGTTGGTGGTGCAAACTATCAAGTACCGATCGAAGTTAAGCCTGAGCGTCGTACGGCTCTTGGTCTCCGTTGGCTCGTGAACTACTCACGTAACCGCGGTGAGAAGACAATGGAAGAGCGTCTAGCAGCTGAGATCACTGATGCTTCCAATAACACTGGTGCATCCGTGAAGAAGCGCGAAGACACGCACAAGATGGCTGAAGCGAACAAAGCGTTCGCTCACTACCGTTGGTAGAATAAGAATCGAGAGGAGACATATTCATGGCAAGAGAGTTCTCCTTGAATAATACGCGTAACATCGGGATTATGGCGCATATTGACGCTGGTAAAACCACAACAACTGAACGGATTCTGTTCTACACGGGCCGTACCCACAAGATCGGTGAAGTGCACGAAGGTGCAGCAACGATGGACTGGATGGAACAAGAACAAGAGCGCGGCATCACGATTACGTCTGCCGCGACAACCGCTCAATGGGATGGACACCGCATTAATATTATCGACACCCCGGGACACGTTGACTTCACTGTTGAAGTTGAACGTTCCCTGCGCGTATTGGACGGGGCCGTTGGGGTTTTCAGTGCAAAAGAGGGCGTTGAGCCACAATCTGAAACCGTATGGCGTCAAGCTGACCGTTACGGCGTTCCACGGATCGCCTACATCAATAAGATGGACATTATCGGCGCAGACTTCCTTAATGTTATTAAGGACATGCGTGAGCGTCTTCAAGCAAATGCTGTCGCAATTCAACTTCCTATCGGCGCCGAGGCGGATTTCCTCGGAGTAATCGATATCGTTGAACGCGTTGCATATAAGTACAAAGACGATCTAGGGAAAGATCCTGAGAAGGTTGAAATCCCTGCTGAGTACGCAGACAAAGTGGAAGAGCTTCGTCTGGAATTGATCGAGAAGGTAGCAGAGCTGGATGAAGAATTAACAATGAAGTACCTGGAAGGTGAAGAAATCACTGTACCAGAACTGAAGGCTGCACTCCGTAAGGGTGTATGCGAAGTTAAGATCTTCCCGGTAATCGCTGGTTCTTCTTACCGTAACAAAGGCGTTCAAATGATGTTGGATGCTGTTGTAGACTACTTGCCGTCCCCGCTTGATGTACCAGCTATCAAAGGTACACTTGAAGATGGTGAGGAAGCTGTTCGTCAATCTTCGGATTCCGAGCCGTTCGCAGCACTTGCATTCAAGATTATGACGGATCCTTATGTTGGTAAGCTGACGTTCTTCCGTGTATACTCTGGCGTCCTGAAATCCGGTTCGTATGTTCTTAATGCAACTAAGAACAAACGTGAGCGGATTGGCCGGATTCTGCAGATGCATGCGAACAGCCGTCAAGAGATCTCCGAAGTATACTCTGGTGATATCGCAGCTGCCGTAGGTCTTAAGGACACCATTACAGGTGATACTCTGTGTGACGAGAAGAGCCCGATTGTACTTGAATCGATGAACTTCCCTGAGCCAGTTATCTCTGTAGCGATTGAGCCTAAGACTAAGGCTGACCAAGATAAGCTTGGTATCGCGATCTCCAAGCTTGCTGAAGAAGATCCAACCTTCCGCGCACATACAGATGAGGAGACGAACCAGACGATTATCTCTGGTATGGGTGAGCTTCACCTTGAGATCCTCGTTGACCGTATGTTCCGCGAATTCAAAGTAGAGACGAATGTTGGTAAGCCTCAAGTAGCTTACCGTGAGACATTCCGTGAAGCGGCGAAGGTAGAAGGTAAGTTCGTTCGTCAATCCGGTGGTAAAGGTCAATACGGTCATTGTTGGGTTGAGTTCTCCCCTCTTGAACCAGGTACTGGCTTCATCTTCGAGAACAAAACTGTGGGTGGTTCGATTCCTCGTGAATTCATCGGCCCAATCCAAGCTGGTATTGAAGAGTCCATGAAGAACGGCGTTATTGCTGGCTTCCCGCTCGTAGATGTCAAGGCGGTTGTTGTAGACGGATCCTATCATGATGTTGACTCCTCCGAGATGGCGTTCAAGGTCGCTGGTTCGATGGCGCTTAAGGCTGCCAAGGACAAGTGTAAGCCAGTCTTGCTTGAGCCAATCATGAAGGTTGAAGTTACAGTTCCTGAAGAGTACATGGGCGACGTTATGGGTATGCTTAACTCCCGTCGTGGTCGTATCGAAGGTATGGATACTCGTGCAGGTGCACAAATTATCCGTGCTAAGGTACCTCTCGCTGAGATGTTCGGTTACTCCACAACTCTTCGTTCCGGTACGCAAGGACGCGGTGTATTCTCCATGGAGCTTGCTCACTATGAAGAAGTACCACGTTCGATCTCCGAAGAGATCATTGCTAAGAGCAAAGCTGAGTAGTCAGCGAAGCTTCATAGCGAACTAGGTTTACAAGGCCGTCCTGCAGCTGGCATCCAGTTGCCATGCACGGCCTACACATACAAATCTATTGAGAAATTAAGGAGGCTACATTCAATGGCTAAGGCTAAATTTGAACGTAATAAACCGCACGTTAATATCGGTACAATTGGTCACGTCGACCACGGTAAAACGACTTTGACGGCAGCTATCACTACTGTTCTCTCCAAAAAATACGGTGGTGCAGCAATCGCTTTCGACCAAATCGATAAAGCTCCAGAAGAGCGCGAGCGTGGTATCACAATCTCCACTGCACACGTTGAGTACGAAACACCTTCACGTCACTACGCACATGTTGACTGCCCAGGTCACGCCGACTATGTTAAAAACATGATCACTGGTGCTGCTCAAATGGACGGAGCGATCCTGGTTGTATCCGCAGCTGACGGCCCTATGCCGCAAACTCGCGAGCACATCCTGCTCTCCAAGCAAGTAGGCGTACCTTACATCGTTGTATTCCTGAACAAATGCGACATGGTTGAAGACGAAGAGCTTCTTGAGCTTGTTGAGATGGAAGTTCGCGACCTTCTCTCCGAGTATGAGTTCCCAGGCGACGACACTCCAATCATCCGTGGTGCAGCTCGTGAAGCACTTCAAAATCCAGAAGGTCCTTGGGCTGACAAGATTATTGAACTGTTCGAGCAAGTTGACACTTACATCCCGACTCCTGAGCGCGATGTAGCTAAGCCTTTCCTTATGCCGGTTGAGGATGTCTTCACAATCACAGGTCGTGGTACAGTTGCTACTGGCCGTGTAGAGCGTGGAGTTATCAAAGTGGGCGACGAGATCGAAATTATCGGTCTGCAAGAAGAGTCCCGCAAATCCGTTGTTACAGGTGTTGAAATGTTCCGTAAATTGCTTGACTCCGCTCAAGCAGGGGACAACGTTGGCGCACTGCTTCGTGGTGTAGACCGTAAAGACATCGAGCGTGGACAAGTATTGGCTAAGCCGGGTTCCGTTAAGCCACACACGAACTTCACTGCTCAAATCTACGTTCTTACTAAAGAAGAGGGTGGCCGTCACAAGCCTTTCTTCACTGGATACCGTCCACAGTTCTACTTCCGTACAACTGACGTAACGGGTATCATCAACCTTCCAGAAGGTACTGAAATGGTTATGCCAGGCGACAACATCACTGTAACGGTTGAGCTGATCGCTCCAATCGCTGTCGAAGAGGGAACTCGTTTCTCCATTCGTGAAGGCGGCCGTACAGTAGGTGCAGGCGCGGTAGCAACTATTCAAAAATAATACGAAGCGGCTTATGCCGCTTCCTAGCAAGAGCCCTCACCTCGGTGAGGGTTTTTTGTTTCTTCTATATAAATAGATGAACGAGCGGCCGGCTGGCTGCGACTAACACTAATTCCCTCTATTATATAGCGAACGAAACCGATATAATGAGTTCTATTGGTGCCGGCGAGTAGAGATAACTTATGCCGGACTTTTGTTATCACGGGAGTCAACATGATATCGATATTGGACTGGTTTAAAGCTTCTGAAAAGTTTATTCACAAACATTAAACTTTTAGTTGCATTTGCCCGCCCATTTCGATATAATATTGACTGTTGGTCTGCGACGTTGCGTTGATGTGAGAGGTTGCCGACACACCCGGCCCCTTTGCCATGGGGCATGTGCCGGGTTTTCTCACGGAGTATGTCCGATAACTAATTGGGCGATAGAAGGAGGGACTTATATGGCAAAGCAAAAGATTCGTATTCGCTTGAAAGCATACGATCACAGAATTCTTGATCAATCTGCAGAGAAAATTGTTGAAACTGCAAAACGTTCCGGTGCAGGCGTATCCGGGCCGATTCCGTTACCAACGGAAAAGCAAATCATCACCATTCTCCGTGCGGTTCATAAGTACAAGGATTCTCGGGAACAGTTCGAAATGCGTACACACAAGCGCTTGATCGACATTGTAAACCCAACGCCGCAAACGGTTGATGCGCTGATGCGTCTGGATCTGCCATCCGGTGTAGATATCGAAATCAAGCTGTAAATTTTATTATTCTAGCATGCGATTATAGAAAGGGAATGAGGTGTCAACATGAAAGGTATCTTAGGGAAAAAGCTAGGTATGACTCAAGTCTTCTCTGCTGATGGCAATGTAATTCCGGTTACTGTTATCGAAGCAGGTCCTTGTGTAGTGCTTCAGAAAAAAGACCAAGAAAACGATGGCTACGAAGCTGTACAACTTGGTTTCTCTGATAAGAAAGAGAGAAGAGCGATCAAGCCGGAAATCGGCCACGCTAAAAAAGCGGGATCGACTCCTAAGCGCTACGTTCGTGAATTCCGCGGTATTACACTCGGTGACTACGAGGTTGGCCAAGTAATTAAAGCTGACTTGTTCGCAGAGGGCGAATTCGTTGACGTAACAGGTATTTCAAAAGGTAAAGGATTCCAAGGTGTTATCAAGCGTTGGAACCAGAGCACAGGCCCTATGGCTCACGGCTCGCGTTACCACCGTGGACCAGGTTCCATGGGTTCAATCCAAGCTAACCGCGTACCGAAGGGCAAACGCCTTCCAGGTCACATGGGTAGCGAGACTGTTACGATTCAGAAGCTTGAGATCGTTCGTGTAGATACAGAGCGTAACGTATTGCTCGTTAAAGGCTCCGTACCAGGTCCGAAAAACTGCTTCGTTAAAGTAAAACAAACCGTTAAGAAATAATATTGTTAAAAGAAAGGAGGAACAGAAATGCCTAAAGTAGCAGTATTCAACGTGGGCGGCTCACAGGTGGGTGAAGTTGAACTATCCGAAACAGTATTCGGAATTCAGCCTAACACTCACGTTCTGCACAGTGCAGTAATTCTGCAGCAAGCAGCTCAGCGCCACGGTAACCATAAAACTAAAGGACGCTCCGAAGTACGCGGCGGCGGTCGTAAACCTTGGAAACAAAAAGGAACGGGCCGTGCACGTCAAGGTAGCATTCGCTCACCACAATGGGTAGGCGGCGGTACTGTATTCGGTCCGACTCCACGCTCATACGGCTTCAAACTTCCTAAGAAGGTTCGTCGTCTGGCGATTAAATCTGCTCTGTCATCCAAAGTGATTGATAACGAAATTATCGTTCTTGATCAATTGGCATTCGCAGCACCTAAAACAAAGGAATTCGCTTCAATCCTTAGCAACCTTAAGGTTGGCCGCAAAGCGCTTGTCGTAACGGCTAACTACGAAGATAACGTAGCATTGTCTGCACGTAACATCCCAGGAGTGAAGTTCGTCGCAGCTGACGGCATCAATGTTCTGGATGTCATGGTACATGACAAGCTGATTATCACGAAGGAAGCTGTAGAGAAAGTACAGGAGGTGCTTGCGTAATGAAAAACCCACGCGATATTATCAAGGCACCGGTTATCACTGAGCGTACGAGCGATTACATGGCTGAGAAGAAGTATGTCTTCGAAGTTGATCTTCGTTCGAACAAAACCGAAATCAAAAGTGCAATCGAGCAAATTTTCAAAGTGAAAGTAACGAGTGTTAATACAATGCGTGTTGCGGGTAAACCGAAACGCTATGGTAAACACAGCGGTTACCGTCCTGACTGGAAAAAAGCGATTGTTCAATTGAGCGCAGATAGCAAAGAGCTCGAGTTCTTCGAGACTGTATAATAAAAGCTTAGACATGCATCAAGTTTATAAGGAGGGAATCGAAAGTGCCTATTAAGAAGTACAAACCGACATCTCCGGCCCGCCGTGCCATGTCCGTCTCGACGTTTGAAGAGATCACGACAAGCACTCCGGAGAAATCGTTGCTTGCACCGCTTTTCAAAAAAGCTGGACGCAACAACCAAGGTAAAATTACGGTTCGCCACCACGGCGGCGGACACAAGCGTAAATACCGGATTATCGACTTCAAGCGTACGAAAGACGGCATCGTTGGTAACGTTGCTACGATTGAGTACGATCCGAACCGTACGTCGAACATCGCTTTGATCCATTATGTTGATGGTGAGAAGGCGTACATCCTAGCACCAAAAGGTCTGAAGGTTGGCGATCAGGTTGTATCTGGTCCTGGTTCAGATATCAAGATTGGTAACGCGCTTCCGCTTGAGAACATTCCAGTCGGTTCCGTTATCCACAACATTGAGATGAAGCCTGGCAAAGGCGGACAACTCGTTCGTGCTGCTGGTACTGAAGCTCAACTACTTGGTAAAGAAGATAACTATGCAGTTATCCGTCTTACTTCCGGTGAAGTTCGTCGCATTCTGAAGACTTGCCGCGCTACAATCGGTTCCGTTGGTAACGAGGATCACGAGCTCGTGAAAATCGGTAAAGCTGGACGTAACCGTTGGCTGGGCAAGCGTCCTGAAGTCCGCGGCGTAGTTATGAACCCGAACGATCACCCACACGGTGGTGGTGAAGGCCGTGCTCCAATCGGTCGTAAATCTCCGATGTCTCCATGGGGTAAGCCAACTCTTGGTTACAAAACTCGGAAGAAGAAAAAAGCATCAAGCCAATATATTATTCGTCGTCGCACGAAGTAATAATCGCTTGATTCGAACGGCGTGAATCAGAATGTTGCTTCTATGCCCTTTCTGATTCCTATACGCTTGAAACTCGCTATGCTGGGTGAAGGGAGGATTTCACATGGGTCGCAGTTTGAAGAAAGGTCCATTCATTGATGGATACTTGCTTAAGAAGGTTGAAGATCTGAACGTGGACAACAAGAAGGTTGTTATCAAAACTTGGTCCCGTCGCTCCACTATTTTCCCGCAATTCATCGGTCACACTTTTGCTGTCTATGATGGCAAGAAGCACGTACCTGTCTATGTAACGGAAGATATGGTTGGACATAAGCTCGGCGAATTCGCACCGACGCGTACGTACAAAGGTCATTCCGACGATGATAAAAAAACGGGCAGACGTTAATTCGTAAGCTCATAACTAACTTAATCGTGTGAGAGGAGGTTGAGCACATGCCAGAAGCTAAAGCGCATGCTAACTTTATCCGTATTGCTCCTCGCAAAGCGAAGCTGGTTGTGGATCTAATCCGCGGCAAGCAAGTAGGCGAAGCAATTGCTATTCTGCGTCATACGCCGAAATCTGCTTCTCCAATCGTAGAGAAGCTGTTGAACTCTGCTATTGCTAATGCAGAGCATAATTATCAACTGGATGTTAACAAGCTTGTTATCTCACAAGTATTCGTTAACCAAGGTCCAACGATGAAACGGTTCCGTCCACGTGCGATGGGTCGCGCAAGCAGAATTAACAAGAGAACTAGCCACATTACTTTGGTGGTATCTGAGAAATAAGGGAGGGATAACGTGTGGGTCAAAAGGTAAATCCAGTCGGACTTCGTGTAGGAATCATCCGTGACTGGGAATCCAAATGGTATGCCGGCAAAGACTTTGGCGATCTTCTTCTAGAAGACGTTAAAATCCGTGAGTATCTGAAAAACAAGCTGAAAGATGCAGCAGTATCCCACATCGAGATCGAGCGTGCAGCTAACCGCGTGAACGTAACGATCCAAACCGCTAAGCCAGGTATGGTTATTGGTAAAGGCGGATCCGAAGTAGAGAACCTGCGTACTCAACTTGGCAAGATTACGAATGGCAAGAAAGTACACATCAACATCTCTGAAATCAAACAAGCTGATCTGGATGCCATTCTAGTGGCTGAAAGCATCGCTCAACAATTAGAGCGTCGTGTATCATTCCGTCGCGCACTAAAACAAGCTATTCAACGTTCGATGCGTGCAGGAGCTAAAGGGATCAAGACCGCAGTAAGCGGACGTCTCGGCGGCGCAGAAATCGCACGTTCGGAAGGCTACAGCGAAGGTACAGTTCCACTTCATACCCTGCGTGCTGATATCGACTACGGTACAGCTGAAGCACATACGACTTACGGTCGTATCGGTGTGAAAGTATGGATCTACCGCGGTGAAGTCCTTCCTACGAAGAAGAAAGCTCCCCAGGAAGGAGGCAACTAATCATGTTGGTACCTAAACGCGTCAAACACCGCAAACAACAACGCGGTCACATGAAAGGCCGTGCTAAAGGCGGCACTACTGTAGCATTCGGCGAATTCGGCCTCCAAGCTGTTGAACCGGCATGGATTACGAACCGTCAGATCGAAGCAGCTCGTATTGCAATGACACGTTACATCAAGCGTGGCGGTAAAGTATGGATTAAGATCTTCCCTGCTAAGCCTATCACTCAGAAGCCTCTAGAAGTGCGGATGGGTAGCGGTAAAGGTAACGTTGAGAAGTGGGTTGCCGTTGTTAAACCAGGTAAAATTCTGTTCGAACTTGCTGGCGTTTCAGAAGAAACAGCACGCGAAGCAATGCGCCTTGCTGCCCACAAGCTTCCTATCAAGACGAAGTTTGTGAAACGCGAAGAAGTGGGTGGTGAAGTAAATGAAGGCTAATGAATTTCGTAACCTAACCTCTGCTGAGCTTGAACAAAAGGTTGCTGGTTTCAAAGAAGAGCTTTTCAACCTTCGTTTTCAATTGGCTACTGGCCAACTAGATAACCCGACACGTATTCGTGATGTTCGTAAGGACATAGCTCGTGCAAAAACTGTTCTGCGCCAAAGAGAGCTCGGCATCAGCAGCTAATAGATAAGCATGGAGTTGTCCTTACTATATAGCGGATACAGGAAGGAGGAAGAACATGAGCGAACGTAATGCCCGCAAAGTTCAAGTCGGTCGAGTAGTTAGTGACAAGATGGATAAGACGATCGTGGTTGCTGTAGAAACTTACAAGAAGCATGATCTATACCATAAACGTATTAAGTACACGAAGAAATTCAAGGCCCATGATGAGAACAATCAAGCAAAAATCGGTGATATGGTGAAAATCATGGAAACTCGTCCACTGTCCAAAGACAAGCGCTTCAGACTTGTAGAAGTTGTAGAAGTTGCTGTTGTTCTGTAAGTGCGATTAGAGTAACTAAGCATTTTCCCGAAAGGAGGACGTTGAAATGATTCAACCATTTACTCGCTTAGCTGTTGCTGACAACTCTGGCGCGAAGGAACTGATGTGTATTCGTGTTCTGGGCGGTACTGGACGTCGTGTTGGTCACATCGGTGATCTAATCGTGTGCTCTGTGAAACAAGCAACACCCGGTGGCGTTGTCAAAAAAGGTGATGTAGTTAAAGCGGTAATCGTTCGTACGAAGCGTTCTGTTCGTCGTAAAGACGGTTCATATATCGCGTTCGACGAGAATGCAGCAGTAATCGTAAAAGAAGATAAGAGCCCGCGCGGCACACGGATCTTCGGACCTGTTGCTCGTGAGCTTCGTGATAAAGACTTCATGAAGATCGTATCGCTAGCTCCAGAAGTAATCTAATAAGTCAGGCTAAGCTTGATTAACAAGCATGCAGGAGGTGTAACTCGTGCCAAGATTGAAGAAAATCCTTGAATCCCACAACAATAAATTGCATGTGAAAAAAGATGACAATGTCATCGTAATCACAGGTAAAGATAAAGGGAAGAAAGGCCGTGTAATCGCTGCGTATCCACGTGAGAATCGTGTACTCGTAGAAGGTGTTAACATTGTTAAGAAGCATACTCGTCCATCCCAAGCTAATCCACAGGGCGGTATCATCGAGCAAGAAGCGCCGATTCACGTGTCTAATGTTATGCACATTGATCCTAAGAGCGGTTCAGTAACTCGCATCGGATACAAAGTGCTTGATAACGGCAAGAAAGTTCGGATCGCTAAGAAATCCGGAGAAGTCATCGACTAATCTTTACTGTAGGAAGGAGGTCCATAGAACATGGCTGCAAGATTAAAAGATCGTTACTTGAATGAGATCACACCTGCTCTGATGCAGAAGTTCAACTATACAACTGTGATGCAAGTACCTAAAGTTGAGAAGATCGTTATCAACATGGGTGTTGGTGAGGCTGTCTCTAACTCTAAGATTCTTGATGTTGCTGTTGAAGAGCTTCGTCTAATCTCTGGTCAAAAGCCAGTAATCACAAAAGCTAAGAAATCCATCGCTGGATTCAAATTGCGTGAGAACATGCCAATCGGGGTTAAAGTAACACTTCGCGGTGAGCGTATGTACTACTTCCTTGATAAGCTGTTCAACATCTCTCTCCCGCGTGTACGTGACTTCCGCGGTATATCGAACAAAGCATTCGACGGTCGTGGGAACTACACGCTTGGCTTGAAAGAGCAGCTGATCTTCCCAGAGATCGAGTATGACAAGGTCGATAAAGTACGCGGTATGGACATCGTCATCGTCACGACGGCAAAAACGGACGAAGAATCTCGTGAGCTGCTTACCCAAATGGGCATGCCGTTCGCGAAGTAATCCACTTCTAGGAGGTGTAATACCCAGTGGCAAAAACTTCGATGATAGTGAAGCAACAACGCACACCTAAGTTCAAAGTCCGCGCTTATACGCGCTGTGAGCGTTGCGGCCGTCCGCATTCTGTTTTGCAAAAGTTCAAAATTTGCCGGATTTGTTTCCGTGAGTTAGCATACAAGGGCCAGATTCCTGGCGTTAAAAAAGCAAGCTGGTAATCAGCCTAGTTCGGGAAGGAGGTTAACACAATGGTTATGTCTGATCCGATTGCAGATATGCTGACGCGCATTCGTAATGCGAATGTAGTGCGTCATGAAACCGTGGAAATGCCCGCTTCGAAAGCAAAGAAGCAAATCGCAGAGATTCTTAAGCGCGAGGGCTTTATCCGCGATGCTGAGTATATCGAGGACAACAAACAAGGGATTATCCGTATTTTCTTGAAATACGGCCCGAACCAAGAGCGCGTAATTACTGGTCTGAAGCGTATCTCCAAGCCAGGTCTGCGTGTATACACAAAATCGACTGAAGTCCCTCGTGTTCTGGGCGGCCTAGGAATTGCTATCATTTCCACGTCCAAAGGGATTATGACCGATAAAGAAGCTCGTCAAGTGAAATCAGGCGGCGAAGTCGTCTGCTACGTGTGGTAAGAAACAAGTCATAAAGACAGGAGGTGTAACAATGTCCCGTATTGGTCGCAAACTGATCCAAGTGCCTGCTGGCGTATCTGTAAACTTGGATAACAGCGTAATTACAGTTAAAGGACCGAAAGGATCGCTTACTCGTACCCTTCACAAAGATATGATCGTGAATGTACAAGAGAACGAAATCCAAGTAGATCGTCCTTCCGATAATAAACTGCACCGTTCCCTTCATGGAACGACTCGCAGCGTAATCGCGAACATGGTGAGCGGGGTAACTGAAGGCTTCTCCAAAAACTTGGAGCTTGTAGGCGTAGGTTACCGTGCTAACAAAACAGGTGATAAAATCGTACTGAACGTAGGTTACTCTCACCCAGTGGAGATTGTTCCCGATCAAGGTATTGAATTCGAAGTCCCTGCTAACACCAAGATTACCGTTCGCGGTATCGACAAAGAGCTAGTTGGCGCAACTGCTGCCAAAATCCGCTCCGTACGTGAGCCTGAGCCTTACAAAGGTAAAGGTATCAAGTATGAAGGCGAACGCATCATCCGTAAAGAAGGTAAAGCCGGTAAGAAGAAATAAGCCACTTTATCGTGAGCTTACAATAGCGGCATAAGGTTAAGGGAAAGGAGGACACAAAAGCATGATTACGAAAGGCGACAAAAACAAAGCGCGTCTGAAAAGACACCTTCGTGTTCGTAAAAAAATCAACGGAACAGCTGCACGTCCGCGTCTGTCTGTATTCCGTTCCTCCAAGCATATGTACGCGCAAATCATCGACGATGTGCAAGGCGTAACAGTAGCATCTGCATCCACTGTGGACAAAGAGCTTGCTGAAGCGATCGGCAACGGCGGCAACGTCGAAGCAGCACGCAAAGTCGGAGAACTGATTGCGAAACGCGCTCAAGAGAAAGGCGTTAAAGACGTCGTATTTGATCGCGGTGGTTACTTG
Organism: Paenibacillus sp. GCM10023252; assembly: GCF_042653305.1. Lineage (NCBI taxonomy): Bacteria > Bacillati > Bacillota > Bacilli > Caryophanales > Paenibacillaceae > Paenibacillus > Paenibacillus sp. GCM10023252. Next base: position 44,667 of record NZ_JBHSHW010000025.1, read on the forward strand.
TATCACGGCAGAATTCAAGCCCTTGCAGACGCAGCTCGCGAAGCTGGTCTTGAATTCTAATCGACTTTATTTATAAGGAGGTTAAACGACTTGCGTGTAGATCCGAATACGTTAGAACTGACTGAAAAAGTTGTCCATATCAACCGCGTATCTAAAGTTGTAAAAGGCGGACGCCGTTTCAGCTTTAGCGCACTAGTAGTTGTCGGTGACGGCAAAGGCTACGTAGGCGCAGGGATCGGTAAAGCTTCTGAAGTACCTGATGCAATCCGCAAAGGTATCGAAGATGCTAAGAAAAACCTGATCCATGTACCTCTAGTGAACACTACGATTCCTCACCTTGTCATCGGACATTTCGGTGCAGGAGAAGTTCTTCTGAAGCCAGCTTCCGAAGGTACTGGAGTTATCGCAGGCGGCCCGGTTCGTGCAGTTCTTGAACTTGCTGGCGTCGGCGACATTTTGACAAAATCTCTTGGTTCTTCCAACTCCATGAACATGGTTAACGCTACGCTTGAAGGACTATCCCGTCTGAAGCGTGCGGAAGATGTTGCGAAGTTGCGTGGAAAAACCGTACAAGAGCTTTTAGGTTAAGGAGGGGAATACGATGGCAAAATTGCAAATCACCCTCGTTCGCAGTTTGATCGGCCGTAACGAGAAGCAGCGCGCAACGGTTCAAGCACTAGGCCTTCGCAAGCTTCACACTTCGGTTGTTCAGAACGACAACCCGGCCATTCGCGGCATGATTACTCATGTCAGCCACTTGGTTAAAGTTGAAGAGGTATAAGATAAAACCTTAAGACACAATTATTAAGGAGGTGTACGAACGATGAAATTGCATGAACTCAAACCTGCTCCGGGTTCGACGAAGGTACGTAAACGTATCGGTCGCGGTATTGGTTCCGGTACGGGTAAGACTTCCGGTCGCGGTCACAAGGGTCAAAATGCTCGTTCTGGCGGCGGTGTCCGTCCAGGCTTCGAGGGTGGTCAGAATCCTTTGTATCGTCGTGTACCGAAGCGCGGCTTCAACAACCGCTTCCGTAAAGAGTACGCCGTTGTGAATATTGAAGAGCTTAACAGCTTTGCTGCAGGAACCGAAGTCACGCCAGAAGTTCTACTTGAGCAGGGAATCGTCAAAAATTCTCTGGCAGGCATTAAGATCTTGGGTAACGGGGAAATCACGGTTTCACTTTCTGTAAAAGCAAACAAGTTCTCTCAATCTGCGGTAGAGAAAATCCAGGCTGCCGGTGGTAAAACCGAGGTGATCTAATTGTTCAAGACCTTGTCCAACATATGGAAGGTAGAAGATCTTCGCAAGAGGATCCTCTTCACTCTATTCATCTTGCTCATTTACCGTATCGGTTCCTTCATACCGGTGCCAGGTGTCAATAAAGAAGTATTCAAACAAGTTGATCAAGCTGGAACGGAATTGTTCGGCTTGCTCAACACGTTCTCTGGCGGCGCGTTGTTCCAATTCTCCATCTTCGCAATCGGTATTACACCTTATATTACAGCTTCGATTATCGTACAGCTGTTAACGATGGATGTTATTCCGAAGTTCGCGGAATGGGCGAAGGAAGGCGAGAACGGCAAGCGCAAGCTGGCGCAGATCACTCGCTATGGAACAATTATTCTAGGTCTGGTACAAGGTTTTGCAACAGCAATCGGCTTCAACCGCTCATACGGCAATGAGATGATTGTAGGAGCTACCTTCGTAGATTACCTGGTTATCGCCGTTATTCTAACCGCAGGTACAGCATTCCTCATGTGGTTAGGGGAACAGATAACGGAGAGAGGCATCGGCAATGGAATCTCGATTCTAATCTTCGCAGCCATCGCTGCTGGATTGCCGGGTCACATTCGTACGATCTACACCGACCAATTCGTTGGCACGGAGCAGATCTTCTGGGGCATTGCTAAGATTGTAGCGATCGTTGCGGTGGTTATAGCCGTTATCGTACTCGTTATCTTCGTTCAGCAAGGGATTCGTAAGATTCCGGTTCAATACGCGAAGCGTGTTGTTGGCCGGAAGATGTACGGCGGACAGTCGACGCACATTCCGCTGAAGGTGAACGGAGCAGGTGTTATTCCGGTTATCTTCGCAGTGTCGCTCATTATGTTCCCGATTACGATTGCTCAGTTCTGGGCAGGCAAGGATTGGGCAGACTGGATTATTAGCAATCTATACTATGACAAGCCGCTTGGTATGGTCTTGTATGTATTGTTAATCATCGGGTTCACCTTCTTCTATACCTTCGTCCAGATCAATCCCGTACAAATGGCAGATCAGATGAAGAAGAACGGCGGATATATCCCAGGCATTCGCCCGGGCAAGCCAACGTCTTCCTACCTTACTCGTGTCATGTCCCGTATTACACTATCAGGCGCAATCTTCCTAGCGTTCATCTCTGTACTACCGGTAGCACTTGGTGCTCTGGCAGGCTTACCGAGAACCGTACAGCTAGGCGGAACGTCGCTGCTGATTGTGGTCGGGGTTGCCCTTGATACGATGAAGCAGATTGAGAGCCAGTTGATCAAACGCCATTACAAAGGGTTTATCAATAAATAACATTAGGTTCTGACCGGGCCTCTAGGCATCGCAAGGTGCTTAAGAGCCCGACAGGGGCCTATTGTGCTTAAAGCGAGGAACACAGAATGAACATTCTATTCATGGGTCCTCCGGGAGCCGGTAAAGGAACGCAAGCTGAACGCATCGTTGCGGAATTCGGTATACCACACATCTCAACTGGTGATGCATTCCGTCTTGCTATGAAGCAAGGAACACCGCTTGGCCTCAAAGCGAAGGAGTATGTCGATCAAGGCTTGCTCGTTCCTGATGAGATTACGAACGGAATCGTACGTGAACGTCTACTCGTAGATGATTGTAATAAAGGGTTCTTGCTCGATGGATTCCCTCGTACGCTGCAGCAAGCTGAAGCGCTTGATGGCATGCTTACGGAGATGAATCGCAGCATTGACCATGTTGTGAACTTGACAGTAGATCGTGGATTGCTGCTTGCCCGTCTGACGGGTAGACGCATCTGTAAAGCATGCGGCTCTACGTATCACGTGATGTTCAATCCACCGAAGCAAGATGGCACTTGTGATAAGTGCGGCGGTGAATTGTATCAGCGTTCTGATGATACGGAAGAGAAGGTTGGCACACGATTAGATGAGTATATCTCCAAAACTGCGCCGCTGCTTAACTACTACAGTGGTAAAGGCCTCCTTCGAGAAGTCGATGGAGAGAAGGAAATCGATGCGGTTACAGCTGACATTGCTTCCTATTTGAGAGGTTCACTGTAATGATTATTTGCAAGTCCGAAGCAGAACTTCAGTTGATGAGGGAAGCTGGACGTATTGTAGCGGAGACGCACCGGTTAATGGCACAGTCAGTTGCACCAGGCATCACGACTCGTGAGCTTGATCAGATTGCGGATAAGTACATTCGAAGCCAAGGTGCTATTCCATCTTTTAAAGGTTACAATGGTTTTCCTTCCAGCATATGCGCTTCTGTGAATGACGAGCTCGTGCATGGGTTTCCTGGATCTCGCAAGCTGAATGAAGGCGATATAATAAGCATTGACATTGGGGCTCAGTACGAAGGGTTCCACGGGGATTCGGCCTGGACCTACGGGGTTGGGAAGATATCCGATGAGGCTCAGCGCTTGCTGGACGTTACCGAGCGGTCTCTGTACGCAGGACTAGAGCTCGTTAAGCCTGATGTCAGATTGTTTACGATATCGCATGCCATTCAGACCGTGATTGAAGAAGCTGGATTCTCCGTCGTTCGGGAGTATGTAGGTCATGGAATTGGTGCCGATCTTCATGAAGAGCCCCAGATTCCGAACTACGGCCCTGCAGATCGAGGTCCGCGTCTGAAGCCGGGTATGGTGCTTGCTATAGAGCCTATGGTTAACATCGGTGAACGGTATGTCCGGACGCTTGAAGATAACTGGACGGTTGTAACAGTAGACGGTACATGGTGTGCTCACTTCGAGCATACGGTTGCCGTAACGGAGAACGGGTACGAGATCTTGACACTGCAGAAGCCACAGCAATGATGGATCTGCAGCCGCAAGTTGGTCGACTCATCAAGGTTCTGCGAGGCAAGGACGAAGGCAGCTATGCTGTCATCATTGGATTGGTAGACGAACGCTTTGTCCTAATCGCCGATGGCGACAAGCGAAGATTCGATACACCTAAGAAGAAGAATGTCCTTCACCTCGAGCTACAGACGGCCATCAGCAGCGAAGTAACAAGCAGCATCCAAGAAGCCGGCCGAGTAACCAATGCCAAGTTACGTTATGTAATTCAGAAGTATGCGCAAGCGAGAGGAGAATGACGGTGGCCAAGGAAGACGTCATTGAGGTCGAAGGTACGGTCATTGAACCGTTGCCGAACGCAATGTTCAAGGTAGAGCTGGAGAACGGTCATCAGATCCTAGCACATGTATCCGGTAAGCTCAGAATGCACTTTATTCGTATTCTGACAGGAGACAAAGTGGTTATTCAGTTATCTCCTTATGATTTATCAAGAGGTCGCATCACCTATCGGAAGTAAGCTTATCGCTTAGGACCGAAAGATCCGGGAGGTAATCACAATGAAGGTTAGACCTTCGGTTAAGCCGATCTGCGAGAAATGCAAAGTCATTCGTCGTAGAGGCAACGTTATGGTGATTTGTGAAAATCCGAAACACAAACAAAAACAAGGATAAAGGAGGGTTAACGACATATGGCACGTATAGCTGGTGTAGACTTACCGCGTGATAAGCGCGTTGTTATTGCCCTGACGTACATTTTCGGGATTGGTAAAACTACTTCCCAGAAAATTCTAAGCACGACTGGAGTAAGCGAAGATACTCGTGTTCGTGATCTTACTGAAGATGAATTAGGCCGCCTGCGCGAAGCGATTGATAAATCGGTTAAAGTGGAAGGCGATCTGCGTCGCGAAATTTCTCTCAACATCAAACGTTTGATTGAAATTGGTTGCTATCGTGGTGTCCGTCATCGTCGCGGCTTGCCGGTTCGCGGTCAACGCACGAAGACGAATGCTCGTACCCGCAAAGGTCCTCGTCGGACTGTAGCTAACAAGAAGAAATAAGGGGGGATAAAGGACAATGGCTAAACCTAAAAAAGTTGTTCGTACGAAACGTCGCGATCGGAAAAATATTGAGACTGGCGTAGCGCACATCCGCTCGACATTCAACAATACAATCGTAACGATCACTGACCCGCACGGGAATGCAATCTCTTGGGCAAGCTCTGGTAACCTTGGATTCAAAGGTTCCCGTAAGAGCACGCCGTTCGCAGCTCAAATGGCAGCAGAATCTGCAGCTAAAGCAGCGATGGAGCATGGCATGAGAACAGTCGAAGTTATGGTTAAAGGTCCAGGCGCAGGCCGTGAAGCGGCAATTCGTTCACTGCAAGCAGCAGGCCTTGAAGTTAACCTGATTAAAGACGTAACGCCGGTCCCGCATAATGGATGCCGTCCGCCGAAACGTCGTCGCGTATAGTTCGTTCGCAGTGGTATCAAATAACAACAACTTGTGAATAATGGTTGTGAAGGTTTGGCATACTACGTGATTTGACCGATAATACGGGTTGTAACGGAGCGACGTTTGAAGGAGGGTACTATTAGTGATTGAGATCGAAAAGCCGAAAATTGAAACCGTAGATTTGAATGAAGAAGGAACTTACGGACGATTCATCGTAGAGCCGCTGGAACGCGGATATGGCACAACGCTTGGGAATTCGCTGCGCCGAATTCTATTGTCGTCATTGCCAGGTGCAGCAGTCACCTCGGTTCAGATCGATGGAGTGCTTCATGAGTTCTCTACGGTTCCTGGAGTGATTGAGGATGTTACCGAGATCATTCTGAACCTGAAAGGCCTGTCGCTCAAGATCCACTCCGACGAAGAGAAGGTGTTGGAAATTGACGCAGAGGGCGAAGGGAACGTTACGGCGGGCGACATTCGCGCAGACAGCGATGTTGAAATACTAAGCCCTGATCTTCACATCGCAACCTTGGCCTCCGGCGCACGGCTCCATATGCGGGTATTCGCCAATCGGGGACGCGGCTACGTGCAAGCGGACCGCAACAAGAAGGACGATCAACCGATTGGTGTTATTCCCGTTGATTCGATTTACACGCCAATCACTCGTGTCAATTACAGCGTTGAGAATACACGCGTTGGCCAGGTAACTAACTACGACAAATTAACTCTTGAAGTATGGACCGATGGCAGTATTCGCCCTGAAGAGGCTGTAAGCCTCGGCGCTAAAATTTTGACCGAGCACTTGGACTTGTTCGTTGGATTGACCGATGAAGCCAAAGACGCGGAAATCATGGTCGAGAAGGAAGAAGACAAGAAAGAAAAAGTTCTAGAGATGACTATCGAGGAACTGGATCTTTCCGTACGTTCTTACAACTGCTTGAAGCGTGCTGGCATTAACACCGTTCAAGAGCTGATTACGAAATCCGAAGAGGATATGATGAAGGTCCGTAACCTGGGCCGTAAATCCCTCGAAGAAGTTCAAGAGAAGCTGGAAGAGCTGGGCTTAGGCCTGCGCATGGAAGAGTAGAGACCGACAGCTTGAGAAATTAATATCTGTCACTTGGCAGGTATTATAGAAGGAGGGGAAATTCAATGGCATATTCCAAATTGGGCCGTGACGCTAGCTCACGTAAAGCTTTGTTCCGTGACCTCGTTACTGACCTTTTCCTGTATGAGCGCATTCAGACTACTGAAGCAAAAGCGAAAGAAGTTCGTTCGATCGCTGAAAAGCTAATCACGAAAGCGAAGAAGGGTGACCTTCACGCGCGTCGTCAAGTGGCTGCTTACGTTCGTCGTGAATCTATCGATGGACAGCAAGATGCAATCCAAAAACTGTTCTCTGAACTAGCTACTCGCTACTCGGAGCGTGCAGGTGGTTACACTCGCATCCTGAAGCTGGGACCCCGCCGTGGCGATGCAGCGCCTATGGTATTCTTGGAACTAGTGGATCGCGGTTAATAAGGAAGGGTGGACCCTTGAGGCCACCTTTTTTTATTGCACATCTTACCTAGACTATCAGGGCAATGGCCGGGCGGGGCTGCGTAGAGGTGTGGGGCGTGAGCCTGCTGTTCCAGTCGAGTTACTAGGATTATATCTGATGGATATAACTCGACTGAAAAGGCAGGACGTAAACTCTCACACTCCCACACCCTACTCCGCTCCCAACCCGTCCATCTCCCCTCAAGGGTAAAATCACCTCTTTCAGGGCAATGGCCGGGCGGGGCTGCGTAGAGGTGTGGGGCGTGAGCCTGCTGTTCCAGTCGAGTTACTAGGATTATATCTGATGGATATAACTCGACTGAAAAGGCAGGACGTAAACTCTCACACTCCCACACCCTACTCCGCTCCCAACCCGTCCATCTCCCCTCAAGGGTGAAATCACCTCTTTCAGGGCAATGGCCGGGCGGGGCTGCGTAGAGGTATGGGGCGTGAGCCTGCTGTTCCAGTCGAGTTACTAGGATTATATCTGATGGATATAACTCGACTGAAAAGGCAGGACGTAAACTCTCACCACCCCACACCCTACTCCGCTCCCAACCCGTCCATCTCCCCTCAAGGGTGATGTAGGGAGCAGGGGCTGGCAGGCGGCTAATCCGCGCCTGCTGCCCCGACAACCTGTGTTATAACGCGCCTAGCGGCCTTTAAAGCCATTAAACCTTTATAGTAACTAGGTTAATGGTTAACGGGTTGGTTGCGGCTGCTAAGCCCTTGGGTAACTAGACACCTCTAACTGGGAGCGCCTCCTGCCGCAGGCAGGATATTAGCGGGCATTGCTCAGTCAGAACAAGAGCGTTCTGACGTGGCAGGCACGCCAGTTGGCGGGTTCCAAGGGCAGCTGCCCTGGGGTCCCCCTTATGAAGGGGGATTTAGGGGGATAGTGCCTTGGTTGCGGCTGCTAAGCCCTTGGGTAACTAGACACCTCTAACTGGGAGCGCCTCCTGCCGCAGGCAGGATAATAGCGGGCAATGCACAGTCAGAACAAGATTGTTCTGACGTGGCAGGCACGCCAATTGGCGGGTTCCAAGGGCAGCTGCCCTGGGGTCCCCCTTATGAAGGGGGATTTAGGGGGATGGGCAAGAGAGGGTTACAAGGGCGGAGCCCTAAGCTCTATGGAGTCGAAGGGCGAAGCCCTTAGTCGCTATCGGGTCGCAAGGGCGAAGCCCTGAGCATCGTCCACGGGTATAAGGGCAGCGCCCTAATAGTCCCTTAGTTTAAGGGAAGGAGGGTTGTGTATGCGTAATGTTGCGATAATCGTCAGCTACGACGGCCGCGAATTCAATGGGTTCCAGTCTCAGCCTTATGGACGAACCGTCCAGGTAGAGATTGAGACTGCGCTTCAGAAGCTGACCGGCGAGGATATCCTGCTTATCGGCTCTGGCCGGACGGATGCGGGGGTTCATGCGCGCGGTCAGGTGTGTAATTTTCATACGGAGTCTTCGATCCCTGCTGAGCGATGGGCAATTGCGCTGAATACGAGGCTGCCTAAGGATATTGTTGTTCTAGAGGCTCATGAGGTCTCGCTGGACTTCCATTCCAGGCGCTCGGCGAAGCGCAAGACGTACCGGTACTCCATCGATCTCGCTAAGTTCCCTGATGTGTTCTATCGCCATTATGCCTATCATCATCCAACTCCTCTTAATGTTCAGGCGATGCTTGAGGGATTGCGTCTGCTCGTAGGGGAGCACGACTTCACGTCCTTCACTTCGATCCATTCGACGAAGCCTCATCATATTAGAACCATCTATGACGTCCAGATGAGGCAAGAGGGCAGCATTCTTCATACCTTCATTACGGGCAACGGGTTCTTATACAATATGGTAAGGGTCATTATGGGCACGCTGCTGTGGGTCGGACAAGGCAAGCTGGCGCCTTCGGAGATGACACGTATACTCCAGGGACGGAAGCGGTCGCTGGCTGGGCCAACGGCAATGCCGCATGCTCTTATGCTGTGGGAAGTGGAATATGCAGAGCTGCAACAAAGTTTGTGAATTCATGTATATTCCATTCGAATAATGGGTTGATTTAGCCCGCTCGATGTAGTAATATATAACTTGTGCTTTCTTAGTGGCTATCCCACAGCCCCGACTAGGAATTCACAAACTTGGCGAATACGAATAACTATTGAAATGAAATACAACACACGGAAACGTTGTTATATTAAATGAGAACTTGTAAAGAGAACTAAAGGAGGAACATCCATGCGTACCACCTATATGGCTAAGCCTAGCGAAGTTGAACGCAAATGGTTCATCATTGATGCTGAAGGCAAAACGCTCGGCCGTCTGGCTAGCGAAGTTGCAAGCCTGATTCGCGGCAAGCACAAACCACAATTCACTCCGCACGTTGATACTGGCGACTTCGTTGTCGTAATCAACTCCGAGAAGATTGTACTTACTGGTAAGAAGATGTCTGACAAAATGTACTACCGTCACTCGATGTACCAAGGCGGACTGAAAGTTACTCCGGCCCAAGTCATGATCGACAAAACTCCTGAGCGCGTGATCGAGCTTGCTGTACACGGCATGCTTCCGAAAACTCGTCAAGGCGACAGAATGAAGCTAAGACTTAAAGCTTACGCTGGTACGGCTCATCCGCATCAAGCACAAAATCCAGAAGTTTACGAACTTCGCGGGTAATTAAAGGGAGGACAGTTTCATGGCTCAAGTACAATACTATGGAACCGGTCGTCGTAAACACTCTGTTGCACGCGTACGTCTCGTGCCGGGTGAAGGACGCATCGTTATCAATAAGCGTGATCTTGACGAGTATTTCGGTCTAGAAACGTTGAAGCTGATTGTTAAGCAACCACTTGTACTTACTGACACAGTAGGTAAATATGATGTTCTGGTTATCGCTCACGGCGGCGGAATGTCTGGCCAAGCTGGTGCTATCCGTCACGGGATCTCCCGTGCACTACTGAAGGTTGACGGCGAGACTCGCCCAGCGCTTAAGCGTGCTGGCTTCCTCACTCGTGACCCTCGTATGAAGGAACGTAAGAAGTACGGCCTAAAGGCTGCACGTCGCGCTCCACAGTTCTCCAAGCGTTAATATGCCTACATCGATACCTTTCCTGGTTACAGGAAAGGTATTTTTTCATATAATGGGCACAAACAATTCATTGAACAAAATACCGTTAAGCCGTATAATCTTAATTAATACTTATCATTTTACTAGGAATTAATAACGGAGGGGCATCACATGAACTTATTTGAGAAAGAAGCGCTAGTGAAGCAGAAAGCAGAAGAGCTTGAGAATGCAACGCCGCAAGAGATTATCGCCTATGCGGTAGAAGCATTTCCGAATATGACTTTTGCTTGCAGCTTTGGAGCCGAGGATGTTGTACTCGTTGACATGCTGCAGAAGATTAGCCCGACCACGGATATTTTCTATCTGGACACGGACTTCCATTTCAAAGAGACGTATGAGACTCGTGACCGCCTAATAGAGCGTTACCCAGGCATTCCATTCGTCGAAGTGAAGCCGGAGATTACACCTGAGGAGCAGGCTGCTGCACATGGGGAGGAGCTATGGAAGAGCAACCCGAATGCATGCTGCAACATCCGTAAGGTAGAGCCGCTCACGAGAATCCTGTCCAAGTATGATGCATGGATTACAGGCATCAGACGTGATCAGGCGCCAACGAGGGCGAATGCGAAGAAGGTTGAATACGATACGAAGTTCGGTCTCATCAAGTTCAACCCGATTGCCAGCTGGACGAATGAGGATGTGTGGAATTACATCCGTGACAATGATGTCATCTACAACCCGCTTCATGATCAGAACTACCCAAGTATCGGCTGTGAGCAATGCACACGTCAGGTTATGCCAGGTGAAGATCCGCGTGCCGGACGCTGGGCAGAATCTGAGAAGACAGAATGCGGACTTCATAAATAATTCATAAGCGATTCATTAGCATAAGATTCTAGGAGGCAATGACTGATAATGAGTACTATTCAACCTCATGGCGGCGTTCTGGTTAACCGGGTCGCAGCTGGAACTGAGCGGGACACGCTGATAAGTGAAGCAGCCAGCCTGCAGCAGATAATAATTAACACATGGACCATCTCGGATCTAGATCTAATTGGTGTAGGTGCCTTCTCTCCGCTGACTGGATTCCTTAATGAAGAGGATTACCGCTCTGTAGTCGACAACATGCGTCTTGCAGATGGGACGGTATGGAGCATTCCAGTGACCTTATCGGTAGATGAAGCTACAGCCGCGAAGCTAACACGTGGACAGCGTGCAGCGCTTGTGGGTGAAGATGGCATACTGTACGGAACGATTGATATTAATAGTATATACGAAGCGGATCAGAAGCATGAGGCGGTTCAAGTATTCAAGACTGATGATCTGGAGCATCCAGGTGTTCAGAAGCTTCTTGCTCGCCCGTCCACTTATATCGGCGGAGCCATTACGGTGCTTAACCGCCCTCAGCCGGAGAAGTTCCAAGAGTTCTACTTCGATCCTTCAGAGACTCGCCGGATGTTCGCAGAGAAGGGGTGGAAGACCGTTGTAGGCTTCCAGACACGCAACCCTGTTCATCGTGCGCATGAGTACATTCAGAAGACAGCTATGGAGATTGTAGATGCGCTGTTCCTGAATCCGTTAGTCGGCGAGACGAAGTCCGACGATGTGCCGGCGAACGTTCGAATGAAGAGCTACTTGGCGCTTCTTGACAACTATTACCCTGCAGACCGAGTCTTCCTAGGGGTGTTCCCGGCAGCTATGCGTTATGCTGGTCCTCGCGAAGCGATTTTCCACGCGATTGTTCGGAAGAACTATGGCTGCACGCACTTCATTGTCGGCCGTGACCATGCGGGAGTAGGCGACTACTACGGCACCTATGAAGCCCAAGATCTGCTGCGTTCCATCCCGGCTGAAGATCTTGGCATCACACCGCTATACTTCGAGCACAGCTTCTTCTGTCAGAAGTGCGGCAATATGGCCACGACGAAGACTTGCCCTCATGACAAGTCCGAGCATCTGACCTTGTCCGGTACGAAGGTTCGCGCACTGCTTCGTGACGGCATATGCCCGCCACCAGAGTTCTCCCGTCCTGAGGTAGCTAAGATTCTAATCGAAGGCATGTCGGAGCAGCCAGTAGGCTAGACCAGATTGCTCTAAGCTCTAGATGAGTAGAGTAACGTATTCTCTTAATCCAATCTAACGTAACATAATCAACCACCTCGTCCCATAAGATGATACAGAGTACAGGCTTATCCCATGATCAGCTCCGATTATGCGATAAGTGCAATGTACGTGGCATCAGCTTAAGGAATGGGGTGGTTGTATTATTATGCGCCGACGGAGAAGTCGTCTCGTCATCTGGATGAACTACAGAGGAGCGCTTCGAATAGCCGTAGGAGTGTTCGTCGTCCTCTTGACAGCCATATTGCTCACTCAGGACATGCCCGTATCACGGACTTGGACGTATTGGACGCTGCCGCTGTCCGGCCAGACCATTGCCATAGATGCAGGGCATGGCGGAGCAGACGGTGGGGCTGTGAGCAAGCAAGGAGTGGTTGAGAAGGATCTCAATCTCGCTATAGCACTCCAGCTTCGTGATTATCTTCAGGAAGCAGGAGCTGTTGTCATCATGACCCGCGAGGGCGATTATGATCTTGCCGATCAAGGGACACGAGCATACAGCAAGCGCAAGACGGAGGATCTGCTGAGGCGGGTTGAACAGATACGAGAGAGTAAGCCGACGTTAGTCTTAAGCATTCACATGAACAGCATACCTTCACCGAAGTGGTCTGGCGCTCAGACGTTCTTCTACCCGAACCATCCGGATAATCAGCGGTTAGCCGCACTGATTCAAGATGAGATGAAGCGCAATCTGGAGAATACGAAGCGTATCGCAGCTACGGCGAATACGGTCTACCTGCTGAAGGCGCTGGAGGAGATGCCAACCGCACTGGTTGAGGTAGGGTTCCTGTCCAATCCTGGTGAATCCCAGCTCCTTGCCGATGCGAATTACCAGCGTCAGGTTGCAGCGTCCGTGTACCAAGGCATTCTCAGATTCTGTGCGGGAGAGAAGGTTCCAGCAGCTGCAACGGGGCAGCAAGAGCTGGAATAGCGGATGTAACTCGTAACACGGCTGACCAAGAGCATGAACCACATGAACGACACCATTCCACACCCTGAGATCTGCCCACCTGCGGAGAAGCATTCCCCAGCCTGCTATGTTATAATGATTACAATCTATCCCTATTAAAAAAATGCAACTACATAAAGGTGGGACTCTCTATGTTAACACGTGAACAAGTGATTGCCGCCGCTGAGCAAGCGGCCGCAGCCTTCGGGACGAACGCGGATGCTGTCGTCATCCGCGACGTCATGGTCAAGGACCGTCAGGTATCCTTGACGGTCCTGACCTCGAGCGAGGAGGCGAAGCCCTCGCTCGAAGCCGCGCTGCGCGAGGCGCTCGTGCGCGCCGGGGCCGGAACCGTGTACTTCCGGTTCCGCCCCATGGGCGATCACGAGCGCGCGGAAGCGCTCGCGCCCCGCGGCACCGCGCCTGGCGGCAGCGCGGGTGAAGCGCCTGCTCCGCAAGGCGCTACTGCTGCCGCCGCTGGCGCGGCCAAGACTGCCAGCCCGCCGCCCGTTCAGGGGCACGGGGCTGGGCTGTCTAACCCGCTGCTGGATCCAGCCAGCGGGGTGCAGTTCATCGCCGTCGCCAGCGGCAAGGGCGGCGTCGGCAAGTCCACGGTGACCGTGAACCTCGCGGTCGCCTTGGCCCGGCTAGGGAAGCGCGTCGGCATCATCGACGCCGATATCTATGGCTTCAGCGTGCCCGATATGATGGGCATTGAAGAGCGGCCGGAGGTCGTGAATGAACGCGTCATCCCGATCAAGCGATTCGGTGTGAAGGTCATCTCCATGGGCTTCTTCGTGGAAGACAACTCTCCGATCGTATGGAGAGGGCCGATGCTCGGCAAGATGCTTCGCAACTTCTTCTCTGAGATTGAGTGGGGAGAGCTCGATTACTTGCTGCTCGACCTGCCTCCTGGCACGGGGGATGTCGCCTTAGATGTGCATCAGATGATCCCTCAGAGCAAGGAGATTATCGTGACGACTCCTCATGCGACAGCAGCCTTCGTCGCTGCACGCGCGGGAGCCATGGCGATCAAGACCGAGCACGAGATTATCGGAATCGTGGAGAATATGTCTCACTTCACGAACCCAGTCAATGGACAGCCAGAGTATATCTTCGGCAGAGGCGGCGGTGGGCGATTGGCGGAATCTCTGAATTCCGAGCTGCTGGCTCAGATACCGCTTGGTCAACCGGACAACCTGCCGACCGAGCCGGAATTCTCACCATCCGTGTACAAGCAGGATACAGAGATCGGCATGCTGTACCTCGACCTGGCAGATCGCATCATAACCAAGTGCGAGCAATAGGGAACAAGCTCGAAGCTCTTCAAGCAATGGAGCACGCAGCTCCAAGCCTTCGATCTCTAAGCTCTTAACTGCCAAGCCCTCCTTCACACCGACTCCACAACCAAAAAGCCCAGCACCGGATGAACCGCATCATTGCGGATCACCGAAGCTGGGCTTTTTTTTCACAACTGCCTTAGTGAACCTTCATATCTCCGCAACCTTACCTTACCTCACCTCACCAATCCCTGCACTCACGATGCCAGCCAATCGGTCCAGCGATCAACTTACAAGCTAATCTACATCCCGCCGTCTTCACCGCCGCCATCTTCTTCACTACCGCCTTCACCGCCACCGGAGTCCTCTTCACCGCCATCTTCTTCTTCCTTCTTCTTCTTCTCGACCTTCTCATCGGGCTTAGGCTTAAGTTCCGTTCGGACAGCTTCCTTCATCAGATCGAGCACTTCGACCCGGAACAGGGGATTGCCCATCGCCTCCTGCATCATCGTCATCACTTGCTTGCGATATTGGGTGCTCTGAAGCACCTCGAGAATCATTTTATCCATTTCCGGGTTCTTCATGACCTTGATGAGATCGGCTTGATAGCTTGGATCCTTGAGCAGCGCCTTGTGAATCTCCTTGTTCTGCTTGTTAACAGCCTTGGCGAATTCGCCAGCGAACTTCGTATCCGTCATTAAGGACTTAATGACCTTGTCATATTCGGGAGAGACCAGGACATCCTTCACGGACAACCTGACTTGTTCCTGATCCTGTACGGACAGCATAGTCGTACCGCCAGAGCCTTTGTATCCTGATGCGGTAGATTCCTGGAGTGCCTTCTGGGCATCCTCGGTTTTCAGAATATCGATCACCATCGACTTCATATCTTTATAGCTCATCTGCTGACTGCTGCCTCCGGATGGTTCCGCTCCGCAGCTGGTCAATACGAACAACATAGCCGTTATGAGGACAAGATGTGCCCAATAGTTGCGCATTCCTTCACAATCTCCCTTCTGAGCATGGTACCTAACGGTATTATGCTTCAATGTTCACGGGATTATCATGGACATCCATTAGCTTTTTAGCCCGTTCGTGGTAAAATAATGGGTGACAATAAGGGGGTTTACACATATGAATTTAAGAAAATGGTTCTTCCTATTCTGGAGCTGCATGGCCGTAGGGGGCATTGTCACCGTCATAAGCGGTTTGATTATGTATTGGACAACCGGGGACTTCGAATTCGCGGAGATCAGCGGGTTGAAGGCTACAGGCTTTAATGCCATGATGATGCTTATCGTAGGGGTCATGTTTGGCGCGTTTAGCCAGATGGGCTTTTTTGCGTATTTGACTCTTAACTTTATTGCACTAAGTGTGTTCCGACGCAGCTATCTATGGAATGCGCTGCAAGCTTACACGACATTATTTGCCGTAATTGGACTAGGCTACTTGCTGTTCACAGATCGAGAGAATAACTGGTTCTTCTGGCTGCTTCCGCTGCTCCTCATTCTGGGCTCAGCAGGGATAGCTTCCATTAAGGTGAAGCAGACGAACGGCAGTGCATATGTTCCCACGTTATTCCTCATGTTCGTCGTGACCTTCATTGAAGCTTGGCCATCATTCGATGGGGAGACGAACATGTCGGCTATCGTATTTATGATGATCCCGCTCTTCTTCTGCAATGCCTACCAGATTCTGATGCTTCACCGGCTCGTAGGCACAGCGAAGACCGACTCAGCAGAAGGAGCTGCCAAGCCGGCCCTATAGGACCATAAGTATTATTCTGCTGCATCCAACCGGTTACCTAGTGTAGAGGGAGCTTGCTCGTTAACGCTCTTGCCATCCACCTCGGTCTGGGCGATAAGTCCTGACACCGTTACGAACTCGTAGCCTTTTGCCCGCAGCTGGGTAACGATAGCAGGTAGAGCTTCATGGGTTTGCTTCACGGAATCACTTGCATGCATCAAGATGATATCTCCGTTGTGAGCTCTGGTGACGACACGGTCAATAATCTTATCTGTTCCGATGTTCATCCAGTCCAAGGAATCCGTATCCCATTGAATGACCTTGTAGTTCAGCTGTTCCGCAATGCGAAGCACACGCTTGTCGAAGTCACCGTTAGGCAGACGGATGAGATTAGGCTTTTTACCAGTCAGGTTAGATAAGATAGAGTGAGCCGTCGTAATCTGAGTGCGAATCTCCTCGTCGCTAAGCTTGCTGTAGTTGTCATGCTTATGCCCGTGGCTGCCAATTTCGTAGCCGGCGTCCACGATCTTTTTGACAATGTCAGGATGGGATTGACTCCAGGGTGAGGATAGGAAGAAGGTAGCCTGCTTCACGTTATTCTCCTTCAGAATATCAAGGATGGGCTCTGTGCGCTTGTCCCCCCATGAGATGTCGAAGGTCAGGGCAATGACTTTCTTATCTGTCGGAACACTGTAGATGGCAGCTGGCTGCTGCGGGGCGAACACCGTAATATTATCCCGCTCTGCATAGATGACACCCACGGAGAACACAATGGCAGCCATGATGAAAAAATACCTTTTAATCTTTCTTCCGTTCATAACGTAGAAAAAGTTCATCTTAAAGGGCTCTCCTCTCTAATGTAAGCTTGTTCTAGTACAATCTATGCTCGTACATCTAACTTATTCATGCTTGTTTCCTTCAAGCGTCCATAGACTAGGAGGTATGCTCTCATGTTTCAATGGAGCGCCATTCGCAATCATCTGCGTGACATGCTGCCTTATATCAGGTTTGGCTTTATCCTGTTTTTTGCCGGAATCATCATTGGGGGGACGAATACCGCATTCGAATCCTTCATCCAAGGTCAGATGAACTCACTTAAGCAGATGGGGGACTCCATTGAGGATTCTTCGAACCCGACCCTAATGTTCATGATCATCATTTTCCTGAACAATGCGGTGAAGGCCATCTTCGTTATGTACCTCGGTGCCTTGTTCGGCATCATACCTCTGTTGTTCCTGCTTGTGAACGGTATGGTTGTAGGTTACCTCATTCACCATACGTTAATGGCAGAGGGAGCGGGTTATACCCTTGATCTTATCGTTCGAGGCTTGCTCCCGCATGGGTGGATTGAGATACCAGCCATTGTACTTGCCTGTGCGTACGGCATGAAGTTCGGAACACTGGTGCTAAGCGGACTTGGCCAAGTGCTCAGGCGCAAGCAAGGAGCGTTTGCCTCTGTAGAGAGCTTTGTTGTTCGTACTATCCCGATTATGGTTATTCTAGTCGTGGCCATGCTTGTAGCTTCTATTATTGAGAGTACTCTTACCGTTTGGTTAATCTCTTTGTAATAAAATTTCCATTATTTGAGCATAACAGTAAGGCGGCGTCTTTCGCGTTTAGCGAGGATGCCGCTTTTTTTGTTCCCGCCCTGGCTGTAACGCTTGAATCTCTAGGGCTGTTCGCTGTTCAACTATAAGGAGGCCGCTACGGTTATGCTCGGAATACTATTCAACGACAAAGAATGCAAAGAACTCGACTACGTCCTGCGCAAAGAGCTGGACGAGATGCTCCTTGACCTGAACGACTCCCGCTTGGATGGCGATATTAAGGGTGCCATTACCCGCCGCTACAAGATAATCTTCCGTATGTATGCCCGCATTGCGACCCCTAAGGAACTTTCCCGCTATGCCCTTAACATCCGTAATTACAAGTAATTTAAGTGCATAAACTTTTTTTGCAAAAAAGGGTTGCATAATGTTATCGGTCTGTGATATATTATTTCTTGTCGCCGCTGAGACATAGGCGGTTGACGAGAGTAAGAAATGAAGAAGAAATTGTTCTTTGAAAACTGAACAACGAGTGAAACTGCCCCGATCGAAAGATCGGAAAGCAATAAAGC